>DATMND010000463.1:0-18014 GCA_035569235.1 Acetobacteraceae bacterium | reverse complement strand
GCCCGAGCACCTGCTCAAGGCGCTGCTGGACGACGAGGAAGGCGCTGCCGCCGGGCTGATCCGGGCCGCTGGCGGCGATCCCAAGGCGGCGCTGACCGCGGTCGAGACCGAGCTGGCGCGGCAGCCCAAGGTGCAGGGCGGCGGCGCCGGCCAGCCGCAGATTACGCCGCCGCTGGTGCGGGTGCTCGACAACGCGCAGCAGGTGGCACAGAAGGCCGGCGACGAGTATGTGGCGCAGGACCGCCTGCTGCTGGCGATCGCCACGTCCGACACCCCGGCCGCCCGCGCGCTGCGGAATGCCGGCGTCACGCCGCAGGCGCTGGAGAAGGCGATCAACGACATCCGCAAGGGCCGCACCGTCACCAGCCCGAATGCCGAATCCAACTTCGACGCGCTGAAGAAATACGCCCGCGACATAACCGCGCTCGCACGGGAAGGAAAACTCGATCCGGTGATCGGGCGCGACGAGGAAATCCGCCGCACCATCCAGGTGCTGGCGCGCCGCACCAAGAACAACCCCGTGCTGATCGGTGAGCCCGGCGTCGGCAAGACCGCCATCGTCGACGGCCTGGCGCTGCGTATCGTCAACGGCGACGTGCCCGAGGCGCTGAAGGGCAAGCAGCTTCTGGCGCTCGACCTCGGCGCGTTGGTCGCTGGATCGAAGTATCGCGGCGAGTTCGAGGAACGCCTGAAGGCCGTGCTGAAGGAGATGGAGTCAGCCGAAGGCCAGGTCGTGCTGTTCATCGACGAGCTGCACAACCTGATGGGCGCGGGCCGGGCGGAAGGCTCGATGGATGCGGCGAACCTGATCAAGCCGGAACTGGCGCGCGGCACGCTGCACTGCATCGGCGCCACCACGCTCGACGAGTACCGCAAGCATATCGAGAAGGACGCCGCCCTGGCACGGCGCTTCCAGCCGGTGTTCGTGGGCGAGCCGTCGGTCGAGGACACTGTCTCGATCCTGCGCGGCATCAAGGAGAAGTACGAGCTGCATCACGGCGTGCGCATCACCGACGGTGCGCTGGTCGCTGCCGCGACGCTCTCCAACCGCTACATCACCGACCGCTTCCTGCCGGACAAGGCGATCGACCTGATCGACGAGGCGGCCAGCAGGCTGCGCATGCAGGTCGATTCCAAGCCGGAGGCGCTGGACGAACTCGACCGGCGCGTGATCCAGCTCAAGATCGAACGCGAGGCGCTGCGCAAGGAGAGCGATGCTGCATCGCGCGACCGGCTGGAGCGGCTCGAGAAGGAACTGGCCGAACTCGAGGAGGAGTCGAATACGCTGACCGCCGCCTGGCAGGCGGAGAAGGAGCAGGTGCAGGATACCCAGAAGCTGAAGGAACGGCTGGACCAGGCGCGCAGCGAGGTGGAGATCGCGCAACGCCGCGGCGATCTGGCCCGCGCGTCGGAGCTGCTCTACGGCGTGATCCCGGAGATCGAGAAGAAGCTGGCGACTTCGTCTGACGGCAAGCTGGTGAACGAGGCGGTGACCGAGGAACAAATCGCCGGCGTCGTCTCGCGCTGGACCGGCATTCCGGTGGACAAGATGCTGGAAGGCGAACGCGATAAGCTGCTGCACATGGAAGTGCAGCTGCGCAAGCGCGTTGTCGGCCAGGAGGAGGCGCTGAAGGCCGTCGCCAATGCGGTGCGTCGCGCGCGCGCCGGCCTGCAGGACCCGAACCGCCCGATCGGCAGCTTCCTGTTCCTCGGCCCCACCGGCGTCGGCAAGACTGAGACCTGCAAGGCGCTCGCCGAATTCCTGTTCGACGACGAGCGCGCGATGGTGCGAATCGACATGAGCGAGTTCATGGAGCGCCACGCGGTCGCTCGGCTGATCGGCGCGCCGCCCGGCTATGTCGGCTACGACGAGGGCGGCGTGCTGACCGAGGCGGTGCGCCGGCGGCCGTATCAGGTGATCCTGTTCGACGAGGTCGAGAAGGCGCACGAGGACGTCTTCAACGTGCTGCTTCAGGTGCTGGACGATGGCCGCCTGACCGATGGGCAGGGCCGCACGGTGGACTTCAAGAACACCATCATCGTGCTGACCTCGAACCTCGGCAGCGACATCCTGGCCGCCCAGCCGGATGGCGAGTCATCGGCGATGGTGCTGGGCCAGGTGATGAACGTGGTGCGTCACCATTTCCGGCCCGAATTCCTCAACCGGCTGGACGAGATCATCCTGTTCCGCCGGCTGCAGCGCAGCGACATGGCGAGCATCGTGTCGATCCAGCTCGAACACCTGCGCAAGCTGCTGGCCGATCGCAAGACCAACATCGAGCTCGACCGTCTCGCGCTCGATTGGCTGGCGAACGAGGGCTACGACAGCACCTATGGCGCGCGGCCCTTGAAGCGAGTGATCCAGCGCAGCCTGCAAAACCCACTGGCTTCGCTGATCCTGGAAGGGTCGGTGAAGGACGGCGATACGGTGCGCGTCACCGCCAGCAGGGACGGCCTGCTGATCAACGGCCAACTGGCCGAGGCGGCGTAAGGCCGGCGGCGCGGGGGCGACGCTTCGCCTGCTCCCGCGCCTACTGCAGCAACGGGTCCATGGTCTGCCTGAACTTCTGCCGAACGTGGGCGCCAGGGTCGTTGGAGCCGGACGGCTTCAGGTTTTGCAGGACTTGCGGAATCAGGGCGGCATTCGACAGCCCCTGGCGGAGCTCTTCCGTCGCTTCTCGTGCATCCCTCTGGTCGCGGACTACCCGCGGGGTCAGCAGCAGCAGAAGCTCCGTCCTTGTCCGTGCGTTGTTCTGGGTACCGGCGAAGAAGCCCAGGATCGGAATGTCCTTCAGCCAGGGAATGCCCTGGTTCCCGGCGGATGAGGTGTCCTGGATCAGGCCGGCGAGCCCGACGGTCTGACCATCGTGCACCACGACGCGGGACTGGATGGAGCGCTGGAAGAAGGTCGGCGAGCTGATACCCGCTGTCGGGGTCGTCGTGGTATCGATGTTGCTGACCTGCTGCGAGATGTCCAGGGTGACCTGGCCGCCACTGTTCACGCGCGGGGTGACCTCGGTGATGACGCCGGTCTGGAAATAGTCGATGGAATTGACCGCCGGCGCATTGGCAGTGATCGTGCTAACCGCGGTCTGCGTTAGGTAAGGCACCAGGGAACCGACCTGCAGCCGGGCCACATGGTTGTCGGTGACCAGGAGCTGCGGCGAGGACAGCACGTTGACCTTTGTCACCGCCTGCAGGGTCTGGATCACGAATGGCGCGCCGCCGGCGCCGTTGCCGCCGCCCACAAGGCCAGGGAATGTGGATTGCAGAGCGGTGCTGCCGAGGGATTGAACGGTCTGCGTGGCATTATCGAGGATGATGTTCACGCCGCGCGACTTGAAGAAGAACTGCGTGCCGTATTGCAGGGAATCATTGAGTGTTACCTCGGCGATCACGGCGTCGATCAGCACCTGAAGCGGCAGGATGTCGATCTTGCGCAGCATCGCCTCGACCGTGTCAGTCTCCTGCGGTGAGCCGAAGACGAGGATCGCGTTGTTCTGGTTATTGGGGATGATGCGCATCGCATTCGCCGCCGCTCCTTCGGACTGGTCGGATTGACCGCCCAGGCCTCCCAGCAGCGGATTGCCGCCACCCTGATCGCCTTCCGCGCCCGCGCCAGGCTGCGTCGGTGCTCCGGGGCCGCCCGCTGAGCTTGTAGCGCCACCTGTCAGGCCTCCGCCGCCTCCGCCGCCGCCAAGGCCGCCACCGCCGCCAAGGCCACCGCCGCCGCCCCGCCCACCTCCTCCCAGGCCGCCACCGCCGCCCAGGCCGCCACCGCCGCCAAGGCCGCCGCCACCGCCCAAAGTGCTGGTCTGGGCTCCAGGGGCGGTGCTGCCAACACCGCCCCCGGACGGCTGGGCTGTGACATGGCCAGGGGTAAAGGCCTGCTGGAGCACAAAGGCCACGTCGCTACTCTTGCTGTTCTGCAGGTAGAAGACACGCCAGCTTCGCACCGTCGCTCGGCGCGCACGCTCGACCAAGGCGAAGACCCGCCTTGCGTCGTCGATGTAGGAAGGCTGGCCGGCAATCACCAGCACCGAATTGATGGACTGCATCGGCACCACGCGCACGAGGCCGGCCAGCGCCCCGTTGCTTTGGCTACGGAAGGCGACCTGCAAGGCCGCCGCCGTGTCCTGCGTATCGCCGCTGGACACCGGCAACAGTGCATACGACTGGCCGGCCAGGGAATCGACATCGAAAGCGCGGATCAGGTTGATCAGCGCCTCCCGCGTAGCCGGGTCGCCGACGACGATCAGCGAGTTGCTGTTGGGATCGGCCGCGATCTTGCCGCCTGTCTGGACGAACGGCTGCAGGATCTTGGCGAGTTCGGCCGCCGAGGCGTAGCGCAGCGGCACCGCGGCATCATTGCCCGCGCCCAGCGATCCGGCCGCCGCGGGGGCGGGTACCACCCGGTAAACCCCGGCGGTCTCGACGACGGTGGCGCTGTCCGCGGCAAGCAGCGATTGCAGCAATCCCACAAGCTGTCCGCGGGTCATCGTCGTCGCCGTATGCAGCGTGGCCGTTCCGTGCACCGCCGGATCGATCGTGTAGTTGACTTTGAGGATGTCGCCGAGGATCTGCGACGCAACCTCCCGAATGTCGGAATCCGCGAAGTCGAGGGTGATCTGCCCCAGGCTTGTCGTGTCGCCGGCCAGCCGAAGTGGCAAAGTGGCTGGCGCCGCGGTACTGGTCAGCACCGGTGAGATCGTGTTCGGATTTCCTACACTGCCGTTCACCCGCGGCGGGGCGACGATGCCTTCCCCTGTCACCGGCGGAAGAGGCTCCAGGACCTGCGGCGTCGGGGGCGGTATGCACCCCGTGATGGCCAGCACCGGCATGAGTGTCAGCGCCACGCAACGTTTCATGACGGATCTCCCTGATTGCGCGAAGGCGGGTTCGGGTTGCCGGTGGCCGCGAGGAAGGCAAGCAGCGCTTCTTGCACGAGGCTGGAGGCGCTGACGTTGCGGTCGATCGCCAGTATCTTGATCCGACGAATCAGAGTGGCGTCGAGGTGTACGAGGAACTGGCGTTTTCCGCGGACTGTTTTGGTCGCGGCATTTCTGGCGCTCACCCTGGAGTTCCTATCACCATGTGACCCTATGACGATAGCAACACGACAATCAAGATGTTCGTTAATAAGTCATTAAGGGTCCGCTTTATCAATAACCTGTGGCCGACATGCCACTCAAACCGCATGCCGATCGAACAGCGCGAGTCACGCCTGGATTCGCAAGGGTTCCGGCGGCTGGCCAGGGACCGGCGAGGTTCGGATGCCTACTGACGATGTACCAACACCAGGTGGCGGGGCAGGTCCTCGGTCAGGAACTCGATATTCTGTTCCGGCTCCGGGTGGCGGGATCCGGCGAACGACGTGATGCGGTTGCGCGTCGCGGGATCGAGGGTCTGCTGCACCGCAGCGAACAGATTTCACCACGCACAGGTCGCCGAGCCGTGATTCGCAGGAGTCAAACTGCCCCACGGCGAGGCGGCGTGGCGGTTTCCGCACGGAAGCCTTAGCTGCGACCCTCAGCCGCGTTCGAGCACCCGCGCGCGATTGAAGCCGAGCACCGCGATCCCGAATGGTGTGGCGAGCGTTTCAAGATGGTCCGGCTGCGTATGGGTGATCAGCATGGATGGATATGGCAGCAGGGCATCGTCTTGCAGGTGCATCGGCATTGATATGCACGGTTGACGGCTCGCCGTGCCATGCCCGGAATGACGTTCTTCGGGCGGGTCATGGCCTTGCTTGCGGCCAAGTCGACGCGGCTATGCCGTTGGCGAATGTTTTCGCCACGGCGGCCGTAGGGCAAGGTGTCCTTTCCTGGCCCATCATATTCTGATACCATGACGTTTCTGCTGCCGGAATACAATCGCGAATTGCGACGGCCGGCCGCGACCGGGAATTGCGCTGTCGCTGCGTCGCCAATTCGTCACGGATACATTAATACGTAATAATAACAAAACAGTTGATGTTCCGCAGCCGCAAGCCTATAACCATATGACGTTACGGATACGCACGGGCCACTGCCCCCACGGTGCGCCGGTGCCACTCATCGGCAGGACCAATGGAGTTCGGAGTGGTTAGGGAATTGATCAGATTCACTTGCGGTGATCCCGATCACACTCCGATCCGGCTGACGGTGTTGGACGCAGACCGGCCGCTGGCCATTGGTCATTGCCGGCAGCAACCTGACCCATCCGACCCCGGTCAAATGGCGGCGGCGCGAACCGAACCCATATTATCCACTGCCGGGTTGCCCCCGGAGGCTTGGCTGATTGCGGCGTGCGAGACATGCCCGGAGGTGCCGATGCACCAGCGGGTGACAGGAAGGACACGATGCTGACGGACTTTTTCACCTGGTGGAAGGAGCAGATGCGGGACCTGGTTCCCGCCTCTCTCCGGCCATCGTCAGGTCGGAGCTGGCGGCGAACGCTCGTGATCGTGCCTGAACTTCCCGATTTATCCGCGGTCGAGCTGTTCATGCAGGGCCGGGGCGGCGAAACCTCGCTGGGCCGGCACGAGCTGAACTCGGCGGGATTACGGGCAACCCTGGCGCGCCTGCCACGCGCGCTTCGAACCACATCGGTGCTGCGGGTCTCCGCCGATCTGCTGCTTGAGCGGGAGATCGTCCTGCCCCTCGCCGCGGAAAATGACCTCAAGCGGGTGGTGGCCTACGAGATGGACCGCCTGACACCGTTCCGCGCCGACGAAGTGTTCTGGAGCTGCCTTGCCGGGAAGCGTGATGCAGCCCGCAACCGGCTTCATGTCCGCGTCACCGTCGTGCCGTATCTGCGGGTGGAGGCAATCCTCACGGCACTGCTGCAGGCAGGCCTTGCCCCGGCACGGATCGCTGCCGGCGGCGTGGCGGAGCCGCACCGTATCGTCCCCTTGACCGAGGACCGGCCGTCACACCGCTGGCTGGGACCGCGTGCCGACGCCTATGCGCTTGGCGGCTGCGGCGTGCTGGTAGCGGCGGCGGTGGCACTGCCGTTCATCCTGCAATCTGTTGCCTCCGCGCGAATTGACGCGCGCGTCGAGGCAATAAGGCCCCAGGTCACGGAGGCCGAGAAGCTGCGCAAGAAGATCACAAATGGCGCGACAACGGCCGACGCCATTGCCGCGGCGCGCAACCAGGTGGGCACGCCGTTGCAGACCATCGCTCTGCTGACCGACCTGCTGCCGGACGATACGTACCTGACAGCACTGAATCTGCGCCAGCGGAAGCTCACCATCAGCGGACGGTCTGCCGGCGCCGCGCGGCTCATCGGCGCGATGGCGGCGAATCCGATAATCCACAATCCGGCTTTCACCGCACCGGTCATCCGCGATGAGACCAATGGCGGCGAGATGTTCTCGATCCGCGCCGAACTGGGGTCGTGACATGAAACACGTGAAGCGCAGATTACCGACCGGTCGTAAGGGCCAGCTGCTGGCAGTCGGGCTGACCGCAGTGGCGTTTGCCGTTCTTTGGCTGGGTGTTGTCATGCCCATGATCGGGTGGCACGACGACCGGGCCGAGGCATTGGGGCGGCAGGAGATGCTCACGCGACGGATGGAGACCCTGGCAGCGGCGCTGCCAAGCCTTCAGGAACAGGCCAAAGCCGTGGCCGAGGGCGGGGCCGGCGAAGCGGCTCTGCTCGATGGCGACAACGACTCCATGGCGAGTGCGTCGCTGCAGGAACGTCTGCAGGCGATGTTCATGAAGACCGGCGTCCAGTTGAACAGTGTGGAGACATTGCCGGGCGACGACGCGGGCGCCTATCGGCGCATCGGCCTGCGCCTATCGTTCAACGCATCGTGGCCGATCCTGATGGCCTTGCTGAAGGAAATGAATGTTGCCTCGCCCTCGCTCCTGGTGGATGAGTTGCAGGTGACACCTGCGTTGCATCGGATCAGCACGGCCCCGGGCTCGTTCGATGTGGCATGCGCAATATTCGCCTTCCGGTCGGCGTCGCCGGCCAAGGTGGCCACCCGATGAGCCGGATTCTGGCTGGTGCTTTGGTCGTGGCGACTGCAATGGCCGGCACGATCTATTGGGAAATGCAGGACCCCGCAGCACCCGACCTATCTGCCGCGGCACCAGGGCGTTCACCGCTGATGAGCACAGCGCGGGCCGCTCCGGGGCCCGACGCCAACGGCGTCATGCAAGGCTGGGTGACAACCGCACTCGAGCGCCCGGTGTTCCGTGAGGATCGGCGTCCAACCAAGACTTCGGAGGATGTGGCGGCAACAGGGGCGGGGCCGACGCGCCTGACTGGCGTGATCACCGGGCCGTTTGGCAATCGCGCGATCTTCATGACGGCAGCCGAGAATGCGAAACCGCTCGTGGTCAAGGAGGGAGCGCACGTCGGCGACTTCGTGGTTCGCACGATCGAGCCCGGTCACGTGGTTGTAGAATCAGATGGCATGGTCCGCACAATGAAGCTGACGTTTTCCGAGGCAGCCAAAACACCGCGCCCCTGATGCGAGCAGGCCGAGCGGGCAACGTTCTCGCCGCTGTCAACAGGCCGCGGGAGCATTGACGCCGGATCACCCGCAGCGCTACCGTTTACGCATGGTTCGCTCTCGTCACATGCGCCGCGATCCCAATTGCCGCATTCAATGCGGCGGGCACGCGCATAACCGGAGTCGTTGCGCAGCCAACTGAATGGCGCAGTGAACCCTCATCGGACTGCGCAACGCCCCGCCCCACACTCCGTGCGGCGGGGCGTTGCGTTTGCGCCGGACGACGTCCAGTAGAAGGCCGCCACCCCATGCACGTCTCGCTCTATCTCGGCTTCGTCGCCGCCTCCACGATCCTTATCCTCATTCCCGGCCCCAACGTCTCGCTGATCGTCGCAAACTCGATCGCCTACGGGACGCGCTACGGGCTGCTCACCGTCGCAGGCACGTCGTCGGCCATAGTGGTTCAGCTTGCGCTGGTCACGCTCGGCCTGAGCGCCACACTCGATATCCTTGCGGGCTGGTTCGAATGGGTCCGCTGGATCGGCGTCGCCTACCTGGTTTACCTGGGAATCCGCCAGTGGACCGCGACACCGATCGACCTGACGCGCACCAGGCCACAGCCGCGTTCCTTTCGCGCCATCGCGATACGCGGCTTCCTGATCTCGCTCACCAACCCGAAGACGCTGCTGTTCTATGGCGCCTTCTTCCCGCAGTTCCTGTCGCCCGATATTCCGATCATGCCGCAGGTCGTGCTGCTGTCCCTCACCTTCCTCGCCATAGCGGCCGCGCTCGACACCGGCTGGGCGCTGCTCGCCGGCCGCGTGCGTGGCGCGCTCGCGATACGTGGTCGGCTGCGCAACCGTCTATCCGGCGGGTTCCTGATGTGCGCCGGCATCGGGCTGGCGCTCGCGCACAGGGAATAACCCGGCCCTATGCGGCGTCGAACGAACTAGAACCAGCCAGGGGAGACAACGTCATGCCGACATTCCGCCACATTGCGATCCCGCTTGCCTGTGCCACCGCCGTTCTGCTGGGCGGGCTTGCGGCGGCGCAGGCGCAGGCGCCCGCGCCGGCAACCCCGGCGCCAGTGCCCGAGGCCATGCCGTTCGACATTCCCTATGGCACGCCGATAGACCTCGATACCGCGCACAAGGCCATCCTGGCGGCGGCTGCGGAAGCGAAGAAGCACAACTGGAAGATGGCGATCGCGGTCGTCGGCCCGGCCGGGCAATTGGTCGCACATGCCACCATGGACGGCACCCAGTACGCGTCCATTGACATCGCCCAGGCCAAGGCGCGCTCGGCGGCCCTGTTCCGCCGCCCAAGCAAGGCCTTCGCCGATGTGATCAACAGCGGTACGCCGAGCGCGCTCAGCCTGCTGTCGTTCGAGCATGTTGTGGCCTCCGAGGGAGGCTTTCCGATCGTGGTGGACGGCAAGCTGATCGGGGCCATCGGCGCCAGCGGCGGTATCGCGACCCAGGACGGAGTAACAGCGACGGCCGGCCTGAACGCGGTGACGCCGCACTAGCCGCAGCGACGGCTATGGTGCGGATGAAATCGGAGCGACCTGAGCCGGGCCTTGCGGCCCGGCTGGTCAGTGTCAGGCCTTCAGCGCCGAAAAGGTCTCGGCCGCAAGCGCCGCACGGGCGGTCAGCGGAGCCGAGGCTTTCCGGACGAGATCGATGCTCGCCTGGGCGAAACGGCTGCCCTCGGACATTGCCCGGGTGGCGGAAGTGCTGGCGAGGCTGGCCTGCAGCTCAAGCCCCTCCTTGACGGACTTCGCGCTCGCGAGCGCCTGGAAGGCAGACATGGTCTCAGCGAAAGCTGACTGGCTGGACGCAGCCATCTGGCGGAACAGGTCCTGCGTTCCGGCGGTCAGGATCTGGCCGGCCTGGGTAAAGGCCGCCACAGAGGCCTGATTGAACGCCGCGAAGTCCTTCGTGGCCTTGATCGCCTTCTCGGAGGCATCGGCGGTCGCCGCGGTGGCGTAGGCGACGCCCTGCTTCAGGTCGAGTGCGCTCGGTTGGGCGGTCTTCGTCGCAGTGGTAATCGACATGGGATCAGTCCTTCGTGCTTGGAGGGCCTAGCCGAAGTGGCCGGTTCCCGGGTTTATGTTGCAGTGCAGCAAAATGGTTATAGTGCGGGCGCCACCGCTTGGCAAGCTATTTTGTGCAGTGCACAATAACGGTATCGACCAGATACGAAGTGCCTCGCGACCGCGCGGTCAGCCCTCGATTTCCTCACGCAGCATCTCGAGCCTGAGCCACTGCTCTTCCGCCGCTGCCAAAGCCTCCTGCGCATGACCCAACGCCGTGGTCATGGCACCGAACCGTGCCGGATCGCGCGCGTACAGATCAGGATCGGCCAGCAGCGAACCCAGACCTGCCACTTCGCTCTGCAACGCGGCGATCCGGGCCGGCAGTGTCTCCAGCGCGTGCCGGTCCTTGAACGTCATCCGGCGCGGCGGGCGGGCCGCTTGCCGAGGCCTTGCCTCCGCCGCCGGCCGCGACCGCGTTGCAGTCTGAACAACCCCCACCGCCCCCGGCGCCAGCCCGCGCTGCGCCACCATGTCGGTGTAGCCGCCGGCATACTCGACCCACCGCCCGTCGCGTTCGGCGGCGATCACCGAGGTCACGACGCGATCGAGGAAATCGCGGTCGTGGCTGACCAGCAGCACCGTCCCCGGATACTCGGCCAGCCGCTCCTGCAGCAGGTCGAGTGTCTCCAGGTCCAGGTCATTGGTCGGCTCGTCGAGCACCAGCAGGTTGGAAGGTCGGGCAAAGGCGCGCGCCAGGGTCAGTCGGCCGCGCTCTCCGCCGGACAGCACGCCGACCGGCGTGTTGGCCTGCTCCGGGCCGAACAGGAAATCCCGCATATAGCCGATGACGTGCCTGGTCTGATCGCCAACCGTCACCGTATCGCCGTGCCCGCCGGTCAACGCCTGGGCCAGCGATTGCGCCGGATCGAGCGTTTCCCGCCCCTGGTCCAGCGTCACCTGGGCGAGATTGGTGCCGAGCCGCACCTCGCCGGTGTTGGGCGCCAGCGCGCCGGTCAGCAGGTTCAGCAGCGTGGTCTTGCCGGCGCCATTAGGGCCGACAATGCCAACCCGATCGCCGCGCAGGATGCGGGTGGAAAGGTCGCGCACGACCACGCGGTCGCCGAACGCCTTGGTCACATGCTCGGCCACCATGACCAGACGCCCGGACAGATCCGCCTGTGCCGCCTCAAGCCGCACCGTGCCGAACCGCGCGCGTTGCTCCTTCCGCCGCTTGCGCAGCGCATGAAGGTCCGCCAGCCGCTTCTGGTTGCGCTTGCGTCGCGCGGTGACGCCGTAGCGCAGCCAGTCTTCCTCCATCGCGATCTTGCGTCCGAGCTTGTGCCGCTCGCTCTCCTCCTGCTCCAGCACGTCGTCGCGCCAGGCCTCGAACCCCGCGAACCCACGGTCCAAGGTGCGGGTGATGCCGCGGTCCAGCCAGACGGTGGCGCGGGAGATGCGCTCCAGGAGCCGACGGTCGTGGCTGATCAGCACGATGCCGGATCGCATTCCGGCCAGTTCGCGTTCGAGCCACTCGATGCCTGGCAGGTCCAGATGGTTGGTCGGCTCGTCGAGCAGCAGGATGTCCGGCGACGGGGCCAGCGCACGGGCCAGAGCGGCGCGGCGCGCCTCACCCCCGGATAGGGTGTTGGGATCTTCGTCACCGGTCAGGCCGAGCTGCTCCAGCAGATAGCGGGCCCGGTGGCGGTCCTCGTCCGCCTCGGTGACCAGCCCCGCTTCGACATACGCCAGCGTGGTGGCGAACCCGGCCAGGTCCGGCTCCTGCGGCAGATAGCGGATGGTGGCTCCGGGCTGGGCAAACCGGCGACCGGCATCCGGCTCCATCAGGCCGGCGGCAACGCGCAACAGCGTGGACTTGCCGGAGCCGTTGCGCCCGACGAGGCACAGCCGATCGCCGGCGGCGACGGCCAGACCGGCGCCGGCCAGCACCGGTGCGGTCCCGAAGCTGAGGCTGATGTCCTGCAACAGAAGCAAGGGCGGCGGCATGGGCGTAGTGTCTAGGTTGGAATTCGAGCGGCGTGCAATCCGCGGCCGCCCTGTGCGGCATTGGTCGGCTTGGTCTCATGGCGATTGATGGCCGGCTGCTGGCGTGGTTCAACTTGCGACCGCTGCCCGCTGTCTTCGGGGGGAATCGCCATGATAAGCAGCCTGGACCGCCGGACATTCCTGCGATCCGCATCCGCAACCGGATCGCTTCTGGTCTGCTGCGGCGTCCTTGATCGGTCGGCCCATGCCGCACCCGTGCAGATCGTCCCACCGGTCGTGGACAGCCTGGCCATCCAGGTGGTTCTCGATACAAACCACGACATCTTCATCTCCGGCGCGCAGGCGCCGGGCGTCGGTGTGAAGCGCGTGCGCTCGCCGGCCGCGTTCAACGGTCGGACCCTGGAAAGCCAGTGGGGACTGTCGCTGCATCTGACCTCGACCAAGGGAACCGACACGAAGCGCATCCTGCTCGACTTCGGCTACACGCCCGACGTGCTCAACAACAACCTTGAACTGCTCGGCATCGATGTCCCGGCAATCGACGCGCTGGTCCTCAGCCACGGACATCTGGACCATTTCGGCGGCATGCTCGGATTTCTGGCGAAGCATCGCGACAGCATGAAGGACGACCTCCGCCTCTACATCGGCGGCGAGGATGCATTCTGCCATCGCGTGCAGAAGCAGGATGACGGGACGTTTCTGCCGTACGGCGTGGTCGACCGGCGCGCGCTGAAACAGGCAGCGGTCACGCCGGTACTGTCGGAGATGCCCATCGTCATCGAGGGCCACGCCTTCACCACCGGCATCGTGCCGCGCACCAGCATCGAACGCGTGCTGCCCAACACCTTCGTCGTGTTCGGCGAGCAGGACGGCGTCGGCTGCAACACGTCCAGCTACGGCGACCACCATTTCACCGCCGAGGAACTGACCGGCGCCCCGGTGCCGGACCAGCACTGGCACGAGCACGCAACCTGCTTCCGGGTCGGCGACCGTGGCCTCGTGGTCATCACGTCCTGCGGCCACGGCGGCATCGTCAACACGCTGCGACGCGCCCAAGAGGTAACCGGGATCGAGAAGATCTACGCGCTGTGCGGCGGGTTCCATCTGGCTCCGGCGCAGCAACCCTACCTGGATCAGGTCATGGCCGAACTGAGGAAGTTCGACATAGACCATCTGATCCCGATGCATTGCAGCGGGTCGAACTTCCTGGAGACGGCCAAACGCGAATTGCCCGAGAAGCTCGTGCTATGCACCACAGGCAGCCAATTCACGTTCACCGCGTGAGATGCGGGTCTGGGGGCGCCCGGTAACCGAGGTCACGCCATCTGATAGCGGGGACTGTCGGCATCCTCCTGCACGGGTGCGACCGCCGCGCGGAGCCATGCCCAATCAAGACGCCTGATCTCGTCGTAGATCGCCTGAGTTCGGACGCCCGGCGCCAGCGCCCACCAGTCCTCCATCGGTTGGCGCGCAGCGACGGCTGCTATCGCCTGCACAACGACAGGATCACGCCTGTCGCGGGCTGTTTCGTCGCGGGGAACGTCAGTGACCGGAAACCTGGCGGACTGGTACATGGCGGGACCACTTATGTCGTGTGCGAATAAACTGACATGGATTTTACCTGGGTTCATTGATCCAGATCAATTTCGCAAACATAACGATCTTGCGCATGGAGCATGGCGGCCATGTGCGAGTGGAGAAACTGCCGCCACGTGGGACCAAGGCGATTGCGTCAGCCGGCGCTTGGCAGCGAGGGGGGTCAAACGGCATAACGACGGCGGCCGGCTGCCTGCCTGGCCGCCCTGGAGTCCGCCATGAACCGACATCGTCTCCTGCCGCTGTTGCTGATTGCCGCCAGCCTTTCCCAGCCCGCGCTGGCGCAGATCAACCCGTTCCGCGGCAGCCGCGGCGTACCGCTGAATGCCGAAGACATTACGGCGCTCACCGAGGCCACCAACCACCTGTTGGATCGGCCGCATCTTGTGTCCGGCGCCAAGGAGACATGGAGCAACCCTCAGTCCGGCGCGGGCGGAACGGCAACCGCCGGCAACCCGCTGCATCGCAAGGGCCTGGCCTGCCGCGTAGTGCATTATCAGACCACTGTGCCGGGCGGCCCACGTCCGGAGCGCAGCACCGATCTCACGTGGTGCAAGACCAAGGATGGCTGGAAGATCGGCTGATCGAAAACGCAACGATTCGACCGTAAGATTGATCCAGGTCAATGCGCCGACGCGGATAAAGGGCGCATACTGAGTGTTCAGGACTACAGGAACCTGTGTCATGAACGTCTCAGTGATCGATCGACCGGGCGAAACTGTCGGCCGCAGCGTGGACGTGCCCGTGGAAGACGTCCGCCACATGTCGTCGGCGCAGTTCCGTCGCCTTGGGGTTCGGTCGGTTGTGTATCTCCGGTCCGGCCTGCTGAACGGTGAGGTGGCTTATGCCATCCATGCTGCCGATGGCATCCCGATGGCTGTGGTCGATGACATCGATGCCGCGGTGTCGCTGGCGAACGAGCACGGGATGGCCTTCGTCGCGGTCCACTGATGCCGGTCATTGCCGAGGGCGTTCGGCTGGAGGGCCGTGGCACGTGCTGTGTGGCCACCTGTCTCGGCGGCGTCTCATTGCCCGTATGATGAGACGGCCACGCGCGGCGTAGCAAGACGGGCCGCTCGGGCAGCATCAGTCGTAATCCATGGTCGCGGCATTCCGGCGCCCATAATCGGGTAGCGGCGACCTTGGGACCCGAGCTGGAATAAGCGAATCAGCTGACGCGCCGACAACGATCCCTGTCGTCATCCCCGCGAAAGCGGGGACCCAGGCTGGAACTGGGTCCCCGCTTTCGCGGGGATGACGACAAGGGGGGCAACCGACGCACATATTTCGCCTCAGACGCCAGCCCTCCAGGTCAGGTCACCGCCTCCGCGTCCAGCGCGCGCAGCGTGGCACTGGTGCCGGTGACGATCGCGCGCACCAGGTCCGGCTCGGGCGGCCCGAAGTCGCACCGATCCGGCAGCCCGCCCAGGGAGCGGATCAGCGCCGCGCGACGCGGGTAGATCAGTGCGTATTGCTCGGCCTCGCCGAGCCGGGCGAACGCATCGTCCGGCTCCGGTTCCGGCGCGGGCTCCGGCGCGGCCATCGGTTCCGGCTCCGCCATCGGTTCCGGGGGGCACGGCCGAGCGCCAGCGCCATCAGGCCAATGGCGCAGTGCTCGACCCAGGCGGCCTTGCCCAGGGCGACGCCGTCCGCCTCACGCTTCCGGCGCTCGGCCTGCACGCGCAGCAACAGTGATCGCGCCGCCCGCGCCTGGCGCATCATGCTGGCGGACTGCGCGCTACATTTCAGCACGAAGTTGGGATCGCCCGGGTATTTGCGGGCCAGCCGCAGAGACTCCATCGCCTGGGCGTTGGCGGCGACGACCTGCGTGGCGAGTTCCACCTCGTCGCCGTTGGCCGGCAGCAGCGAGGCGACCACGGCGATGGCGGCGTTGTCGCGGCGGGCGCGGTCCTCGGGTGAGGCGGTGACCGGCGGCGGCAGCCCGGCGCACAGCTCGTGGATGGCCTGGTAGTAGAGGTCGCGGGGGAGCTGAAGGGTGAGGTCGGGCGGTTCGGGCGGGGAAAATTGGTCCATGGTGGGAGTATTGTGTTAGTGTAGATGTCTGTTAATGTTAGTTTGCGCGCCCGCCGCGTTCGCCGGTCATGGCGCCACGGAAAACCGAATGTCGCCGTTGCTCGCGACGCCATCGCCGGCGGAGATTGCCCTCCAGCGGAGCACGTACTTGCCGGGACGCGGTGCCTCGCCCGAGGCGAACAGGACGTCGGGCGCGCTGTCGCCCAGCGGCACAAGCGTCTGGACGACACGACCCGACTGCATGATCTGCATCCGCGACGCCCTGTGATCCACCAGACCATCGAAGCGGATGACATACTCGGCGTGGCGACCGGTAATGATCGCCTCGGCGGCGGGCGTGGATTCCCGGACGTGGAGAGCGCGCGCGTCGGCAACCGCGGGCGACAGCAGGATTGCCGCCACAACGCAGCACATGCGCCTCCACCGGCGCCGCCTTGTTTCACGTGACCGCATTTCTGTTCCTCCTGTCTGAGGCTCACGACAGGGATTCTCGCCTGCTGTCAACCGATTTGCGCCGTCGCCGGTGCGTCCTGTGCGACCAGCCGTGCCGCGAAGGATTCCGACAGGACAGGCCGCAGGATCGTGTCCCGCCGATCGCACAAGCCTGGATAGGATGGATCAGGTATTCCACGACAGGATGAGGATGTGCCGTGCCACTACTAAAGGGTTCGCCGACAGGTAAGAATTTGCGGAAAGTAAAATTCTGTATGAAGAAATGACTGCGCTGGCACTTGCTGCGATAGAGCCCGGTCAATGCGTTTGTTGTCAGCTACTTCCTCCCTCCGCGAAAAGAGATTGGCAGGATTCTGCGTGGGCAATTGCAGATGTGACAAAAGGGCTACGGCCGTATCAGTAATCAGTGCCCTCGCGGTTCTGTGCTTTGACAGGGGCAGGTCCTAACAGCACCGTCATTATCGCCTTCAGAGCAGGAGACGCGAAGTGATACGTTTTCGTGCTGTAATGTTTGCCGCCATGCTAATCGCCCCACGGCTCGCCGCGGCCCAGTTGCCGCTGCCGTCCCTGGAACCAGCCCCGCCGCTCAGCGGGCTCTATATCGGAGCCGGGGCAGGAATCAATTGGTTGCAGAACCAACATCTGATCGACGCCGCGGGCGCGGCGGGAAACGCCGCCTTGCAATCGCGCTACGGGTGGGCCGGCGTGGGAAGCGTCGGGTGGGCCCTGCCCAATGGTCTGCGCTTTGAAATCGAAGGCGATTACCGCAACAATCAGTTCGCTCATGGACGCGACTTTGGCTTCCCGGCTGGCGCGGGTGGCAGGGAAATCAAATACGGCCCGATGTTCAATGTGCTGTACGACATGACCAATCTGTTGGCGCAAACCACCGGCCTGACCGTACCCTACTTTGCGCCATATGTCGGTGTCGGCGTCGGCTATCAGTGGGCGCATCTAAGTGGGTTTAGTACTTCCGGCGTCGGTGGGTTCCCCAATATCGCCTCCAATGACACATATGGCGCGATTGCCTATCAGTTCATCCTCGGTGGCGCGATGCCGATACCACAGGTGCACGGATTGGCGTTCACCGTTGAATATCGCTTCCTCGGTGTCGGATCACGTAAGTACAACGTCGCAGCGCAGGCCGTTCCGGGCGGTCCGGTCGCCTTCGGCACGGCGAAGCTCGGAAATGACTTCAATCACGCGGTGATGGTTGGTCTGCGCTATAATTTTGGCCAGCCGCCGCCACCACCGCCACCTGCTCCTGCGGCCGTTCCGGCACCGGCACCGACCCGCTCCTACCTGGTGTTCTTCGATTGGGACAAGTACAGCCTCACCGATCGCGCCCGCCAGATCATCGCGGAAGCGGCGGCGAACTCGACCAAGGTGCAGTACACGCGGATCGAGGTGAACGGCTACACCGATACATCCGGAACGCCG
>DATMND010000462.1:0-2456 GCA_035569235.1 Acetobacteraceae bacterium | reverse complement strand
GGCGGTGGAGGCGGCGGTGCAGGGGGAGGCGGTGCAGGTGGCGGTGCAGCGGGCGGCCCCGCGCGCCTGCGTACCGGGTTCAATCTGCCACCCCCGGGGGTCACGGAATACCAAAACGACCGCGTGATCTGTGACTGTCCGGCCAATGTGTCGGCGGCGGACCTCGACGCGATTGCAGCGCGTCATGACATGACGCGCCTTGAGAGCGTCACTTTGGCCCTGACCGGCCGCACGCTCCAGCTCTGGCGCATCAACAGTGGTGTTTCGGTCCCCTCCATGATCACCAGGATGGCATCCGAGCCGCAGTCGCAGGTCGCGGGCATGCAACCGAACTATCTCTACCGCCTTGCCCAGTCCGAGCAGATTCCCATTGCCGCCGATCAATATGCGCCGCAGAAGATCGATCTTCCGGAAGCTCACCGCCTGGCCCGCGGTAACCGAATTCTGGTTGCCATCATCGACTCCAAGATCGACGCCTCGCATCCCGATCTTGCCGGCGCGATCACCGCCAGTTTCGATGCCGCCGCCGACAATGAGGCGGCGCACTCGCACGGCACGGGAATGGCAGGTGCAATCGCGGCACACCGCAACATGCTCGGTACTGCCCCCGGGGTGGGGCTGCTCACCGTGCGCGCATTCAGCGCGCAGGCAGGCAGCGCGGAAGGTACCACGTTCAATATTCTCAAGGGCCTGGATTGGGCAGCAAGCCAAGGCGCACGCGTCGTCAACATGAGCTTTGCCGGCCCGCCTGATCCGCGCCTGCGCGATGCGCTGGCGAAGGCGAACAAGAAGGGCATGGTGCTCATCGCCGCGGCGGGAAATGCCGGTCCGAATTCTCCGCCGCTGTTTCCGGCCGCCGATCCGAGCGTCATCGCCGTGACAGCGACCAACGCGAATGATGGGCTGTTCGAAGGGGCGAACCGCGGCAACTACATTGCTGTCGCCGCACCGGGGGTTGATATCTTGGCTCCGGCCCCGGACGGGGCCTATCAGTTTACGACAGGGACATCGGTTGCAGCCGCGGAGGTCAGCGGGGTCGCAGCGCTGCTGATCGAGCGCAATCCTGCCCTCACCCCGGCAGAGGTCCGCAAGATCCTGATGGATACGGCGAGGGATCTGGGTCCCAGGGGCCGCGACCGCGATTTCGGCGCGGGCCTGATAAACGCGTTCAAGGCCCTCACCGCCATTCGGCCGAGATAAAGCGCGTCAGGCTGCTCGAGGTCGAGGCCCTGGGACGAGGCTGGCAATCAGCACGGCTACGATCCCGATGAGGAAAATGCCGTCGAACGTTCCCGCCCCGCCGATGGAAGCAACGGGCGCTCCGAGCCCACGGATATTTCCAAGGTTGAGCAGGTCTGCGCCGATGAGCGTGCCGAGGCTCCCGCTGATATAGGCAAGCGGGGCGGCGTATTCGCGCGAGAGCACAATGGCGACCACCGCGGTTGTGACAGCGGGCACGAATACCGGTTCAGCGATGCCAAGTCCCGGAACCGGCTGAGACAGCCAGTAGCATACGAGCGCAACGACGGCCGTGGCCAACGCGCCTTGAACCCACAAGGCGTTCCTGATCAGGAGATAGATGGACATGAAGGTGGGAATGACGGCGCCGCCGATGTTGACGGCAATCAATGTGCCCGGCCACTGCATGACGACCGGCACGGCATAGCGCATTCCGAAGAACTCGATGTCCTGCCCGGACACCACCTGCTGCTCGGGCAATTCCACCAATGGAATGTTGAAATAGCTGCCGAGCAATGAAGCAAACAGAAGGACCAGGGCGCCGCGCGGGCTTACGCCCAGCCGCATATAGGCATAGCTCAATGCTCCCAGCTGGATCAGCACCAGCAGGATGACGAACAGTCCAACGAGGATGAAAAAGAACGGCGGCGCCAGCGGCAAATAATGATATGAGCTCATAGCAACGCCGCCTCCTCGTCGTCTGCGCTTATCGTATCAAGCAAGGGGCACGCGGCCCAGGTCATCATACCCCTTCCAGCCGAAGATCAGCGCTGAGGCGGCCCAGCACACTACGAAAGCTGCGATCACGAGCAACCCAAAGGTGCCGAGGGACTCGTTCAAATGGCCGACCGCCGTCCAGAATCGGCCTTCCATTCCGAACTTGTCGGCCAGAAGCCCCAGCGCTTCGATGCCGCCGATGAGAAGCGCGATCAGGACGGACATCGCGGTGATGGTCAGATTATACCAGAGCTTGCGTACCGGGCTGGTGAACGCCCAACCGTAGGCACCGACCATGAACAGCCCGTCCACCGTGTCGACGAGCACCATGGCTGCGGTGAACAGAGCCGGAAAGATGAGGATGGACCACAGCGACATTCCCTGGGCCGCTTGCGCTGCAGAGAGGCCGAGGAGACCGATCTCGGTTGCCGTATCGAAGCCGAGCGCAAACAGCAGTCCCAACGGATACATATGCCAGCTTCTGGATATGATCCGGAATA
>DATMND010000461.1:0-5168 GCA_035569235.1 Acetobacteraceae bacterium | reverse complement strand
ATGCTGATGGGCATGGGCTCGCTCGCCACCATCGCCGCAGCCGCGCCCGCCAACCTTGCCATCGCGGTGCTGGACAACGCGCGCTACGGCGAGACCGGCTCCCAGCGCAGCCATACCGGCCTGACCACGGACCTCGCCGCGGTGGCCGCCGCCTGTGGTTGGGCCGCCACGGCCACCGCGCGCGACATGGGCGAGGTCGAGGCGCTCACCCCCAGGCTCCGGCACGAGGCGCTGTTCGCGGTGATCCGCATTTCCGCCGAGGAGGAGGCACGCCATCTGCCGCCGCGGGATGGCGCGCACCTTGCCGATCGATTCCGGCGTGCGCTCGGCGTCGCCGGCGACTGATTCGGGCGAATTGTATCGGCTTGTATCGCCGGCTTGATCCAATTGGCCGAGCCATGATTTTGACGCTGGCGAATGCGCGCCGTTTCGCCGACAATGTAAGGCTTGGGCGAGACATGACTGCCTGTTAATGTCCACGGCAGGATCAGGGAAGGTTTCAAAATGGGATTGTGCAATGCAGCACAAGTGCGATGACGGGATTTCGGATGTCAATTCGTGACTGAGGCGGCGAAGAAGCGGCTGCGCAAGGGCTGGCCATTGGCGCTTGTGCTCGGGGTGTTGATGGCAGCTGGCCTCGGATCGATCCTGCTGGAACCGTCCACCGCCCAACAACCGCAACCGCCGAGCGGCCCGCCACTGGTTCCCGTCAGCATCGCGCGTGTCACGCAGCAGGACGTGCCAATCTACCTCAAGGGCCTGGGTTCGGTTCAGGCGTTCAATTCCGTGCTGGTGCGCGCCCGGGTTGACGGCACCCTGACGGAATTCCCGGTGACCGAGGGCCAGGAGGTCAAGCAGGGCGACCTGATCGCCGTGATCGACCCGCGCCCGTATCAGGCCGCGCTTGACGCGGCGATGGCGAAGAAGAGCCAGGACGACGCGGACTTCGTCAATTCCAAGAGCGACCTGGCGCGCTATACCTCGCTCGAGCAGAAGAGCTTCGCCTCCCATCAGCAGGTCGACACGCAGCAGGCGCTGGTCAATCACATGATCGCCGCGATCGCCGGCGATAACGCGGCGATCGAGATGGCCAAACTCAACCTCAGCTACTGTTTCATCACGTCGCCAATCCAGGGCCGTGTCGGCCTGCGCCAGGTTGATCCCGGCAATCTCGTGCATGGCTCCGACGCTGCCGGGATCGTCACGATCACCCAGATCCATCCGATCTCGGCGCTGTTCACGGTGCCGCAGGACAGCCTGCCGAGCATCAGCGTGGCGATGGAGAAAGGCAAGCTGCCGGTGATCGCCTTCGCGGCCGATGACAAGACCCAGCTCGATCAGGGCGCCCTGTTGACCCCCGACAACGCGATCGACTCCAGCACCGGGACCATCAAGCTGAAGGCCACCTTCCCGAACCCGCACAACACGCTGTGGCCGGGGCAGTTCATCAACGCGCGTCTGCAGCTTGGCACCCAGCAGAATGCGCTGACCGTGCCGTCCGTTGCAGTGCAGCACGGACCGGTGGGTCTCTACGTCTACGTCGTGGGCCCGGATCAGTCGGTGGCACGACAGCCGGTGGAGGTCGGCAGCGACGACGGGGCACTCTCCGTCATCGCCAAGGGGCTGAGCGAAGGTCAACAGGTCGTGACCGAGGGCCAGTCGCGTTTGCAGGTCGGCACCAAGGTGGCCGTCAATGATGCGTCGCAGCAGGCCGCCGCCCCGGCGAAACCGGGTGGCTGAGAACAAGGGACCGACGGTCGCATGAGCATTTCCACGCCCTTCATCCGCCGTCCGGTCGCCACGTCGCTGCTCATGGCGGCTTTCGTGCTGGTCGGCATCGCCGCCTACCCGCTGCTTCCCGTTGCCCCGCTGCCGCGCGTCGACTTCCCTACCATCTCGGTGAACGCCAAGTTCCCGGGCGCCAGTCCGGACACGATGGCGGCCACCGTCGCGCAGCCGCTCGAATATCAGTTCGCGCAGATCGCCGGTGTCTCGCAGCTTACCTCGGTCAATGTGCTGGGCCAGTCGCAGATCACCATCCAGTTCGACCTTGACCGCAACATCGATGCCGCCGCGGGCGACGTACAGGCGGCAATCAACGCCGCCAGCGGGCAGTTGCCGAAGAATCTGCCGTCCTCACCGACCTATCGGAAGGTCAATCCGTCCGATTCACCGATCATGATCCTTTCGGTGCAGTCGGACGCCGTGCCGTTGATCAACGTGGACGACTACGCGGACAACATCCTGTCGCAGCAGATCTCGCAGATCTCCGGTGTCGCGCAGGTGTTCATCGGCGGCGAGCAGAAGCGCGCTGTGCGCGTGCAGGCGGATCCAGGCAAGCTTGCCGCCATGGGCATCACGCTGGAGGACGTGCGCGGCACCCTGACCAGCGCAACGGCGGACGCACCGAAGGGCACGGTCGACTCCGCGCACCGCACGTATGCGCTTTATGCCAACGACCAGCTCACCAAGGGCTCCGAATACAACGACGTTATCCTGTCGTACCGCAACGGTGCGCCGGTGCGGGTCAAGGATATCGGCCGCGCGGTGGATGGCCCGGAGAACACGCTGCTGGCTGGCTGGCAGAACGGCCAGCGCGGGATCATCCTGGTTGTGTTCAAACAGCCCGGCGCCAACGTGATCGATACGGTGGATCGCATCAAGGCGGCGCTCCCGGCGCTCGAGGCCGCCATCCCGCCGGCGATCCATGTCAGCGTGATCATGGACCGCACGCTGACCATCCGTGCGTCGGTCCACGACGTACAGTTCACGCTGATGCTGTCGATCAGCCTGGTCGTGATGGTGATCTTCCTGTTCCTGCGCAGCGTCTGGGCCACCATCATTCCGTCGATCACCGTTCCGGTGGCGCTGATCTGCACCTTCGCAGTGATGTACCTGCTGAGCTACAGCCTCGACAATCTGTCCCTGATGGCGTTGACCATCGCGGTCGGCTTCGTGGTGGATGATGCCATCGTGATGCTGGAGAACATCTATCGCCACGTCGAGGACGGCATGGCGCCGATGGAAGCCGCGCTGAAGGGCGCCGGCGAGATCGGCTTCACCATCGTCTCGATCAGCTTCTCGCTGATCGCGGTGTTCATCCCGCTGCTGCTGATGGGCGGCATCGTCGGCCGGCTGTTCCGCGAGTTCGCGATGACGGTCACCATCGCGGTGGTGGTCTCTTGCGTCGTGTCGCTGACACTGACGCCGATGATGTGCTCGCGCTTTCTGCGCCACGATTCCGGCAAGCATGGCCGCTTCTACCGGATCATCGAGGGATTCTTCACCGCGCTGATCAACGGCTATCGCCGCACGCTGGACATCGCGCTGCGCCACCAGTTCATCACCTTGCTGGTATTTCTCGGCACCCTCTCGATGACCGTCGTTCTTTACACCTACATCCCCAAGGGCTTCTTCCCGTCGCAGGACACCGGCGTGGTGCTCGGTGTGAGCGAGGGTGCGCAGGACGTCTCGTTCGCCGAGATGTCACGCATCCAGTCCGCGCTGGATGACATAGTGGCGCACGACCCGGACGTGCAGGGTTACGGCGCCACGGTCGGCGCCGGCATCGGCGGGCAGACTGAGAACAACGGCCGCATCTACATCGCATTGAAGCCGTGGAACGAGCGTGTCGGCGGAACGGCGCAGGATTTCATCAACCGGATCCGTCCGAAGCTGCAGAAGGTGACGGGCGGTGCACTGTTCCTGCAGGCGGCTCAGGATATCCGCGTGGGTGGAAGACTGACCAAGACCGAGTTCCAGTACACCCTCCAGGACGCCGATCTGGCGGAACTCTACCAGTGGTCGCCGAAGATCCTGGACAAGCTGCAAAGCCTGCCGATGCTGCGCGACGTCACCACCGACCAGCAGATGGCCGGCATGACAGCGACGCTCACCATCGACCGCGACCAGGCGGCGCGGTTCGGGGTGCAGCCACAGGTGATCGACGACACGCTGTACGACGCGTTCGGGCAGCGCCAGATCACCCAGTATTTCTCGCAGGTGAACTCCTATCACCTGATCCTCGAGGTGATGCCCGACCAACTGGCCGCCGTCGATACGCTGAACAAGCTCTATGTGAAATCGAGCACCGGCCAGGCGGTGCCGCTGTCCACCTTCGTCAAGTGGACGACAGCACCCGTGCAGCCACTGTCGATCAGCCACCAGAGCCAGTTCCCCGCGGTGACGATCTCGTTCAATCTGGCGGCCGGGGCCGCGCTGGGTCAGGCGGTGGATGCGATCAACGCGGCGGTCCACCAGATGGGCGTGCCGATCACGGTGCAGGGCACGTTCCAGGGCACCGCGCAGGCGTTCCAGTCCTCGCTGTCCTCCCAGCCTTACCTGATCGCCGCGGCATTGATCACCGTCTATATCATCCTTGGCATTCTGTATGAGAGCTACATCCTGCCGCTGACCATTCTGTCCACGCTGCCATCGGCTGGCGTGGGCGCGCTGCTGATGCTGTTGATGATGCACTACGAGCTTTCGGTGATCGCGCTGATCGGCGTGATCCTGCTGATCGGCATCGTCAAGAAGAACGGCATTATGATGGTGGACTTCGCCATCACCGCCGAACGCCGCGACGGCGAAACGCCGCTGAACGCGATCCGCCAGGCGTGTCTGCTGCGCTTCCGCCCGATCATGATGACGACGATGGCGGCGCTGCTGTCCGGTCTGCCGCTGATGTTGGGTCACGGCGCCGGTTCGGAGCTGCGGCGTCCGCTCGGCACTGCGATGGTCGGTGGACTGATCCTGAGCCAGGCACTCACGCTGTACACGACGCCGGTGATCTATCTCTATCTCGACCGGCTGCAGCATTGGCTGGCGCCGCAGCGTCACCGGATGCCGGTGCTCGCCGAGAAGATGGGATCGGCAGCGGCCGACTGAAGCAAGCAAAAAGGGTTCACACAGAGAACACTGAGAAGGCAGCCCCAGAGAGCCACCGAGCTAGCAAGGATTTGGCGCTTCGCGCGCAGCGTATTCGCTTGCTCACTCCGTGGCTCTCTGTGGTCCTTCGTGACCTCCGTGTGATACCAATCCGCCTAAACATTGACACATGCCCAGTCCCGGTGCCCGATTGATCTGATCCTGTCCGGGTCATTGATGAGGAAGTTCCATCCTTCCTTGCAAGCGGTGACAATGGCATCGTAGCTATCCCAGACCAGACG
>DATMND010000460.1:0-10100 GCA_035569235.1 Acetobacteraceae bacterium | reverse complement strand
GCCGACAGTCATGGAGAACACCACGCCGGACATGAAGGTCATTCGCGAGGAGATTTTTGGTCCGGTGGTGTGCGCAACGCCCTTCGATGACAACGACCTGGACCGGATCGCCAAGCAGGCGAACGATACGATCTACGGCCTGGCGGCCAGCGTGTGGACGCGCAACGGCGGCACCGCGCACAAGCTTGCCGCGCGCATCCGCTCAGGCACGGTATGGATCAACTGCCACAACGTGTTCGATGCGTCGCTGCCGTTCGGTGGCTACAAGCAATCCGGCTGGGGGCGCGAGATGGGCGAGGAAGTGTTCCACAGCTACACGGAGGTCAAGGCGGTCACCGCCGCGCTGTGAATGTTCCCGGAGCGGGCGGCGATCCCGTGCCCGCTCCGGCTGGACTCGATGCCGGGCTCGCTGCCACGGTCGCGCGATGAAGGACGAAATCTCCGCGGTCGAGGGCGATCTGCGCCCAGGCGAGGTGGCGGTGGCGCTGCCGTCGCAGACCGATGCCGGTGTGTATTTCATCGGGACCATCCGAACGCCGTGGCGTACCCGCGGCGAGTGCCCGAAGCGCGGCGTGTCGGATGGGCCGATCTGTTCGATCGTGGTCGATGAGCGCTGGCGCGCGGCGCTCACCGATCTGGGGAACCATCGCCGCATCCAGGTTCTCTATTGGATGCACCGCGCACGCCGCGATCTTGTTTTGCAGACACCATTCCGCACCCGCCAGACGACCGGCAGCTTCGCGTTGCGTTCGCCGGTGCGGCCGAACCCGATTGCGTCCTCGATTGTCGATCTGGTCGCGATCGAGGGCACGACGTTGCAGGTACGCGGCCTCGATTGTCTCGACGGCACGCCGCTGATCGACCTCAAGCCGGAGCGAGGCGTTTCCGAATAGCCTGGAAGCGGGCATGATGCAGGCAGCCGCCCATCAATCCGGGAGAAAACGATCATGCCGCACGACGCCTTGCGCACGATTCTGCCCAACGCCGGTTGGCCCGCCGAGCGCGCGGACGCAGTCGAATTCACCGGTGGAACCGACCCCGTGCTGCCCACGCCATTCCGCATCGGCGTGGCCGGCGCGGCGACCCTGGCCGCGACCGGGCTTGCCGCCGCCGACCTGTGGGAGATCCGCTCCGGGCGGCGCCAGAACGTGGCCGTCGATCTGCGCCGGGCGACGGCGTCATTGCGCAGCGGCCACTACATGAAGCTCGGCGACGGCGAGGTCTCGGCGCGGCGCAACTCGATCATGGGCGTGTATCCCACGAAGGACGGCCGCTGGAGCTATCTGCACTGCAATTTTCCAAATCACCGTGCCGCCGCGCTTGGCGTGCTCGGCGTTGCGGAGGATCGCGAGGCGGTGGCGCGTGCTGTGTTGAACTGGAACGCGGCCGATCTGGAAGAGGCGATTATCGCCGCCAAGGGTGCCGGCGGCATGGTGCGGACGCACGAGGAATGGGCGCGGCATCCGCAGTCTGCCGCCATTGCTGCGCTGCCGCTGATGGAGATCGTGCGGATCGGCGACAGCCCGCCGGAGGATCTGCCGGCCGGCGACCGTCCGCTGTCGGGGGTTCGCGTGCTCGATCTGACCCGTGTGCTGGCCGGCCCGACCTGCGCGCGCACGCTCGCCGAGCACGGCGCGGATGTGCTGAAGATCACCGGCGCGCATCTGCCCAATCTCGGCTACCAGGAATTCGACACCGGCCATGGCAAGCTGTCGGCGCAACTCGATCTGCGCGAGCAGCGGGACGTTGATACATTGCGTGGTTTGGTACGCGACGCGGACGTGTTCTCGCAGGGCTACCGTCCGGGCACGCTGGGCGGCCGCGGCCTGTCGCCCGAAGAACTCGCGGCCATTCGCCTCGGGCTGGTCTATGTGTCGCTATGCGCGTTTGGCCATACCGGACCGTGGGCGTCGCGGCGCGGCTTTGACACCGTGGTGCAGACGGTCAGCGGCATTACGTCCCGTCAGGCCGAGATCGTGCCGGGCAAGACGGCGGGACCGCAATTTTATCCAGTCTCTGCCATCGATTATTGCACGGGCTATCTGATGGCGTTCGGTGCGACGGTCGCCCTTGGCCGTCGCGCACGCGAAGGCGGCAGTTGGCTGGTGCGCATCTCGCTTGCCCAGGTCGGCAAGTGGATTGTCGATCTTGGTGAGGTGCCGGCGGGCGCAGCGCGCGATGCGCCGGCCGAGTTTTCCCCCGCCGAGCTCGATGGCTGGTCGACGGTGACGGAAACGCCGTCGGGCCGGCTGCGGCATTTGAAGCCCACCGTGCAGTTGTCCGAGACGCCGCCGTACTGGGCGCGGCCTTCCGTTCCGCTGGGCTACCATCAACCCGTCTGGCCTCCGCGCAACTCGGTCTAGCGTCCATGGCAGGCGATGCGCTGGCGCAGGTGGAACAAACCACCAGCGCAATGACGCCGACCAATCGGCGGTTCCGAATCATGGGACTGCTGTTCGTCACCGTCGTCATCAACTACCTCGACCGCAGCAACATCTCGATCGCCGCGCCCAGCATGGCGAGCGATTTCCATTTGGATCCCGTGCAGCTCGGTCTGGTGTTCTCCGCATTCAGCTGGACCTACACGCCGTTCCAGCTTCCCGGCGGCTGGCTGGTGGACCGGGTGCATCCCCGCATCCTGTATCCCGTGATCATCATGCTCTGGTCGCTTGCCACGCTGTCGCTGGGACTGGCCAACGGGCTGGTCATGCTGATCGTGCTGCGCATGGCGGTGGGCTTCTTCGAGGTGCCGACCTTCCTGATCAACAACCGGATCGCCACGACGTGGTTCGGCGAGAAGGAGCGCGCCACCTGCATTGCCGTCTATACGGCGGCGGAGTCGGTCGGCCTGGCCTTCCTGACCCCGGTGCTGGTCTGGCTGAAGCTGGAGTTCGGCTGGCCGTCGGTGTTCTTCGTGACCGGAACGATGGGTCTGTTCTGGTCGTTCGTGTTCTTTCGCAGTTATCACGATCCGGCCGAGCATCCGCATGTGAACGCCGCGGAAATTCGCAAGATCGCCGACAGCGGCGGCATCCCCGATCTGTCGCGCCGATCGGCCGCGCATCGCGCCGCGAACAAGGGATCGCTGCTGCGCGACCTTGGCATTGTGCTGGGCCGGCGCAAACTGTGGGGCATCTATTTTGGCCATTTCGTGTGGGGGACCGTCGGCACGTTCTTTCGTACCTGGTTCCCCACGTATTTGGTGACGTACCGGCATTTCACCTTCATCAAGGCCGGGTTCTATATTTCGCTGCCGTTCCTGGCGGTGTTCATCGGCGTTCTGGTCTCCGGCGCGGTATCGGACCTGCTGGTGCGGCGTGGCTACAGCCTGACCTTTGCGCGCAAGGCGCCAATCATTGGGGGGCTGATCTTCTCGACCAGCATCGTCGGCGCAAACTTCGTGGACAGCGAGCCGCTGATCATCCTGTTCCTGACCTTTGCTTTCTTCTGCAATGGCGTTGCCTCGATCCACTGGTCGCTGGTTTCCGCCACTGCGCCGGAACGGCTGATCGGCCTGACCAGCTCGGTGTTCAACTTCATGGGCGGAATTGCCGGCATCCTGTCGCCGATCGTCATCGGCTTCCTGCTGCGCGCCGGCGATTTCCGGCTGCCGCTCGTGTTCATCGCCGTCATCGAGGCGATGGGCGTGTTCTCCTACATTTTCGTCGTGGGCAAGCTGGAGCGGGTGCGGGAGTAGCAGACGAACGCGACGGGCATGCCGCAACGAAATCTCCAATGCCTTTCATCGCCATACACTCCCTCTCCGCCCCTCGGGGCGGAGAGGGTCGGGGTGAGGTGGGGCCAATGCCGCTGCGACAGCGGAGTTTTGCAGGTCGTGCCGCGCGCGTTGCACGATCCCCTGCCCGACCCTCTCCGCCCCCCGAGGGCGGAGAGGGAACTACGTCGCGCTGCTCAAGCCGGCGCGGAAGCGGGCGGCCAATTCGCGATACACCACCGCGTTGCGATCGAATTTCCGCCGCTCCTCGTCGTCCATCACGCGCAGCAGCTTGGCCGGCGCGCCGACCCACAACTCGTTCCGGCCGATCACCTTGCCAGGCGTAAGCAGTCCGCCCGCGCCGAGCATGCCGCCTTCCTCGATCACCGCGCCGTCCAGCACGGTCGCAGAGATGCCGACGAATGCTCGGTTCTTCAAAGTGCAGGCGTGGATGACCGCGTTGTGGCCGACCGTGACATCGTCGCCGATGATTGCGGCGAGCCCGCCGGAATCGACGTGGATGATCGCCCCGTCCTGGATGTTGGTACGCGCGCCGATGCGCACGTGGCAGAGGTCCCCGCGCACCAGGCAGTGGAACCAGACACCCGTCTCCGAGCCGATCTCCACGTCGCCGATCACCGCCGCGGTGGGCGCGATGAATGCGTCCGGCGCAACCTTCGGAGTGACGCCGTCGAGCGTGTAGATCGGGCCGTGTCCGACGAACGGCTCAGGCATGCACGGCCTCCCGCGGCGCGGCACTGACGGGAAGACCGAGCATCAGCCGGAGGTTCTGCACAGCCGCACCGGATGCGCCCTTGCCGAGGTTGTCGAGCCGCGCGACCAGCACCGCCTGGCGATGCTGCTCGTTGGAGTGGACATGGAGTTCCAGCAGGTTGGTCTCGTTCAGCGCCTGCGGTTCCAGCTTGCCATCTGCCGGAGGTGCGGCGACATGGACGAACTCGCAGCCGCGGTAGTGCGCTTCGAGTACTGCATGCAGATCGGCACCTGTGGGCTTGCCGTGGAAGGTGTCCAGGTGCAGCGGCACCGAAACCAGCATGCCCTGGCGGTAGTGGCCCACCGACGGCGCAAAGATCGGCCGGCGCGAGAGGCCGCAATAGAGTTGCGTTTCCGGGATGTGCTTGTGTTCCAGGCTCAACCCGTAGAGTTCGAACGCCGGGCCGCCATTGTGTTCGTGGGCCTCGATCATCGAGCGGCCGCCGCCGGAATAGCCGCTGACCGCGTTGATCGTGATCGGATGATCGGGCGGAATGATGCCGGCATCGACCAGCGGGCGGATCAGGGCGATCGCGCCGGTGGGATAGCAGCCGGGATTGGCGACCTTCCGAGCACCGGCAATGCGCTCCGCCTGGCCCTGTTGCATTTCCGGGAAGCCATACGCCCAGTCTGGATGCACGCGATGCGCCGTGCTGGCATCGAGCAGCTTCGGTGCGGCGTTGCCCAGCCCATCGGCAAGCGCCACCGCCTCGCGTGCCGCATCATCGGGAAGGCAGAGCACGACCAGGTCCACGCCGGCCATCATGTCGCGTCGCGCGGCAGGATCGCGGCGACGGTCGGCGGGCAGGCTTCTCAGTTCGATGTCGGGCAACGCGCGCAGACGGTCGCGGATGCCGAGCCCCGTCGTGCCGGCCTCGCCGTCGATGAACACGCTGGGCTTGGTAGCCATGTCGATCCCCCGTCCGCGTCGCAGTCATCATGACCTTCCCGGACTTGATCCGGGGATCCCGGCCACCCGCGTCTTACCGCTTGCTGAACTGGAAGCTTCGTCGGGCCTTCGCCTTGCCGTATTTCTTGCGCTCGACCACGCGGGAATCGCGGGTGAGGAAACCGGCGACCTTCAGGATGCCGCGCAGGTCCGGCTCGTAGTAGGTCAGGGCGCGCGAGATGCCATGGCGCACCGCACCGGCTTGGCCGGAAAGCCCGCCGCCGGTGACCGTGCAGAACACATCGAACTGGTTGTAGCGGTCGGCCACCAGGAACGGCTGGGTGAGCAGCATGCGCAACACCGGTCGGGCGAAATACTGCACGACCTTCTTGTCATTCACGGTGATCTCGCCCTTGCCAGGCTTGATCCAGACGCGCGCCACCGCATTCTTGCGCCGGCCCGTTGCATAGGAGCGCCCCAGCGCATCGCGCCTCGGCTCGACCTTCGGCCGATCGGTGGTCGCCGGCGCGATGCCGACGGCGGCCTGCTGGGCGGCGACGATATCCGCGAGGTCGGCGAGCGTACGGGTCTGGGTTCCGGACATGCGGCATCAGCCTCGCTTGTTCTTCGGGTTCATCGCGGCGACGTCGAGCGGTTGTGGCTGCTGCGCCGTGTGCTTGTGCTCGGCGCCGGCATAAACATACAGATGCTTCATCTGCTTCCGTTGCAGCGGGCCGCGGGTGATCATGCGTTCCACCGCCTTCTCCAGAACCCGCTCCGGGTGCTGGCTGTCCAGGCGCTGGCGAATGGAGCGGCCCTTGATGCCGCCGGCATAACCGGTGTGATAGTAGAAAATCGCCTGGTCAGGCTTGTTGCCGGTGACTCGCACCTTCGCCGCATTCACCACCACGACGTTATCGCCACAATCGACGTGCGGGGTGAATTGCGGCTTGTGCTTGCCCCGCAGGTGGTTGGCGATGACGACGGCGAGGCGGCCGAGCACGACGCCTTCGGCATCGATCAGCACCCAGGCCTTCGTTACCTCCGCGGGCTTTAGCGATAGGGTGGTCTTCAGCATCGGGGAGACGTCCCTGCGAGTTGGCGGCGGGATATGGGGGAAAAGCGTGGCCGGGTCAAGGCATTAGGGCCATGGTATTATCTTACCACAAGCGGGATACGTGGCTAGACGGCGAATGGTGCGATGCGACAACGGTTGGCGATGATTTCGCCACCGGTGTCACCGTTGAGAACGGGCCAGGACATTGCGGCGGCTACGCTCTCGCCTCTTCGGCGGCGGCAGGTTTGCGAGACGTTCGTCAGCGATAAATGCAGAAGTGCATATTATTCCACCGGAACGAAGAAATAATTATGCGCCCCGTCTCACTCTTTTATAACAATCCTCTTGTTTGTCCATGACGTTTCCGTAATATTGCGGTTGGTCAATACATTGGCCTGGGGGCTTCAAGGTTATGAGTGCAACATCAATCGGCAAGCCGCGCCTCGATTGGTGCCGGGCATTGCTGGCAACAACCGCCGCGCTGTCGCTCGGCACACAGAACGCCTACGCGATCTGCTCGGACGGCTCCATCCTGCCAAACGACGGCATGGTCGTTGGCCCAGGCCCGCAGGTCCTGACCGCGGCGAACCGGTCGCACAACATCGTCACCGCGCCCGGCGGCTCGGTCTTCGTTCCCGACAATTCGGCGAACGCGGTAAACGATCCGGTGCAGCCCCTGATCCGAGCGAATGGAGTTTAAGTGTCATGGGCTACTATGCACTCTTGGGAATGATCATCCAGGTTATTGTCCTGATGCTCACATGACCCGCGATGTCTGGGTGTTGCCAAGTTGGATGCGTGCTTGACCGCTCATGGGAGCAGCAGCAGGCGGCGCGCCTGTGCGGATGCGGCGGCGGCCATATCGCGCAGTGCTTCGTCGCTCGCGCTGCTGATCGGGTGCGGGATGACCGCGAACGCATAGCCGGAAAATCCCAGCACGCGCGCCATCAGTTCGGCCGCGCTGACGAAGCGCGTAGTCATCACGGCCATCGCTGGGACCCCTAGACGCTCGGCGGTGATGGAGTCATGCAGACTGCACGACGAGCAGCTGCCTCAGTCGCCGATGCCGGTGACGACGGCCTGCCAGCGTCGGATCTCGTCCACGATGTCCGCACCGGCCGGCGCGCTGAAGTTGGATTTTACCCGCACGACCACGTCGGCGACAGCAAACTGCGCGCGCAGCATGTGGTCGAGATGCGCGAAAAAGCCCTTCGTCCCCTCCTTGCCGTTGGAGATGAAGCAGACCGTCGCGCCGGCAAGCGAGGCAAGGCGCGGCGCCGGCCGGCCCAGCGGCGGCGCGGTTTCATTGGTGGGATCGAGGACCTGCAGCACCATGCGCGCAGTTCACTGCCCTGGTGGTCCGCAGTCAACACAGGCGCCGATCGGCAGCGTGACGGCGCGGCTCTTGCCGCCGAACCACGGCGGGATGACGGCACCGAACCCACCGGCAGGTCCGCCGGCCGCGATGACCAGCAGATCGTCCGGCGACGTGAGCGCGGCGTATTCGGTGTCGCCACGGTCGCGCACCACCGCTCTCTTGCCCACCTCGGCCCACTCGCGGCGATGCACCCGCGCACGGGCGTGGATGAAGGTGGCGATGTCGGTCTTGCTCCAGCCCGCCGCCTCCAGATGTTCGCGCAACTGCTTCGGGACGATGATCGCGTAGTTGCCGGCCCAGATCGAATAGTGCCGCATGTTGGCGCGCATCTCCGCGGCGAAGGTCTCCACGATCTGATCCGGCTCGGTCGTCCATTCGTTCATGATCTGACGCGGCGCACCGGCCGCCATGACGGTGACGGCGGACACCTCCGGCGGCAGCCCGCGCTGTGCGTGGAGCGGCAGCCAGCGGCAGTCTTCCTCATCCTCGGCGATGCAGTAGCTGAACTTGCCCGGATGGCCGAGGGTGGAGCGGTCGATGCCGCCGGGTCGCACTTCCAGGATGTTGATCAGGGCGAGCCGGATCGCGCGGCCGATCGCCGCGGTGGCGCGGTCGCTGTTGCCGAGTGCGTTGAACGTGCCGGCCGCGCCGAGTTCGCGACGGATCGGGCCGTTCAGGATGATCAGTACCGCGCAGCCGCCCGTGGAGGAGGTGGCGCCGTGCAGCAGGAACTCCGGTTGCAGCATCGCGGTGAAGGCGGTGAGGACGGCGGGAAAATGCATCGTCAGGCAGCCGGCCATGACGGCGTTGATGGCGAGCTTTTCCGCCGTGATCGGCACGGCGCGAACCGGTTCGACGCCGACGAGGTGATCGGGTGGGGTCATTGCCCATTCGAGGCACGCGTGAACGGCGTCGCGCGTGGGCGGCACAATCGGCAGGCCGTCGGTCCAGCCGTTGCTGTGGTAGAGTTCCTGGGCCGCGTGGATGTCGCCGACATCGTAGGTCTTGGAGGCGAGATGCATGGTCGAGGGTCCGAATAGAGCCAAGGCCGCCTCGAAAGACGCGGCGCTTGTGTGCTATAATAGCGTCATGAATTTCGCTGCGGCCATAGCCCGACTGAAAGAGCATGAGACCGAGCTGAAGCAACTCAGCGTGCAGCACCTTTACTTGTTCGGATCGACCGCGGGGGGGAGGCCCGCGAGGATTCCGATGTCAACTGGTACTTTGATTACGAGAACGCTCGTCTTCAATAGGACATCATCACAGGCGAACCGCGCCGCTACACCGCTTCTCCCGCCGCGTGCCCGCTCGCCGTGGCGAACAGCATCTCCTGCGGCGCACGCGCGTCGCCCACGGGAATGACCAGAATCCCCGCCGCCTTCAGTGGCGCCGTCAACGCATCATCCGGCGTGCGTGGCGTGGCGTAGGTCAGCAACGCCAGATCGCCGATCACGCGGACATCGCCGTTATAGATGTTGACGATATCGAGCCGCCCCTCAGCACATGCCGCACTCCAGCGCGGCTCGGATAGCGTGACAACTTCGATGCGTCGCTCCGCCATGCGGCGCAAGATGCCCTGGCGCGTGACCATCTGCACGTCGGTGGCGATCGCATCGCGCGGCGTAACAATCACCACCCGGTCGAGTCGCGCACGCAGCGCCTCGGCCGCGGCGTAGGTCCCTTCGGTGTGGTCGGTGTCGAACAGGACCGCGGTGCCTGGCTGGCGGCCACCACGACGCAACACCTCAACCAACGCGGAACGCAGGTCGGGCACCCAGCCTTCCGCACGCACGGCGTCGGGCAGCCAGTCGGGTGCGATCATCGTGGAGCCGGTCGCCAGGATCACCGCGTCCGGCCGCAGCGCCACGATCTCCGCCGCCGCCACTCGCCTGCCCAGCACGAAGCGTGCCCCGGCTCGCCGCGCCGCCACGGTCTGGTAGTCGTAGATCGAGGAGACCGTCTCGCCGCCCGGCAGCTTCTCACGCAGCCAGGCCTTGCCGCCGATCGCGTCCGACGCACCGAATACTGTCACATCGTGCCCGCGCGCGGCCGCGACCCATGCGGCCTCTATTCCGGCGATGCCCGCGCCCACCACCACGACGCGCTTCGGTGTCTCGGTCCGCACGGGGACAAAATCCACTTCGTCGGGCCGGCTGACGCGCGGGTTGTTCACGCAGGCGATCGGCACATGCATCATAACGATCGCCCCCCAGCAGGTATTGCAGGACAGGCAGTAGCGGATGTCCCATGTGCGTCCCTGCGCGGCCTTGCGCGGCCACGCCGGATC
>DATMND010000459.1:0-3815 GCA_035569235.1 Acetobacteraceae bacterium | reverse complement strand
GCTCAGCGGCGTCGGCGCGCGCGATGCGATGCGGGCGGATTCGCTCGACTGGAACGACATCGCGAAGTTCCGCGATATCTGGCCCGGAATACTGATGCTGAAGGGCGTCAACCGGCCGGACGACGCGATCAAGGCGCTGAGCTACGGCGTCGATGGCATCGTGGTGTCCAACCATGGCGGGCGGAACATGGACAGTGCGGCGGCCACGCTCGACGTGCTGCCGGATATCGCCGAGGCGGTGGGCGACAAGATGACGCTGATTTTGGATTCCGGCGTGCGGCGCGGGTCCGATATCGTGAAGGCGCTGGCGCTCGGTGCGAAGGCAGTGCTGACCGGACGCGCGACGCTCTACGGCACCGCAGTGGGTGGCGAGGCGGGTGCGCTGAAGGCGATCAGCATCCTGAAGAACGAGGCCGACAAGACTATGGCCTATACCGGCTGCCGCACGGTCGATGAGATCACCGCCGACATCTTCTTCGGCCAGCGCGAGGGGAACCGGCTGCGCGATCAGGCCGTTGCTGCTTTCTAGAGTGAGCCGCAGATAACATTCACTCTCCGGCTTGGACCCCCGTCATGCCCGGACTGCATCGCTTGCACAATCAATTGTCAATGACGAACGCTGCGCCAGCCATACGGAAAGAGTGCAGACCATGAGCACGATCAAGGTGAAGGACGGAACGCAGATTTACTTCAACGACTGGGGCACGGGACAGCCCGTCGTCTTCAGCCATGGCTGGCCGCTCAGCGCAGACGCGTTTGAGGACCAGATGTTCTTCCTTGCCTCCCAGGGATACCGCTGCATCGCCCATGACCGTCGCGGGCATGGCAGGTCTGGCCAGACGTGGCACGGCAACGATCTGGATACCTATGCCGACGATCTCGCCGCGTTGGTGCAGGCGCTCGATCTGAAGAATGCGATCCATGTCGGCCACTCCACGGGCGGCGGTGAAGTCGCCCGCTACATCGGCCGCCATGGCACAGCGCGGGTGGCGAAGGCTGTGCTTATCGGTGCGATCCCGCCGCTGATGCTCAAAACCGCAGCCAATCCCGACGGAACCCCGATCGAGGTTTTCGATCAGCTGCGCGCCAGCGTTCAAGCCGACCGCTCCAAGTTCTGGACGGAGCTGAGCCTGCCGTTCTACGGCTACAACAGGCCGGGCGCGAAGATCTCCGAAGGGGTGCGCGAGTCATTCTGGCTGCAGGGCATGATGGCCGGCTTTCCCGCGTCGTACTTTTGCATCAAGGCGTTTTCCGAGACGGGCCTGACCGAGGACCTGGGCAGGTTCGATATTCCGACCCTGGTCCTTCACGGCGACGACGACCAGATCGTCCCCATTGGCGCATCGGCTATGAAGTCGTCCAAGCTGATCAGGAACGCAACGCTGAAGGTTTACAAGGGCGCGCCGCACGGCATGTGCACGACCCTGAAGGACCAGGTCAACGCCGAGTTGCTGGCATTTCTGAAGTAGAGTTTGGCAACTGCGAGCAACGTCACGCGCGGCGACGCCACATGGGATGGCTTCGTGCTCGGCCCTGCCAGCTTCACCAAGCTGGTGTACGAGGGCGTCTGAGCCCTATTTGCCGCCCCGGGTGACGGCCTGACCCATCGCCAGGCTGGCTCCCAGCATGATTGCGCTGGTCGCCAGCGTGGAGATGGTCAACCCGATCATCGCGCCCGCCAGCCAGGACGGTGTTTCCGGCCGGCGCGGACCGGCGGCTTCCTTGCTTCTTCGCATCATCGTCAATCGACTCCTGTCCATATAAAGATGCATGCTGATCGTTCGGGTTCAAGGGACAATGAACGTTCGGTGACACAAGGGAGGGTTGAATGGCGCGTGTGCCGTATCTGGAGAAGACGGACCTGTCGGCCGAGAACCAGGATCTGCTGAAGCGCCGGATCAACCTGTTCCAGGCGCTGGTGAACTCGCCCAACGCAGCGCGGGCATTCTCCGGCCTCGGCCAGTTCATCCGCTTCGGCAGCAAGCTGGATCCACGCCTGCGTGAACTGGCGATCCTGCAGGTCGGCTGGCTGGCGCGCTCGCCTTATGAATGGTCGCACCACGTCAAGCTCGGCCGCGATTTCGGCGTGGGCGACGACGATATTCGGGCGCTGATCGACGACACCGCGGGCAGGCCGACGAAGCTCGATCCGATGGCGAAGTCCGTGCTGTTGGCAGCCCGCGAGATGACCGCCGGCGGCGCGATGTCCGATGCCACGTTTGCCAGTCTGCAGGCGGCGCTGGGCAACGAGCAGGTGGTGGACCTTACAATCACCATCGCCTTCTACAACGCGGTGGTGCGCGTGCTGGCGACACTGCAGATCGACGTCGAGGAGGACTATATGCCGTATCTGCGGCAATTCCCGCTGCCCGCCTAAAGGAGATCGCGCGTGAAGATCGGTGTTCCCAAAGAGATCAAGACGCACGAATACCGGGTCGGGCTGACCCCGGCCGGCGTGCGTGAACTCGCCATCCATGGCCATCAGGTGATCGTCGAGCGCAATGCGGCATCTGGCATTGGCCTATCCGACGACATCTATCGCGCCGCGGGCGCCATGGTGGTGGACAGTGCCGCGGAGGTGTTCGCCACGTCCGATCTGATCGTGAAAGTGAAGGAGCCGCAGCCGTCCGAGATCGCGATGCTGCGCCAGGGGCAGGTGCTGTTCACGTATCTCCACCTCGCGGCCGACAAGGCGCAGACCAAGGGGCTGATGGATACCGGGGCGACGTGCATCGCCTACGAGACGGTCACCGACAGGTCGGGTGCGCTGCCGCTGCTGGCGCCGATGAGCGAGGTCGCCGGGCGCATGTCGGTGCAGGTGGGCGCCCACTGCCTGGAGAAGGAACAGGGTGGTGCCGGGGTATTGCTCGGTGGCGTGCCCGGTGTGGCGCCGGCAAAGGTGGTGGTGCTGGGTGGCGGCGTGTCGGGCACCAATGCCGCGCGCATGGCGGTGGGGCTGGAGGCCAGCGTCACCATCATCGACAAATCGTTGACTCGGCTGAAGGAACTGGACCTGCAGTTCGGTCCCCGCGCGACCACGCTGTTCGCCACCGCCGATGCGATCGAGCAGCAGGTGCTGGCGGCCGATCTGGTGATCGGTGCGGTGTTGGTGCCGGGTGCCGCGGCGCCAAAGCTGGTCACCCGGCATATGGTCCGGCAGATGCGGCCTGGCTCTGTGCTGGTGGATATTGCGATCGACCAGGGCGGCTGCTTCGAGACCAGCCGGCCGACCACGCATTCCAGTCCCACCTACGTGGATGAAGGCGTGGTGCATTACTGCGTCACCAATATGCCCGGCGCGGTGGCGCGCAGCTCGACCTTCGCCCTGACCAATGCGACGCTGCCGTTCGTCATCGCGCTGGCGGAGAAGGGCTGGCGCAAGGCGTTGGCGGACGACCCGCATTTGCTGCATGGGCTGAACGTCCATGCAGGCAAGGTCACCTACGAGGCGGTGGCGCACGATCTCGGCCTGCCCTATGCGCCGGCGGAGATGCTCCTGGCGGCGTGACCTGCCAGGAGGCGCTATTTAGGCGTTCTTCTTCACCCCATAGAACTGCGGCCAGCCGTCGCGGATGTCCTGCAGATAGTTATGGAATCCGGTCGGCTGGTCGTACATGCCGAGAGGGGCATAGGGCGGGCTCTGCCAGAACTCGGCCTGCATCTGCTCGCAGATCTTCTTCTGCCCTGCAACGTCGGGCGCATCGAACCATGCCTGCCGCAGGTCGTCCATCTTCGGATCGGTCGGCCAGCCAAACCAGCTGCCGTTGGTACCGCTACTCTGGATGGGTATTGCCGCCGCCGGCGTGATGTTCCCG
>DATMND010000458.1:0-3387 GCA_035569235.1 Acetobacteraceae bacterium | reverse complement strand
TCCTCACCCATGCACATTGTATACGATAAGACGCACCGGCAGCCGCGGCGCAACAGACGGCGTTGCACTGAGCCGACACGGAACTGCTGTGTTCCCGAGGTTGGGAGGCTGCGCCGCCTCTGATATTGTCGGTCCCACGTCTGCGTTCCTTGGAACCGTATGTGAATAGCGTCAAATCTGCCATCGACTGGCGTTTGGCCCGCGAAATCATTTGGCGGGCCTCGATTTTCATCGTTGCCGTCGGCATTTTGGTCGTGGTCGTCACCCGCTGGAACCACTGGCAGGGCGATGCCGAGTGGCAGACCACGGATGATGCCTATCTACAGTCGGACATTACCCCCATCGCGACCAAGGTGGCCGGCTACATCCGCGATCTACCGATGCAAGACTACGAGCACGTGCGTGCCGGGCAGCTCTTGGCCGAGATCGTCGACGACGATTACCGCGCCGTGGTCGCACAGGCGGACGCCAACATCGCCGCTGCGGTGGCTCAGTCCGAGGCGCTGCAGGCGCAGCGCGACTTGCAAGCGGCCAATGTTCGGGCGGCCAAGGCGGTGGTGAATGCCACCGCGGCTGCGCTCGATCAGAACAGCCGGGACCTGGCGCGTCAACGGCGGTTGCTCCAGACCGGGTCATCCTCCACCGAAGCCGCAGAGAAGCTCGACACCACCCACTCGCAGCTCACCGCGCAGCTGGCGCAGAACCACGCCCAAGCCGACGCCGCGACCAAGCAACTCGGGGTGCTTGCCGCGCAGCAGGCGCAAATCGACGCCGCGATCGGCAGTCAGCGCGCGGCTCTGAAAGTCGCCTCGTTGAATCTGACCTACACCCGCATCGTCGCGACCCAGGACGGCGTCATCGGCCAGCGTCAGGTCAAACCCGGCCAGTACGTCGGGATTGGGGCTCAAATCACCACACTCACGCCCCTGCCGCATGTCTGGGTCATCGCCAACTACAAGGAAACTCAATTGACGCACATGGCTGCGGGTCAGAAAGCCGAGGTCGCGGTGGATACCTTTCCCGGCCATACGCTGCGCGGACACCTGCTCGCCTTCGCACCGGCTTCGGGATCGCAGTTCGCCCTGTTGCCGCCGGACAATGCCACCGGTAATTTCACGAAGGTCGTGCAAAGAGTCGCGGTCAAGATAGCCATCGACGACACCGATGGAATCGGCGATCGGCTGTTGCCGGGGATGTCCGTGGTGTCGAAGATCGATACGCGCAGCGGCCGGCAGCGGTGAGCGGCGCGGCCGAACTCCCCGCCGGGAACGCCGTCACCGCCCCGCCTGCGGCAGCCGGGGCACCCGCGACCCCAGCCGCCGCTGGGACACCACCAGGTTTTCCGCAGGCTCCGACCCAAATTCCGTGGCTCGGCCTTCTGGCCGTGCTCATGGGCACATTCATCTCGACGTTGAATGGCCGGCTATCGACGTTCGGGTTGGCGGACATCCGCGGCGCCGTCCACGCGGGATTCGATGAGGGCGCCTGGATCACCACCGCACAAGCCACCGCACAGATGCTGGTGGCGCCCGCCGCGGTGTGGATGGGAGCCGCATTTGGTCCGAGACGGGTCTTGATTGCCGCGGCGCTGGCTTTCGGCATGATCTCTTTGCTGGTACCGACGTCGAGCAGTCTGACGCCGTTACTGACTCTGCAGTTTGCGGGCGGCCTCGCTTCCGGCTTCTTCATCCCGCTGACGTTGAGCTTCGTATTGCTCAACACTCCGCCGAAGTACTGGGCTTACGGCATCGCCATTTATGCCCTGAATCTCGAACTGTCGCTGAATATCTCCGCGTCCCTGGAAGGATGGTATGTGGAGCACCTGTCCTGGCGATGGATCTTCTGGCAGAACGCACCCCTTGCGGCGATCATGGCGGTGTGCCTGCACTACGGCGTCCGTGCCAGACCCGCCGCGGCCATCCGGCCGCCAGGCGATGTGTTCGGTCTCCTGTCCGGCGGCGTGGGATTGGCGTTGCTGTATGCGGCGTTGGATCAAGGGAATCGGCTGGATTGGCTGAATTCCGGCCTGGTGTGGGGTCTCTTGCTCGCAGGCGCGCTATTGCTCGTGGGCTTTTTGGTCCACGAGGCGCGGATCGCGAGTCCCTTGGTCAATTTCAAGGTGGCGTTTGCGGCCCCACTGCCGAAGCTGTTGGTGTTGATCGCCCTGTTGCGGCTGACGATTCTCTCCACCGCCTACCTCATTCCGCTCTACCTGGGCTCCGTGCGCAGTTTTCGCGCCCTGGAAGTTGGGCACACCTTGATTTGGATCGCGGTGCCTCAGCTCATCATCTGCCCGCTGGCCGGTTTGATGCTGCGCCGCTCCGATCCGCGCCTCGTGTCATCGATCGGTTTCATATTCGTCAGTGTGGCCTGTCTGATGGTGGCCTACGGCATCACTCCGATCTGGGGTTCCGAGCAGTTCCTTCCTTCGCAGCTGCTGCAGGCGGTGGGCCAGAGCTTCGCGCTGTCCGGAGTTGTTTTTTTCGCCGTCTTGCATCTTCGGCCGCAAGACGCGCTGACATTCGGCGCCTCGATTCAGGTTGCCCGGCTGCTGGGCGGCGAAATAGGTCTGGCATCGGTGACTACATTCGCCCGGGTGCGCGAGCAGGTGGCCTCGAACCTCATCGGCCTGCACGTGCAGAGCGGCAGCGGCCAGGTGCTGCAACGATTGCAGGGTTACGCCGCGGCCACTGCGAAGGCTGTCGGGCCGGCGGCCGGCGATCCGGCTTCGGCAGCGGCTCGCGCCGCGGGCGTGTTGGGCAATCTGGTTCGCAGCATGGCGACGACTCAGGCGGTGATCGACTCGTTCGTCGCTGTCGGCACGCTCACCGCGGTCGCATTGGTGCTGGCCATCACACACAAGCCCGCGCCGCTGGGTCCCGCCTCCGCGCGGCCCCTGTTCGGCGCGCGGCAGGGCTCATCGACGTGACATCCCGGCGCCGACTGCCCACCGTTTCGCTCATGCTGACGCTGGCGGCGGGGTGCCGCGTGGGTCCTGAGTACCGGAAACCCGATCTGCCGATGGGAGCGGAGGCGCCGCTGGTCTCGATTGATGCGCAGGCCGAAAGCGCGGTCGAGCCGCCGGATGATTGGTGGAAACTCTACAGCGATTCCCGCCTGGACGGATTGCTGCAGGAGGCGTTCGCCGCCAACCAGGATCTTACGGCGGCCGAAGCGAATTTTTCCGCCGCGCGCAGCACCGTTGCAGCGGCACGCGCCGCACGCTATCCGGAAACCGCCGCCAAGGTGGAAGGCATCTACGGCCGCGACGCCGTCACCGACGAGATTCTCGAACTGGGCGGACATCCGCCGCAAACGATCTGGCTGCTCGAGGACATTCTGGAAGTGTCGTACGAAGTCGATCTGTTCGGCCGCGTGCATCGGTCC
>DATMND010000457.1:0-5204 GCA_035569235.1 Acetobacteraceae bacterium | reverse complement strand
CGTGCTGGTGCAAACCATGATGCCGCAGGGCGTTGAGATGGTGATCGGCGCGCGCATCGACCCGCTGTTCCTCAGCGCTCACGACGTTGACCCGGGGTGCTGGTCACCAAAGCTGACCCACTGACCGATCCTGCCGTCGGTAGTCCAATAGGCGGCCGGAATGTTGTCGTCGGCTGACGGTTCTTCCCACGCTTCGCGCCGATTTCGGGGGCGGAGGCGCAAGCATGGAGTGTCGGCGGTGCGCGGCCTGCAAGCAGGCTTTCCGGCCGCGGGCGCAGGTTCCCCAGCAACTGTTTTGCGGCAAAGCGGCGTGCCAGCGCGAGCGCCGCCGACGCTGGCAGCGGAGCAAACGGCGGAGCGACGAGGACTACCGCGCCAATCAGGCGCAGGCGCAACGGAACTGGGCCGGCGGCCACCGCGACTACTGGCGTGAATGGCGTGCAGCTCACCCCGACTACACCGAGCGGAACCGACTGGAGCAGCAGCGGCGCGACCGCCGGCGGCACGCGTCACGTCTTGCAAAGATGGACGCGTCAACGCCGGTTTCTCCCATTCCATCAGGGACTTACCGCTTGGTGCCGTGGACCGGCGGCGATCTTGCAAAAATGGACGCATGCACGGTCAAACTGACAGTGATTTCAGAGGGATATGGCCAGGTGGGCGGCGGCGGAGCGATCTTGCAAAGAGAGGACGTCATAGGGACGCGCGAACCGCCCTGGTAGCGATGGCGCCATGGACCGCCATCGTCTGGATCTTGACCTGCACCGCCTGGACCTGCGCTTTTCCGGCAGCCGTCTCGCGGAGCCGCAGGCGGTGGCGCGGATCGCGCAGTCCATCGAGCGTTGTGGCCAGATCGTCCCCTGCATCGTGGTGGCGGTTCCCGGTGGTGCCGGCACGGGTGCTGACCCACGGGTGCTGATCGACGGCTATCGGCGCGTCGCCGCGCTGCGTCGGCTCGGCCGCGACACCGCCAGGGTTGAGCAATGGACGTGCGACCTGACCGAAGCGCTGCTGGGCGTGCTGGCGCGGACACAGGATCGCCGGTTCGCCAGCATCGAGGAAGCCTTGCTGCTGCGTGAGCTGGTGCAGGGTCAGGGCCTGTCGCAACACGACCTGGCGCGCCGCAGCGGGCGCGACGTGAGCTGGGTCAGCCGGCGCCTGGCTTTGCTGTCGGCATTGCCCGATGCGGCGCTGGCGGCGGTGCGCGCCGGCAAGCTGTCGGGCTGGGCGGCCAACCGGATCGTGGCGCCGTTGGCGCGCGCCAATACCGAGCACGCGGATCGCCTCCTGGCGGTGCTGGCCGTGGTGCCACTGTCCACCCGCGAGCTGCAGTGCTGGTTCGAACACTACCAGCGGGCCGCGCGACCAGTGCGCGAGCGCATGCTCGACGATCCCCGTCTGTTTCTCGACGCCCGGCGGGCGACCGACGAACGGCGCGCCGGAGAACGACTGCGCGCCGGACCCGAAGGCGAATGCGCCGCCGATCTGCGCTGCCTCGAGGCGGTGCTCGCACGCCTGAAGAATCGCGTGGCGGTGCTGCAACCCGTGCCGCCGATGCTGATAGCGGCGGTGCCGCGTCTGTGGGCGGCGCTCGACACCCTGACAATTGCGATCGACCGGGAGGACACGCATGACCCCGACCGAGATCCGCAGCGCGGTGCGCACCTTGCAGGCGCAGGGCCACAGCCTGCGCGAGATCAGCCGCCTGCTGGCGCTGTCACGCAACACCGTGCGGCGTATCCTGCGTCAGCCGGACGGCAACACTGCTGAGGCGCCACCGTGTGACGAAGCGACGTTGCTGCGGGTGAAGGCGGCCTTTGAACGTGCCCGCGGCAATGTCGTGCGCGTCCGCGAACTGCTAGCCGGCGATGGTATCGACGTACACTACAGCACGTTGACCCGTTGGGTCAGGGAGGCCGGCCTGCGCAGTCCGCCGCGACGCGCCGGCGAGTACGACTTCCTGCCGGGCCAGGAGATGCAGCACGACACGTCGCCGCATCGGGTGGCGTTCGGGAACACCGATAAGCCTGTCACCGTGCAGTGCGCTGGCCTGGTGCTGGCCTACTCGCGCCGCCTGTTCATCCAGTACTACCCCCGGTTCACCCGGTTCGAAGCCAAGGCGTTCCTGCTCGAAGCGGCGCGCTTCATGGCGGGTGTCTGTCCGGTGTGCATCATCGACAACACCAGCGTCCTGCTCGCGAGCGGGTCCGGCGCCGATGCCGTCATTGCCCCGGAGATAGCGGCTTATGCCCGTACCTTGGGCTTCAGGTTCCGTGCTCACCAGGTTGGGCATCCCGACCGCAAAGGCCGGATCGAGCGCTCGTTCGCCTATGTGGAAACGAATTTCCTGGCTGGCCGCAGCTTCGCGGATTTCGACGACCTCAACCGCCAGGCGCTGGCCTGGTGCCACGACGTCGCCAATCACAAGCCCAAGGCCGCACTCGGCATGTCGCCCGATGCCGCCTACGTTATCGAGCAGCCGCATTTGAGACGGCTGCCGGATGCGCTGCCGCCGGTCTACGAGTTGCTGGAGCGCGTCGTCGACCTGCACGGCTATGTCAGCGTCGACACCAACCGCTATTCCGTGCCCGAACAGTTCGTCGGCAAGTCCGTCGCCGTCTACAAGCTACCGGCCGAGATCCATGTCTGCCACAAAGAGACAACGATCGCTGTCCACCGGCGGCGGATCGCTCAGCGCGATTCCAGGAACTCCTTGCCCGGTCATCATACCATCCCGGTGCGGCAGGCGCGCGGCACAGCAACTGAAGAAAAACTGCTAAGCGGCCACCACCCCAGCCTCGACCGCTACGCCGACGCCATCAAGCAGCGCGGAAGCGCAGGCGGCCGGCGAGCACTCCGCCGGCTGATCGAGATGAAGCGCACCTACCCGGCCGGTCCGTTCATCGCCGCCATCGAACAGGCCCTGCGGTACGGCTTGTTCGACCTTGGCCGCCTGGAAGACCTCATCCTCAAACAGGTCGCCGGCGACTTCTTCGCGCTGAACACCACGACAGACGACGATGCGTGACAAGCTGCGCGCGCTGATCGCCCAGCTGCGTCTGCATGGCATGGCGGACGCACTCGATGCCGAGATCGAACGCGCCGAACGCGAGGCCATCGCCGCACCGGATCTGCTGTATCGGCTGCTCGGCCAGGAGGCCGCGTCGCGCCGTGAACGCAGCCTCGCATATCGCCTCGCGCAAGCGCGTCTGCCGTGGCGGTGGTCGCTCGACAGCTTCCCCTTCGACCGCCAGCCGGGCGTGAGCAAGACGCAGATCCAGACGTTGGCCGGGATGGACTTCCTGCGCCGCGCCGACAATGTCCTGCTCATCGGCAAACCCGGCACCGGCAAGACCGGACTTGGGATCGGGCTGTTGCGTGAGGCCTGTCTCAACGGCTACCGCGGCCGCTTCTATAATGCTCAAGTCCTGCTCGATGAACTCTACGCCTCGCTCGCCGATCGCACGACCACCAGGCTGCTCGGCCAGCTAAGCCGCATGCAACCCTTGCTGATCGACGAGTTGGGCTATCTGACGATCAAGCCGGAACAGGCAAACGCCTTCTTCCGGCTGATGGATCAACGCTACAGCCGCGTCTCTACAATCATTACTACAAATCTCGATTTGCCGGACTGGTACGCGCTGTTCGACAAGAAGCCCTTGGTCGATGCGTTGCTCGATCGCCTCCAGCATCACTGCATCACCATCCGCATCGACGGCCCCTCCCTGCGCAGCCCGGATCTACCGGTGACACCGCCCGCCAGTCCGACGCGCCGTAACACCAAGGCCTGACGCTCCCGCCACTCTCAGTTGACGTGCCGTGGCGCCAGGCTGTGCGGTGCCACGGCGCACAAGGCGCGTCAAACGGTGGGTGCTCGCCATGCTCACCCCGCCTGCAAGCGCCGGGCGGGGCTGCGCGTGGCTCCGCTCCCGCCGCGCAAGAGAGCGCGCGGCGCCTTTGACCCACCTTGCGCGCCGCGGCCTGGAGGTGGTGTCGGGACGAGGGACGTCCCGACACTTCAACGCAACGCGCTCGCCGCGCGGCGTCGAACAAGGGACTGCTTGCCAGCATAACCGATCATGAATTCACGTGCGTTCGCTGGGTCAGCTTTCATGAGCGAAAATGGGTCCGTTCCCGTAAGCGCCGAAGCCAAATGCTATGAGACCCTACCGGCGGGTCAGGCGAATCGCACTTCGGATTTGCTTGACCGTGACAAAAAAGCTTGCCCGGCTCGATTCCCATCGATTCTACCCCTTGGGTGTCAAACGCACCCCAGGAGGCCACGTTGGAACGGTTTGCTGCCTGCTTCGAAGGCCTGGAAGATCCCAGGAGTGGCAACGCCGCCCTGCATGATTTCCCGCTGAACACGCTCGCATCAATGCCATCAGGATTGTCGGGCGCCTTGACCAGATAGGGCCCGAGTGTGCCGATAAGCACGACTTTGCGGAGCTGCATCGTGCCGTATTTGCCGATGTATCGTGTGATTTCCCCGGTGCCCATGGAGTGTCCGACCAGTGAGACGTCGGTCAGATTTAATATGTTCAACAGCGTGTTTAGATCAGCCGCGAACGTATCGTAATTGTACCCGACCGCCGGCTTGCTCGACCAGCCAAAGCCGCGGCGGTCATACGTGATCACGCGATAGCCGGCTGCGAGCAGCGCGGCGGTCTGCTTCTCCCACGCGTCGCCGTTCAACGGCCAGCCGTGGATGAGCACGGCTGGCTATCCGGAGCCGTGGTCCTCGTAGTAGATCTCGATGGGTTGCGAGTTCTCCTGACCGACTTTGATGGTGCTCATGGGATTGGTCTCCATTCTGGTTTCGGCGAATGAGACTGCGCGCAGCAGTCGCTTGCGGCTTCGCCGGGCGGCATCAGTGGCCCGCGCTTTGACCACCGTCGACGTGAAGGATTTCGCCCGTCACGAAGCCGGCCGTCTCAAGGTAGAGGATCGCGTCGACGACGTCGGAGATCTCGCCCATGTGCCCGACGGGGTGAAGAGCCCCGAGGGCCTCATGGGTCTCGACCGGGTGCATCGGCGTCTTGATGACGCCCAGCGCGACCGCGTTCGCCCGGATACCGCGCTTGGCGTACTCGATGGCGAGCGACTTGGTCGCCGCGGCGAGGCCGCCCTTCGTCAGCGACGCGAGCACGGAAGGGACGCCCGACATCGCGTGGTCGACGAGGCTCGTGGTGATCTGGACGACG
>DATMND010000456.1:0-4781 GCA_035569235.1 Acetobacteraceae bacterium | reverse complement strand
GGCCAGGAATGCAGCCAAGCCCTTGTCCGTCAGCGGATGGTTGAACAACTGCCGGAGGATGGTGGGGGGAACGGTGCAGATATGGGCACCCAACTTGCCGGCCTCCACCACATGCGTCGGGTTGCGCACCGAAGCGACCAGCACCTCGGTCTTGAACGACGCATAATTCCGGAAGATCGTCATGATATCAGCGATCAGCCCCATGCCGTGCTCGCCGACGTCGTCCAGCCGGCCGATGAACGGGCTGACGAAGGTGGCGCCTGCCTTCGCCGCCAGGATCGCCTGGGCAGCCGAAAAGCACAGCGTCACGTTGACCATCGCGCCATCGCCGGTCAGGTGGCGACAGGCGCGCAGTCCGTCCGGCGTCAGCGGCACCTTCACCGTGATGTTCTTCGCGATCGCGCGCAACACGCGGGCCTCGGCCATCATGCCATCGAACTCGGTGGCCGCGACCTCGGCGCTGACCGGGCCCGGCACCGCGGCGCAGATATCGGCCAGCACATCCTGGAACTTCTTCCCGGTCTTGGCCATCAGCGAGGGGTTGGTGGTCACGCCATCGAGCAGGCCGCTGGCTGCGAGCGACCTGATCTCCGCTGTATCCGCGGTATCGACGAAGAACTTCATGCCATCGCTCCGATTTGCGGCTACGCCTGGATGCCAGGCGAGACTCCGTGTGGATCATATAGGATGCAGGGCAGCGACCGAAAGCAGACGTCACATGCCATGAGGCGTGTTCCGGTCATGCTGCCCTACCCCTTTCCGGGCCCCTTCGACTACAGCGTTCCGCCGGATCTGGCCCCTCAGGCGGGCGACGTCGTCCTGGTTCCGCTCAATCGCCGTGAGACCGTAGGGATAGTCTGGGATGGGTCGGCGGACGATCGGGTGTCCGACGGCAAGCTGAAACCGATCGGCGGCATCATCGACACGCCGCCGATGCGGCCGGCGCTGCGACGGTTCGTCGACTGGGTGGCGGCATACACGCTCGCCCCGCCCGGCGAGGTGATGGCGATGGCGCTGCGGGTTGTCACTCCGGTGTTCGGTCCGTCCACGACTGGCTGGCGTCGCGCCGACCCATTGCCGGAGGCGCGGATCACCGAGGCGCGACAGAAGGTGCTGGACGCGCTGGCCACGAAGGAGCCGCGCAGCGCCGGGGAGTTGGCGCAGGAGGCCGGGGTCGGGTCAGGCGTGCTGCGCGGCATGGCTGACACCGGGCTGCTGGTGCCGGACGCGCTGCCGTTTTCCCCGCCATTCGCCACCCCGGATCCGGACCATCCCGGCGAGGTCTTGTCGCCCGACCAGGTCTCGGCGGCGGCTTCCCTCCGCCAGGCGGTGGCGGAGCGACAATTCTCGGTCACGCTGCTGGACGGTGTGACCGGCTCAGGCAAGACCGAGGTGTATCTGGAGGCGGTGGCGGAATGCCTGCGCCGGGGCCGCCAGGCGCTCGTGCTGCTCCCGGAGATTGCGCTGTCATCGCAATGGCTGGAGCGCTTCGGGCGCCGCTTCGGCGTAGCTCCCGCGGTCTGGCACTCAGACCTTACGTCCCGCGTGCGCCGGACCACTTGGCGCGCCGTGGCCGAGGGCGCGGCGCTGGTGGTGGTGGGTGCCCGTTCCGCGCTGTTCCTGCCTTTCCCCGATCTTGGCCTCGTGGTGGTGGACGAGGAGCACGAGACGGCGTTCAAGCAGGAAGAAGGCGTGGTCTATCACGCCCGCGATATGGCCGTGGTGCGCGCCCGCTTCTGCTCCGCCACGGCCGTGCTGGTGTCGGCCACGCCCAGCCTGGAGACTTTGGCGAACGTCGAGGCGGGCCGCTACCGCCGGCTGACCTTGCCGACGCGGCATGGCGGGGCCGCGCTGCCCGCGGTGAGTGCGATCGACATGCGCATAGCCCCACCCGTGCGCGGTCATTTCCTTGCGCCGCTGCTGGTCCAGGCTATCCGCGACACGCTGGAACGCGGCGAGCAGGCGATGCTGTTCCTCAACCGCCGAGGCTATGCGCCGCTGACCCTGTGCCGGCATTGCGGACATCGTATGCAATGCCCGAACTGCACCGCCTGGCTGGTCGAGCACCGCGTTCGCCGGACGCTGCAATGCCATCATTGCGGCCACGCGATGCCGATCCCCGATGAATGCCCGGCCTGCGGCGCGGCCAGCAGCTTGGTGCCCGTGGGTCCCGGCGTGGAGCGCATCACGGAGGAAGCCACGACCGCCTTTCCCGAGGCCCGACGTCTGGTGATGGCCAGCGACACCATTACCGGCCCGCACGCCGCGGCGGATGCCGCGCGCGCAATAGCCGCCCGAGAGGTGGACCTGATCATCGGCACTCAGATCGTCGCCAAGGGTTGGCATTTTCCGCATCTGACCCTGGTGGGCGTGGTCGATGCCGATCTGGGGCTAGCCGGAGGCGATCTGCGCGCCGCCGAACGGACTGTCCAATTGCTGCATCAGGTCGCCGGTCGTGCGGGGCGCGCGGAAGCGCCTGGCCGCGTCCTGCTGCAGACGTTCTCGCCGGAGCACCCGGTGATGCAGGCGCTGGTGGAGGGCGATCTGGCTGCGTTCATGGCGCGCGAGGCGGCCCAGCGAAGGCCGGGGCACTGGCCACCCTACGGGCGTCTGGCCGCGCTCATTGTATCGGCCGATGCCGGGCCGGCGGTGGATGCTCTGGCCCGGGACCTTGGCAAGGCGGCGCCGCGCGGCGCGGGGATCGAGGTGCTGGGACCGGCGCCCGCCCCACTGGCGATCCTCCGCGGCCGCCACCGTCGGCGGCTGCTGCTGAAGACGCGGCGGGACGTGGCCGTACAGCCTATCCTGCGCGAGTGGCTCGCCAAGGTCCCGGTGCCACGCGGCGCAAGAGTGGATGTGGACGTCGACCCGGTTTCGTTTCTGTAGGTGCGAGAAGAATAGCCCCCATCGCACCCTGCGTTATCCGGCAGCGGGCAGTGAACTCACCCGGCCGCCATCTCCCGTGTTGCCCTGATCGGCAGCTTCAGCACTTTGCACAGCGCGGACAGATTTGCATCTGTCGGGCGGCAGTGATCCGTCTCCCAATAGTAGATGCTTGCTGTGGTGACGCCAACGCGTTCGGCAATTTCACTAACTGACAAACGCCGTTTGATCCGTGCGTCGCGGAGATAACTGGCAAAGTTCGGCTTGCGGGGCAATGTTTTCATCCTTTTCGTCTGAAGTCGTGGCTACATAGTAGCGGCAGGCCAAGACTGCAAGAGAGCCGTCTCCAAACTGGCGGTAATAAATTCCTGGAAGAAAACTCAAATGCGCTTGAAGGGTTTTGCTGCCCCAAAGAATTACACTTGGGCCGGCTCCGATACCGCGCGCCTGGCGCCGCGCCGCTCACCCCCTGTTTGAGAGAGCAGGGCAGGATCAGGTATCGCTTTTAGACACTAAAAAATGGGCGATGAATGGTCGGGGCATTCCCGCGCCAGCCGCGATACCCATCATTTCGGTAAGAATCCAGTCAAAGTGAACTCGCTCCGCGGCTTGCCATACCTGCGCCGGCGTTTGTGTCGCCGTTGCAGGGCACTCGGAACGGAGGTTAACCTTCCGCCAGTCATACCGCCTGTGTCGCCGATTTTGGCAATCTCGGACTGGCAGGCTAATAGCGACTTCCGGTTCCAGTGGAATAAACCGCAAGGAGGATCGATCCGATGGCACAGCAGCCGGCCCAGGCTCAGGTCGATCCGCTGGAGCGTGAGACGATCAGGCGGATCGCCTGGCGACTGATGCCCCTGCTCATGCTCGGCTACTTCTGCGCCTACCTCGACCGGGTCAATGTGGGCTTCGCCGGCCTCACCATGAACAAGGCGCTTGGCTTTTCCGCCGCCGTGTTTGGCTTTGGCTCGGGCGTATTCTTCGTCGGCTACTTCCTGTTCGAGATTCCCAGTAATTTGATCCTGGACAAGGTCGGCGCACGTCGCTGGATCGCGCGCATCCTGTTCACCTGGGGGATCATCTCGGCGTTGACCGCATTCGTCTGGAACGACTGGAGCTTCTACACAATTCGATTTTTGCTCGGCGCCGCGGAGGCGGGCTTCTATCCCGGCATCGTGCTGTATCTTACCTGGTGGTTCCCGTCCTACTACCGCTCGCGCATGATGGGGATCTTCCAGTCGGCCAGCGTGATTTCGCTGATCATCGGCCCGCTCGTGTCGTCGCAACTTCTGCTGTTGGATGGCTGGCTCGGGCTTGCCGGCTGGCAATGGCTGTTCATCGTCGAGGCGCTGCCGCCGATCATCATGTCCGTCGCGGTGATTGTCTGGCTGACCGACCGTCCGAGTGGTGCGATGTGGCTGCGGCCCGAACAGCGTGCGTGGTTGGATACAAGGCTGACGCGCGAGCGGGCACAACGGGAGTCCATTCACCGATTTGAGTTGGGCGAGACGTTGCGCAACCCGCGGGTGTGGTGGCTGACCCTGGTGTATTTTGGACAAAACGTGTCAAATTATGGACTGCTGATCTTCCTGCCGCAGATCATCAAGGCATTTGGTGTGTCAACCACGATGACAGGCGTGATCAGTGCCGTCCCCTTTGTATTCGCCGCCTTCGCGATGATCTACTGGGGCTACCATTCAGACAAGAGTGGCGAACGCATCAAGCATGTGGCGGCAGCCTGCTTCGTGTGTGCCGCCGGGCTCGGTGCCTGCATCTTCATCGGGATCGACCGTCCCGTGCTGATCATGGTAGCGCTCATCATCGGGATCATGGGGCAGCAGTCGATCGCGCCGACATTCTGGTCCCTGCCGACGGCGATGCTGTCCGGCGTCGCGGCT
>DATMND010000455.1:0-9290 GCA_035569235.1 Acetobacteraceae bacterium | reverse complement strand
TGATCCGGGCACGATGGTGGTCGGGGAACCAGTAGGTGAACAGCAGCACGATGCCCGGGAACAAGCCGGCCTCCGCGAGACCGAGCAGGAAGCGGACCGTCAGGAAGCTGTTTGGTCCGACGACGAAGGCAGTGGCAGCCGAGGCCATCCCCCAGGTGATCATGATGCGCGCGATCCATATGCGCGCGCCGACCTTCTCAAGGATGACGTTGCTCGGCACCTCGAAGAGGCAATAGCCGAGATAGAATGCTGTTGAACTCAGCCCGTACGCCCACTGCGACAGGCCGATATCCTTGTTCATCGTGAGAGCGGCAAAGCTCACGTTGATGCGATCCAGATAGCAGAAGAAATAGACGAGCATCGCAAGCGGCAATAGTCGCAGATAGACCTTGCGCATGGTTGCCTGTTCGACGGAGCGGACCATTCCCTTGTCCCACAATTGCGTTTGATGCCTGACCCTATCAAGCGAGGTTGAGGCAAGGCAAATCCGCCGTCACGCGTTCCGCGGAGCGCCGGTCCACACTTCGCGATACAAGTCCATGATCTCCGCCTTGTCGGGTACCCGCGGATTGTTGGCCGGACTGCCGGACGCCAGCGCCTGTTCGGCCATCAGCGCCATCTTGCCGTTCCACGCTGCCTCATCGATGCCATAGGCAGCGGGGTTGGGCACGGAAAGCTCCGTGTTCAGCGTTTCGAGGCCGGCGACCAGCTTGGCCGTCGCGGCCGCATCGGCATCGCGATCGTCGGCGAAACCGATACGGCGGGCGGCATCGGCATAGCGCGCCTCTGCGGCTCCGACGGAAAACCGCGTGATCGCCGGCAGCAGCATGGCGTTCGACAGGCCGTGCGGGACGTGGAAATGCGCGCCGATCGGCCGTGACATGCCGTGCACCAGCGCGACCGAACTGTTGGAGAATGCGAGGCCGGCCTGCGTCGCGCCCAGCATCATGCCCTCGCGCGCCGCGGCGTTGCGCGGTTCGGCATAGGCGGTGCGGATGTGCCGGCCGATCAGTGCCATCGCCGAGACGGCGAGTGCGTCGGAGAACGGGTTTGCCCGTTTGGACACGAAGGCCTCCAGCGCGTGCGTTAGGCTGTCCACGCCGGTATCGGCGGTGGTTCGCGGCGGCACGCTGTAGGTCAGTTCGTAATCGACGATTGCCGCCAACGGCAGTGCGCCGAGGCCTGAGATCAGCATCTTCTCGTCGCATTCGGTGTCGGTGATGACGGTGAAGCGCGTGCACTCGCTGCCGGTGCCGGCGGTGGTGGGGATGGCAATCACCGGCAGCGCGCCGCGATCGGCCTGTACCGGCGCTTTGTAGTCGCGCATCTTGCCGCCACCCGCCGCGAGGATTGCCATCGCCTTCGCGGTGTCGATCGGCGAGCCGCCACCGAACCCGATCAGGCAGTCGAAGTTGCCGCGCCTTAGCTCGGCCACACCGGCTTCGATCACCGTGTCGGTCGGGTCGGGCACCGTGTCGCTGAACACGGTGACGGCGATGCCGGCTGCGGCGAGCGGCTCCAGGCAGTGCTGCACGTGTCCCGAGGACACCATGAACGGGTCGGTCACCACCAGCGGACGCGACAGGCCGAACTTTGTTAGCACCTCGGCGATCTGACGCACCGCGCCGCCGCCGACCTGCAGCATGCGTGGAGCGGCGATGCTGGCGTTCACCACGGTCATGGCGCTGTCCTTCTCGCTGGCGGTTGTGCTAGACTATTCACCACAAAGTCGCGAAGAACCCAAGGTTCGGGCTCTGGCCCACGGTCGGCTTGGGTGAAAGTGTCACTCGTGGAACCTTGGGAAGGCGCGCGCATCAGTCGGACCAGGCAGCATCTGGGCGAGCGGCTGCACTCGGTCCTGCTGCGCGGCTACGGGCTGAGCGAGCGGGATTTTTCCCACGCTTGCGTCGATCGGATCATGCCGACACTGAATGCAGCACGGGCTCCCGTCGATCCGATGCAAGCTGAGGTGCTGTGGCTGGCGGGTCCGACCGCGTTCACGTTGCCGGGTCGGTATTGCTACATTGCCCGGCAGTTCATCGAACGCTGCCGTTGCGACGCACCGGCCGCCTTCGCGCTGGCCCACGAGATCGGGCACCACGATCTCGGTCACCTGCGATACGCGGAGGTGTGGGCCTCTGCCACCGCCACGCACGCTCCTCTGCGTTTTGCCGCGTTAATGCTGCACCGCCTGGCGCAGCGCATGTACTCGCGCGATGCCGAACTGGCGGCTGATGCCTACGCGATCGAACTATGCCGCAAGGCTGGTTACGAGTTGAAGCGCTGTCTCGAAGCGTTCGATATCCTATCATGGTGGTTGCTGAACAATCGCGACCTGGATGGTGTGTACGGCACCGATGAAGAGCTGGAGCTCGACCCTAGGTTGGCGGCAAATCCGATAGACTGGGCCTTCATTGAAGCACGTCTGTGGTTGGCGCGGCACCGGCGGCAATACCCGGCGATAGTTGAGCGTCGCCGACTACTGGAGTCCTATATTGCGAACCTGAATGCATCCGCCGGGGCGCATTCGGCGATTTGATGGGCCGATGCCGATCAGCCGGACGCACTCGCTGCCGGTGCCGGCGGTGGTGGGAATGACGATCACCGGCAGCGCGCCACGATCGGCCTGCACCGGTACTTTGTAGTCGCGCATCTTGCCCCCGCCGGCGGCCAGGATCGCCATCGCCTTGGCGGTGTCGATCGGCGAGCCGCCACCGAAGCCGATCAGGCAGTCGAAGTTGCCACGGCTGAGTTCTGCAACGCCGGCTTCGATCACCGTGTCGGTCGGGTCGGGCACGGTGTCGCTGAACACTGCGACGGCAATGCCGGCCGCGGTGAGCGGCTCCAGGCAGTGCTGCACGTGGCCCGAGGACACCATGAACGGGTCGGTCACCACCAAGGGACGCGACAGGCCGAATTTGGCGAGTACTTCGGCGATCTGACGCACCGCGCCGCCGCCGACCTGCAGCATGCGTGGGGCGGCGATGTTGGCATTCACTGCTGGCATGATGCGGACCTCCCGAAAAGTGCAGGTTCACCACAAATGCGCGATCAAACAAAGTGCTACCCAGGTCGCATGGAATGATGGCATCATTGATGTCGCAACAGGGTGCTGCTGGACAATGCGTACAACGGTCACGCTTGATGACGATCTCATCGCCAAGGCGCAAAAATACACTGGCATACAGGAAAAGTCGGCACTGATTCGGGCGGCACTTGAGGCCCTCGTGCAGCGCGAGGCTGCTCGTCGGCTGGCCCGGCTCGGCGGTTCCCAACCTGACCTGAAGCCGGTGCGACGGCGTCGATCGAAGGTTGCGTGATTCTCGTCGACAGCTCGGTGTGGATCGACCATCTGCGCCGCAATGATGAGATCTTGATAGACCTGCTCGACCGAGAGCAGGTGCTGGTTCACCCATTCGTCATCGGAGAACTGGCCATTGGGAACCTGCGGCATCGTGAGGCGGTGCTGCAAGACCTGCAGGACCTGACTAGCGTCATCGTTGCCGACGATGAAGAGGTCATGCGTTTTGTCGAGGCGGAACACTTGTTCGGGCTGGGACTGGGCTATCTCGATGCCCATCTTCTGGCGTCCGTCAGGCTCACTCCGGAGACCTTCCTTTGGACGCGTGACAAGCGCCTGATGGCCGCAGCCGAGCGCCTGTCCCTGGCAGCTCGCGTGACGCACTGAGCGCGTCAGCCTGGCGCTGCACCGACTTCCGCGCGCCGCTTCGCATACAGCGCCAGCCGCTTCGCCGCCATCGGCGCGACGTGGCCAGGCTCGATTACCTCGCCCGCCGGGGGCAGTTCCTCGGCGCGATGGCAGGCGGTGAAGTGGCCCTCGCTCCACTTGCGTAGGATCGGCATTTCCTCGCGGCAGCGGTCGATGACGAACGGACAGCGCGTGTGGAAGCGGCAGCCTGAGGGAGGGTTCATCGGGCTCGGCACATCGCCACCCGGTAATTGTCGCGCGCTGTGCCGATGCGGGTCCGGCCGCGGGATCGCCGTCAGCAGCGTGCGCGTGTAGGGATGGCGCGGCTCGGTGAACAGCACGTCCTTCGGCGAGATCTCGACGATCTGGCCGAGATACATCACCGCCACGCGGTCGGCCATGTGCTTCACCACCGCAAGATCGTGCGCGATGAACAGATAGGACAGGCCAAGCCGCGCCTGAAGGTCCTTCAACAGGTTCACCACCTGCGCCTGGATCGACACGTCGAGCGCGGAGACCGGCTCGTCGCACACCACCAAAGCCGGCTCGACCGCAAGTGCACGCGCGATGCCGATGCGCTGACGCTGGCCGCCGGAGAATTCGTGCGGGTAGCGCTGCGCGTGATAGGCCGCGAGACCGACCAGGCTCAGCAGCTCGTTCACGCGTTCGCGGCGCGCCGGCCGGTCGCCGATGCCGTGCACGATCAGCGGTTCCTCGACGATCTCGCCCACCGTCATGCGCGGATTGAGCGAGGCGAACGGGTCCTGGAACACGATCTGCATTCGCCGGCGCAGTTTGCGCAGCGGATCGCCGTGCATGTTGGTGATGTCCATCCCCTCGAAGCGGATCGTGCCGGCGGTAGGATCGATCAGCCGAAGCACGAGGCGTGCCGTGGTGGACTTGCCGCAGCCGGATTCTCCCACCAGCGCCAGCGTCTCGCCGTGGTCGAGGCTGAACGAGATGCCGTCCACCGCGCGCACCACGCCCACCGTCTTGCCGAATATCAGTCCGCGCTTGACGTTGAAGTGCCTGGTCAGACTTTCGACTTCCAGCAGCGCCGTCATGCCACCAGCGCCTCGATCGGCGCGCGGATGCATGCGACGCGATGGTCCTCGCCGAGCAGCCGCAGTGCCGGGTCCTGCATGGTGCACGCGGCGTCGGCGAAGACGCAGCGTGGATGAAACCGGCAGCCTTGCGGCAGATCGAACGGTGCGGGGACGGTGCCTTCGATCGCCAGCAGACGATCGCGGTTCTCGTCGATCTTCGGGATGCTGCCGAGCAGGCCAAGCGTGTAGGGATGCTGCGGATCGTCGAAGATCGCGGCGCCGGTTGCGCGTTCGACCACGCGGCCGGCGTACATAACGGCGACTTCGTTGGCCATTTCGGCGACGATGCCGAGGTCGTGGGTGATCAGGATGATCGCCATGCCGGTCTGCTGCTGCAGTTCGCGCAGCAGGTCGAGGATCTGCGCCTGCACCGTGACGTCGAGCGCGGTGGTTGGTTCATCGGCGATCAGCAGGTCGGGCTCGCAGGCGAGCGCCATGGCGATCATGACGCGTTGGCGCATGCCGCCGGACATCTGGTGCGGATATTCGTCGAAGCGGCGTTCCGGCGCCGGGATGCGCACACGCTGCAGGGCGGCGATGGCGCGGCTGCGCAGCGCGCCCGCCGATGCGGAACGGTCATGCGCGCGCATTGCCTCGGTGATTTGGTCGCCGACAGTGAACACCGGGTTCAGGCTGGTCATCGGCTCCTGGAAGATCATCGCGATGCGGTTGCCACGAATGTCGCGCATCTGCGCGGGGGAAAGGTCCAGCAGGTTGCGGCCGTCAAATTCGATGTGGCCGGCGGCGATGCGGCCGGGCGAAGGGACCAGGCGCATCACGGAAAGCGACAGCACCGACTTGCCGCAGCCGCTCTCGCCGACGATGCCCAGCGTGCGTCCGCGATCCACCGCGATGTCAACGCCGTCCACCGCTGCGACATCGCCACCGGACGTGCGGAACACAGTGCGCAGGCCGGTGACGGAGAGAAGTGCGGTCATGCGAGCAGCTGCCACACACCGTCATGGCCGTCCCCGGACTTGATCCGGGGATCATCCCGGCCATCCCAATCAGCACCTTTGGCGCGACGGATGGCCGGGACACGCCCGGCCATGACGGTACGACCCGTCATCGCATACCAAATGTCAGAGGCGAAATCTGCTCCGCGGTGCGATGGTCCCAGTCGAGGTTCGGCACATTCGCCTTCACGCGCTTCTGCGCCTCGTGCAACGCCGCTGCCGCCGCGGGATAATCCATCGTCAGCACGCGCCCGTCTTCGACCACCTTCTGCCCATCCACGTAGACGCTGCGCACGGCACGATCGCCGGCGGCGTAGATCAGACTGCGCACCGGATCGTGCGCCGGGCGCATCATCGGATGCGTGATGTCCACCAGCACGATGTCGGCGCGGCAACCGGGCGCCAGACGACCGATATCGTCGCGGCCGAGGGCGCGCGCGCCGCCGATCGTCGCTGCCTCGAACAGGTCTGTGCTGTTCATCGTGCGCGGATTGCCCGCCTGCGTGCGCGCGAGATACGACACCAGCCGCATCTCATCCAGCATGTTGTGCGGATATGTATCTGTTCCGATGCCCATGTTGACCCCGGCCCGGCGATACCGGCCGAAATCCCGTAGCGAAATACCGCGGCGGGCGAACACCGTGGGACAGTGCGCGACCGTCGTCCCCGTCTCCGCCAGGCGCTTCACATCAGTATCGGTGTGCCAGCGTGTCGACGGATGATCGTCGAGAAAGATGCCGTGGCCGATGATCGAGCGTTCCGACAGCAATCCCAGATGATCGAGCCAGCCGATCGGCGTATGGCCATGTCGGCGAGTGATCTCGTGGAACTCGGACACGGACTGCGCCGCATGGATCTGCCAGGAGACACCGCGCGCCTTCGCCTCGCTGAACGAATCACGCAGCAGGCCCTCGGAGCACGTGTCGATCTGCGCCGGCACGACCATGCCGAACATCCGGCCCGACGGATGCTGTTCGGCGCGTTCGATCAGCGATAGTGCCTCGCCCATCGCCTTCTCGCCGGCCGCTTCGTCCCAGGCATATTCCACCAGATGCCCGTTCTTCGTGTACCAGCGCCCGGAACGGAACATCGGCGCGATGCACACGCGCATGCCGGCTTCCGCCAGCAGGTCCAGCCAACCGGGATGCGCCATCGAAAGATCGGCGAGCGTGGTCACCCCCGACAGCAAGAGTTCGGACAGCGCCACGCGCACGCAATGGGGAATGGCCTCAGGGTCGGGCCGGAAGATCGGCAGGTACTCGTAGAGCGACGAATTGTAGAAGCCCGGACTGCCGATTTCGTCGATCAGTCCTTTGTTCATCGGCTCGCTGGACGGATGCGAATGGATGTTCACCAGCCCCGGCATGACCATCATGCCGGAGCCGGAAACCACCTCATCGGCCGGCCCATCGTAACCACGGCCGACGAAGCGCAGCACACCGCCCTCGAACGCCACATCCGCATCCGGCATGTAAACATGCGATTTGGCGGCCGCATCCCAGGCGACCACCATGTCGGCGCCGCGGATGACGGTGGTCATGGGACCCAGTTCCCTCTCCGCCCCTTGGGGCGGAGAGGGTCAGGCTGAGGTGGGGGCCGTGACGACCCGCAAGCGGAGAACTTCTTCGCCGTCGAACACCCGCGCGGTGCCTCGTGATCCCCCACCTCACCCTGACCCTCTCCGCCCCTGGGGGCGGAGAGGGAATTCCGCCGCATCAATGAATCTCCCCCGATCGCTTCAGCGCATCGCGCAGCTTGGCCGGCGTGAAACCGGGCGCCCGACAAACGTCCAGAATGACCTTCTCGCGCCGCGAAATCAGGTCGATCGCCGCCGGCAGCTTCTTCACCGCGTCCGCCGGAATCACTACCGCGCCATGGAAATCCGCGTGGATCACGTCGTCATGTCCCACCTGCATGCCGAAGATGTTCACCGGCTGGCCGAACGTGACCATGTGCACATGCGCATGGCTTGGCCCGACGCGCCCGCCGATCATCTGATAGCCGGGCGCCCACATGTCGAGATCGCGGAACGAACCGTTGGTGACGCAGCCGATTGAGCCAAGCGCCTTATGGATAGTGGACTGCACCTCACCCCAATACGCGCCGTAGCCTGGCCGGTCGTCGATGTCCTGGATCACCGCGATGGTCGGGAAATCGGTGGCGTGGACATAGTCGTACCAATCCGCCCGGTCGGTCACCTTGCCGCGCGGCGGTTCGGTGGAGCGGATCATGCCCACCCGCGCCAGACCGACGATCGGCTTGGCCTTCGGGTCGATGCACACCATCGGCTCGACGGTGTAGCCGAAGCGGCGACGCTCCGGCGAGGTTATCTCGAGGCCATTGCAGATCGTCGGCGTATCCCACTCCGCCAGCGCATCCAGGTCAGCCTGCGTGAACGGCCGCTCAGCCATTGCTTCCTCCTGTCGAGGGTTTGAGGCATGGTGCCACCATGCAGGTCATCGCAACGGGCGGCAAGGCGATCTACGGCGCGCCGCTTGGGATCCTGATGCTGGAGGCGAAGTTCCCCCGCATCCCGGGCGACATGGGCAACGCCGGCACCTGGCCGTTCCCCGTGCTGTACCGCGTGGTACGCGGCGCCACACCGGAACGCGTGGTGCTGAACGCCGCCACCGGACTGCTGGATGATTTCCTGGCTGCCGCGGCCGAACTGGTGCACGACGGCGCGGAGGCGATCACCACCAACTGCGGTTTTCTTTCCGTGTTCCAGGCCGAACTGGCGGCCCATGTGCACGTGCCGGTCGCCACGAGCGCGCTGATCCAGGTGCCTTGGGTGCAGGCGATGCTGCCGCCCGGCCGCCGCGTCGGCATCATCACGGTGTCCGCCGGTTCGCTGACCCCAGGGCACCTGGCAGCCGCCGGCGTACCGCCCGACACACCATTCGTCGGCACCGAGGACGGAAAGGAATTCTTCCGCGTGCTGGTCCGCGGCGAGAAGCAGGACATGGACGTGGCACTGGCCGCGGCCGACATCCTGGATGCAGGGCGGACATTGGTATCCCGGCATCGCGACATCGGCGCCATCGTGCTGGAATGCACCAACATGCCGCCCTACGCGTTCGCGTTGCGCGAGGCACTGGGCCTGCCGGTCTATGACATCTACTCGCTGATCACCTGGCTGCACGCCGGACTGCGCCCGCGAGAATTCGGGCCGCCCGCCGATCGGGCAACCTGTTTCCCATCTGGAGAAACACGCTGATGGCCCTGACCCGCAAGCGCGTGATGGTAACTGGCGGCGCCGGTTTCCTCGGCTCGCATCTTTGCGAACGGCTGATCCGTGACGGCGATGACGTGCTGTGCGTTGACAATTACTTCACCGGCCGCAAGGACAATATCGCACACCTGGCAGGCGATCCGCATTTCGAGGCAATGCGCCATGACATCACCTTTCCGCTCTATGTGGAGGTCGACGAAATCTACAACTTGGCGTGCCCGGCGTCTCCGGTGCACTACCAGTACGATCCGGTGCAGACCACCAAGACCAGTGTGATCGGCGCGATC
>DATMND010000454.1:0-12418 GCA_035569235.1 Acetobacteraceae bacterium | reverse complement strand
AGACCGCCAGCGGGGCTAGTGTACCCTCGATAGCTGGTGTTGGACTAACCCGCTTCGCGGGAGTCGCGTGACGTGGTCGAACTCACACCTCGCCCGCGCTGCCCGGGCACAATCGCGGGATCTGGACCGTTCGGCCGCCCGAACCGGCCTGGCGCCTGATTGGAGGCTTGATTGCGTCGCACCTCGGCGCTGGGATGGGCTATGAAGCATCCGTTCGCGCTCAGCGCGCGTCAAAAAGGGAGAGCATGGCGTGATCCTCCATGGCTATTGGCGGTCTTCGGCGGCGTACCGCGTGCGCATTGCGCTGAACCTGAAGCAGCGGAGCGCCGAACATGTGTTCCATCATCTGCGCAAGAACGAGCAGCGCCAGCCGGACTATCTGCGCCTCAATCCGCAGGGGCTGGTGCCCGCGTTGGAGCTGGATGGCGGGCGCGGTGTGCTGACCCAGTCACTGGCGATTTGCGAGTGGCTGGAGGAGACGCACCCAGAACCACCGCTGCTGCCCGGCGACCCGGTGGCACGCGCGCATATCCGCGCCTTCGCATTGGCAATCGCGTGCGAAATCCATCCGGTGCAGAATCTCAAAGTGCTGCGACGGCTGCGCCACCTGGGCCACGATCAGGACGCAGTAAATGCATGGGCGCATGACGTGGTGGTGGAGGGACTGGAGGCGTGCGAGGCCCTGGCGCCTTCTGCCGGCACGTTTTTGTTCGCCGCAATGCCCACACTCGCAGAGGTGTGCCTGGTGCCGCAGCTGGCGAATGCGCGGCGATTCGGGGTCGACCTGTCGATCTATCCGAGGCTCCTCGCAGCGGAGCGAGCCTGCCAGGAGCTGCGGGCCTTCGCGGCCGCCGCGCCGGAGCGACAGCCAGACGCAGAGGCCGATTGACGCGCCGCTCTCTGGCTTTGCCGCCCCCGTCATGGTGGGCGAAGGCCCGCCATCCACGTCTTTGCTGATCGCAGCAAGGAAAGACGTGGATGGCCGGCCTTCGCCGACCATGACGACGGCGATCGCGTTAGGACGGTGCCAGCCAGAACAGCGGTGGTGGCCCTACGACGCGAGCAGGCTGATCAGGAAGCGCGCGGACGCGACAAGCAGAAACAGCCCGAACGCGACTTCCAGCCGGCGCTTCGGCAATGCATGCGCGAGGCGCGCGCCGAACGGCGCTACATAGCTTGAAATCGGTGCCATCATCAGGACGCCGATGACCGATACAAAGCCGATGCTGAACGGTGGCAACTGCGACTGGTGCGGCAGCCCGGCGAGGCAATAGCCGACCGTGCCAGCGATGGTGATAGGGACACCGATCCCAGCCGATGTCGCCACCGCATTATGGATCGGTTTGCCGTAAAGGGTCAGAACGAGGGTCGCAAGCGAACCGCCGCTGATGCCCATCAGCGACGATGCCAGGCCAATCAGGAAACCGTAGCCGCTCATCGCCAGCCGGCCGGGCAGGTCGTCGGCTATCAGCCAGTCATCGCGGCCAAGCAGCAACTTGGTGGCGATGATGCCGGCGATCACCACAAAAGCGATCTTGAACATGCCCGGCGGAGCAATCGCCGCAGCCAGAGAGCCTATCGCGACGCCGATCATGGACGGCACCGCCCAGGCGCGCATGACCGGTGCGATCACCAATCCCCGCATGCGATGGGCCCAATAAGATCGGACCGTTGTTGGTGCGATAATGGCGAGCGAGGTCCCGATGCAAAGCTGCATGCGCAGCTCGTCGGGTACGCCGATCACTCGGAATACTTCAAACAGCACGGGTACGATGACTGAGCCCCCGCCAATCCCGAACAGCCCGGCAAGTATGCCGGTTATGATGCCGGCCGCCACCACCGCCGCCACAAGCCAGATCATCTCGTGGACTGGAACATTCATGAATCGCGTGCCGGACGAAGCGGTCTCAGGTCCTCAGCGGCGGATAGTCGCGCGAATAGACCGGTTGCGACAGAAACCATTTCTCGTCGTAGGTCCAGAACTGGCTGACGGCCGGGTAGGTCTTGATCGTCGTGTTGACGAGTTTTCCGTCCTTCTTCTCGCAGCGGCGGATAAAGAAGTCGCCGACGACATTGCCGAATCGGTCAAAATGAAACGGCCCGCGCGGGGTGTCGGTCAGCGAGACCGCGCGCATCGCCGCGATCAGCACCTCCTTGTCGTCGGTCCGCCCGCCGGTCTGTTCAAGCGCCGCTTCGGCCACCTGGCCATTGGTATACAGGCCCGCAGCATAGGAGCCGGGAATCCCGCCATAGTCGCGGATGCTGTCGGCGACAAAGCGCTGGTTGCTCGGCGTGTCGAGATCGGCGGTATAGGCGGCGCACGAGATGACCCCGATCGCCTCGTCGCCGAAGCTCTTCAACAAGCCATCATCCATCGCCACGCCGCCACCAAGCACCGGCAGGGTAATCCCCTGGTCCTTGTACTGACGCATGAACTTGATCGGGTTCGAGCCGCCCAGGCCCGAGACAACGGCGTCAACCTCGCTCATCTGCCCAAGGAACGGCGTATAATCGGGGGTCACGAGCGGCGGCCACAGCTTCGCCTTCACCCGACCGCCGGCATCCTCGAAGACCCGTTGAAAGCCGCCCATTTCCTCGTAGCCGTAAGCGAAATCATTGGCGACCGTGATCACGGTCGCGTATTTCAGTTCCTTGCGGGCGTAGTCGGCGAGCGGATGCATCGACTGTGCCGATGTCGCGGAAGCGCGCACGAAATACGGGTTGGGCCTCCGCTGGGTCATGTCCTCGGCGGCGGCAAGACTCAGGATCGGACACTTGCGCTGAGCGGCATAGTCGCTGATGGCCAGCAATTCGAAGGCGGCGAGCGGGCCGACGACGAAATCGACCTGGTCGCGCTCGATCAGTTCCTGCGCCTTTGTCTTGGCTCCGGCCGGATTGCCGCCGGTGTCGGCGATGATCAGTTCGGCCGTGCGCCCGGCAAGCTTGTTGCCACGATGCCTGAGGAACAGCGAAATGCCCTGTTCCATTTGGATGCCGCCTTGCGCCAGCGGGCCGCTCTTGACAGTCAACAGCCCGATCCTGACCGGCTTCTCCTGCCCGATCGCCGGCAACGGCAAATTCGCAGCAAGCGTCGCAGCGACGCTGCCTGCGAGCAATCCGCGTCGTCCCGTTCGCAGCGTCATTCTCCCTCCCTGCTTTTCCGTGGCGGCCGTGCCAGCCGTCACGCGTCACCCCATCGGTATCTGTCGATGGAACATGGCGAAGATCAGTTCCCAATCCCGGTTCGCCGCACGTTTGTCATGGATGTCGCGGTTTGGCAGCGCATAGCCATGTTCCGCGCCGGGGTGGAATTCGTGCCGATACGCGACCGGGCAGCGGTTCAGAAGGTCGCCCAGTTCCTCGATCATTGCCGGCGGCGCGTGGGGATCGTGTTCCGCAAAACCGCAATACAGTTCGCCGCGAAACCGGTGCGCGAGCCGATGCGGGGAATCGTCGCGATCAGAAATCAGTGCCGTGCCATGCAGGCTGGCACCGGCGATGAACCGATCCGGGTACGCGCCAGCAACGCACAAGACGTGTCGCCCGCCCATGCAATAGCCGATCGAGCCGATGCCGCCTGGACGCACCGGCTCGCCGCGATCAATGAACTCCATCAGCGCACCGGTGTCCTCGATGACCATCGCATTGGACAGCTTTTCGAGCGGAACCATCGCCTCGCGTTGGCGTTCCGGATCGAGATTGTGCATCGAGATCATTTGGTTCTTTTCGTTGCGCCATTCGTGGCGCACCCGACCCTGACGATAGTATAGGTCGGGCACCAAGCAGTAGTAGCCAACCGTACCGACCCTGCGCGCGATGTCAAATAGCTCCTCGCGCACCCCCCAGAAGTCCATGAATATGACGACGCACGGAAACGGGCCGCCCTGTTCGGGGTGGGTGATGAAAGTCTCCATCTGTCCAGCGTGGGTAGGAATGGCGACGGTCCGTTCGTGCATGATGCGGCCCTTTTCAGCGGAGCAGCGTCGCGTGTGCCGACCTCACAGACTGAGTTCCGGCACTGGCATCCACCGTCCTTCAGCGACACTGCGATAGGCGAGATCGGCAAGCTGCACGGCCTTCGCCCCTTCAACAAGATTGGTACCATAGGGCGCATCCTCGGCGACATGGCGCAAGAACGCCTCCCAGCACTTCCGGAACGGATTGGCAGTCGGCAGCGTGTCCGGAATCTCCTGCCACTGCGCGGCAAAATCCATCCCCGCCGGTCGCCCGCCACCAAAGAACGCCTCAGGCGTGTTCACCGCCGCCTGGGTGTAGCAGCGAAAGCGACCCGCCACCGCCGAACCGAGCGTGCCATCCATCTGCACCACCATTGTATCATCGCGTCGGATCCGCGTCGCCCAGCTGTTCGTGATGACACCCACCGCCCCTCCCGCGAGTTGCAGCAGCGCGTGCGACGTGTCCTCCACGTCCACAGTGTAGGTGCGTCCCTGCTCGTCCACGCGCTCGGGTATCGCCGTGGCCATCAACGCGCACACGCCCGTCACTGGTGCTGCAAGCCGGTCAATCATGTAACGCCAATGCGCCATCATATCGAGTGCAAGCCCGCCGCCCTCTGCGCGCTTGTAGTTCCAACTCGGCCGCTGACATTCCTGAACCTTGCCGTCGAAGATCCAGGACCCCGCATCGATGCGGATCGACAGGATGCGCCCCAGGAATCCGGCGTTCCTGACGAACAGCAGCTTGGCGAAGCCGGGCAGGAACAGCTTGTCCTGTATCACGCCGTGTTTCACGCCGGCCGCATGCGCCGCGCGCGCCAAAGACATAGCCTCCTCCACCGTGGGCGCTATCGGCTTTTCGATATGGATGTGCTTGCCTGCCGCAATTGCCTCGCGTACGCGCGCCGGCCGCCGGCCGGTCGCGGCACAATCCATGAAGATCGTTTCCGGACCCGCCAACGCCTCGCCGAGGCTCGTGGTCCAGCGCTGGTTTCCGTTGGCGGCCGCGAGCGCCTTCAACCGCCCCGCATCGCGCCCCACCAGCAACAAATCCGGAATCAATCGATCGCCGTTGCGTAGCGCCAGCCCACCGTCGGCGGCGATCGCAAGCAGATTGGCCATGTGCTGGGTGGTGCCCATGCGGCCAGTGGCGCCATTTATTATGACACCGATGTGTCGTTCGCCCATCCCGTCCTTCCTGTCGTTCCGGCCCAAACTCCAGTGGATCGCTCATATGAGCCTTTGTCGAGTGATCCAGTCAGCAAGGGCACAGGTCCGCTTCATCGAGGATCCGGCGCAATGCTTCGAGGTGCTGCGGGTCGTCAATCGGCAGCAGTGGTGGACGGACGTAACCGCCAGGCTGGCCCAGCATGTTCATGCATGCCTTGATCTGCGCCTGTGGTGAGCCGAATGCGCCGCTCCAGTCTGGGTGGATCAGCCTGGTCATCAAGGCCACGTAGCGACTGGCGGCAAGCTGCGCGGCCGTAATGTCATCACGCCAGAACGCTTCGTAGAACGCCACTGCGAACTTCGCGCCGAGGCCACCGCCATCGATATTGCCATCGCCGCCAAGGCCACGCAGTACGGAGAGGCCCAGACGGTCGATGAACCCGCCGAAGATGCGCACGCGGTCGCCGACCTTTTCGAGCGTCGTGAGAGCCTGAACTCGGTTCACCGTGCTGTCTTTGATCGCGACAACGCGGGGGATCTTTGCCAACTCGATCGCCGTCTCCCAGGTAATTTCAACGGCGACGCCGCGCGCCCAATTGTAAACCATGATCGGCAGATCAACGTTGTCAGAGATCGCCGAGAAAAATGCCACGATCTCGCGTGGTGTCGGTGCGGCGTAGGGCGGAGGTGTGGACAGCATTCCATCCGCACCGATTTCGCGCGCATGCAGCGCGAGTGATATTGTTTGCGACGGCGTGAACGTGGTGCACCCGATCACCACCGGGATCTTGCCCCCGAGTTGCTCCACCGCGATTTCGGCCACGCGCCGACGTTCCGCTTCGGTTTGAGAGAACCATTCGCCGGTAGTTCCGTTGACCAGCACGCCGTGCACACCCTGGTCGTGATACAGGCGGAGGACGCTGCGCAATGCGCTCTCGTCGAGTGCGCCCGTCACAGTGAACGGCGTCGGAGCGGCAATCCAGTAGCCCTTCCAGTTGACGGAATCACGGTCCATGTATGTTCTCCAGGTTGTTCAGCACGCCTGACAAGCTGGGGGCCTGCAGGACGTAGTCCTCAATATTGTCGGCCGCCGCCCGATCGGCCTACTGTCGCCGCCCACCTCGTCCGGCAAGCCACAAGGAAACCCACGATGCGTCACAATCGCCTGCGCGCGCTGCTCACGGCCGGCGAGCCTTCCATCGGCACCCACCTCCTGTCGAGCTGGCCCACGCTGGTGGAGCTGATCGGCGACGCCGGCAACTATGACTACGTCGAGTTCACCGCGGAATACGGCCCGTTCCACATGCACGACCTGGACAACCTCGGCCGCGCGCTGGAACTGAAGAACCTCGGCGGCATGATCAAGATCGAACAGACACAGTGGACGCATCAGGCGATGCGCGCGATCGGCTCGGGCTTTCAGGCGATGCTGTTCGCCGACCTGCGCACGGTCGAGGATGCGCATGCCTGCGTGGCGGCGGTGCGCGCCGAGACGCCGGGTACCGGCGGCCGGCTCGGCGTCGGCATGCGGCGTGACGTGGGCACCGTGCGCGAAGGCGGCTCGCCCGCCTATGTGGAAGCGCTGAACGAGGTGGTGATCGCCGTGATGGTCGAGAAGCGGGAATGCGTTGAGGACCTCGATGCGATCCTGTCGGTCAAGGGAATCGACATGGTGCAGTTCGGCGCGTCGGACTATTCGATGAGCCTTGGCGTCACCGGTCAGCGCAGCCATCCCGACGTGCTGAAGGCCGAGCGCAAGACCATCGAGATGGCGCTGAAGAAAGGCCTGCACCCGCGCGTGGAACTCGCCGATATCAAACAGGCTGCGCCCTACCTGGAGATGGGCGTGAAACATTTCTGCATCGGCTGGGATGTTCGCATCCTGCACGATTGGTGGCGGGTCAACGGCGAGGGTATGCGCGCCATGCTGACCGGTGCGCAACCGGCCGGCACGGCGCGGCCCAGGCAGACGGCCGGAACCTACTGAGCCGATGACCAAGCCGGTTCTGTTGGTCACAAGGCGGCTTCCGCCCGCGGTCGAAGCACGCGCCGCGTCGGACTTCGATGCACGGCTGACGTCGTCAGATGTGCCGATCACGGATATTGCCGCGCGTGCCGTGGGCGCCGATGCGATCCTGACCTGTCCGGGCGATACCTTCGACGCAGCGCTGATCGCGACACTGCCTGCAAGCGTGAAGGTCATCGCGACATTCAGCGTCGGCTACGATCACGTCAACGTTGCCTGCGCGGGCGCGCGCGGCATTGCCGTGTGCAACACGCCGGATGTGCTGAGCGTCGCGACGGCGGAGACCGCATTGCTGCTGATGCTCGCCGCTGCGCGTCGCGCCGGAGAGGGCGAGCGGATGATCCGGTCCGGGCGTTGGCAGGGTTGGGCGCCGACACAGTTGCTCGGCATCGGCGTCGTGGGTCGGCGCCTGGGCATCTTCGGCATGGGTCGCATCGGCCGCGAACTGGCACGCATGGCGCGCGGCATCGGCATGACGATCCACTATCGTGACGTGACGCGGCTGCCGCCCGCGGTGGAGGAAGGCGCGATCTATCACGACACCGACGCGGGCTTCCTGGCATCGTGCGATGTGCTGAGCCTCCACGCGCCAGGCGGCGGCGCGACGTATCACTGGCTGAATGCGGATCGCATCGCCATGCTGCAGCGTGGCGCGGTGGTGGTGAACGCGGCCCGCGGCACACTGGTCGATGACGCGGCCCTGATCGCGGCATTGCAGAACGGGCAGGTCGGCTTCGCCGGACTCGACGTGTTCGAAGGCGAACCAAGGCTCAACCCTGGGTATCTCGCCCTGGAGAACGTGGTGCTGTTGCCGCATCTCGGCAGCGCCACGGTGGCGACACGCGACGCGATGGGATTTCTCGCGCTCGACGGAATTGCCGCTGTGCTGGCCGGCCGGATGCCAGGCAACATCGTGACCCCGTAGTAACCGAAGTCATTGATGGTTCCCCGCGAGGACCGCCTCGCCGCAACATTTGTCTGTCTTCCGCCGTTGCCGCTAGGATGCGGCCATGTTGCATCCGTTGTTGGCCGTCCGACGCAAGGAAACCGCTGGCAGCATGCCACCGTGGGCGGGTGTGGGCCTGCACTTCGCCGGTCTGCTGGCCTCGGGGTGGATGGTCGTCACGACCTTGAGCCAAAAAGCGTGGGTGCCCGGCCTCGTCGGCGGCGTGATCTTCGTCACGGCGCTGTTCGTGACCTTCGGCTATCTGTTCCCGGAGGATCGCCGATGACCGACGCGCCCGACAAAATCGGCGCCACGGTCACACTCACCGATAACCCTGATCCCGCCCTCGAGGCTGTTCTGGACACCGGACTGGCCGACTACAACGCGGAGCAGACCGGCGTGCGCGACTGGCGTGCGCTGGCGGTCGCAGTGCAGGATCCGGACACCGGCGAACCGGTCGGCGGACTGCTTGGGCGCACCACGCTGGGGCTGTTCTTCCTCGACCTGTTCTACCTGCCCGAGCATCTGCGGCGCTCGGGCATTGGCAGCCGGGCACTGCGCATGGCGGAGGAGGAAGCGGTGCGCCGCGGCTGCCGCGCCGCGATGCTGATCACCATCAACATCCAGGCGCCCGAATTCTACGCCCATCACGGCTGGGAGGAATTTGGCCGGGTCGCCAGCATGAAGGGCGTCGAACGCGTCTTCATGCACAAGACGCTAGCCGCCTGACCGCAGCCGCGTCGTTTGGATCTGAGTCGGAACAAGCGAATCATTCTGACCCGCGGACTGCGATCCCCATTGTCATCCCTCGAAAGCGGGGACCCAGGGGGAGCAGAATCGCTATGTGTATCTCTGGGTCCCCGCTTTCGCGGGGATGACGGCATAGCGATCAAACGTCATCGTCAACCGACGCACTTATTTCGCCTCGATCCCTTCGCTTCTCGCAACGGCACTGGTGGAACTCAGCTCGCGGTCTCCAGCGATGCTTCTTCCGCGAACCACGGCACCTCCACCTCGACCCGCGCCAGCAGCGCTTCCAGATCGCGGATCGTGTAGGGTTTGTTCAGCACACCCTGCAACGTCTCCAATTCGAAATGCTCCGACTCGCTCAGGTCGGCATAGCCGGTCGCCAGTATGATCGGTCCGGCGAAGCCGCGGGTGCGCATGGCCGCCGCCGCCTCCAGGCCGGTCATCGCCGGCATCGCATAGTCAAGCACAACGATCGCCGGCTCCGCCGCGTCGAGCAATGCCAGGGCCTCATGACCGCAACGCGCCGTGGTGACGCTATAGCCGAGCTGACGCAGCATTTCCGCGGTGACCTGCAGCACCTCCGGATCGTCATCGGCTACCAGCACGGGCAGCTTCGGTTGCGGCCGGCGCTCCACGACTTGCGGACGATCGATCTTCGGCATCTCAGCCGCGCGCGGCAGCAGCAATGTCAACGACGTGCCGCTGCCAGGTGCCGTCGCAAGTTTAACGGTGCCGCCGGATTCCCGCACCATCGCAAACACCTGGCTCAGGCCAAGTCCGGACCCGGAAAGGCCCTTCGTGGTGAAGAACGGCTCGAAGGCACGCCGCGCCACCTCGTCCGACATGCCGACGCCCGTGTCGGCCACGGTGATCGCGACATAATCGCCCGCGGCAACTTCCGCCTCGCCATCGGCGATGACCTTGTTGCCGGTCGATATCGTCAGCACGCCGCCGTCGGGCATCGCATCGCGCGCGTTCAAGGCCAGATTCAGGATCGCAGCCTCCACCTGGCTCGCCTCGACCATCGCGGGCCACAACGCGGCACCGAGCTTGGTATCGATCCGAATTCGCTGTCCGTGCGTGCAGGTTCGCAGCAACGGCACCAGATCGCGCACCAGACGGTCCACGTCCGACGACTCGACCACGAGGCGCTGGCGACGCGAGAACGCCAGAAGACGCCCGGTCAGTTGGGAACCACGGAAAACCGCGCCCGATGCGCGCTCGATCCAGCCGCGCTGGCGTTTCTGGTCCGGCTGGAGGGTGCGCGACAGCAGATCGAGGCTGCCCTGCACCGTCGCCAGCAGATTGTTGAAGTCATGCGCAATCCCGCCGGCAAGCTGTCCCACCGCCTGGAGCTTCTGCGATTGCACCAGCGCCGCCTCGGTGTTCTGCCGCTCGGCAATCTCCACCTGCAGCCGGTTGTTGGTGACCAGCAGTTCGCGCGTCCGCTCAGCGACCCGGACCTCCATCGCCTCGGCATGCACCCGCAATTCGTCCTCGCGGCGCGCCAGCGTGCGGGCAAGATCGTTGTAGGCAGTCGCGATCTGGCCGAATTCCGACCTTTCGTCCTGGCCAGGCGCACGCGCGGTAAGGTCGCCGGAACGCCAGCGGCGCGCCGCCTCGAGCAGTTCCCTGGTCGGCCGTCCGACGAACCGCCGCGCGACGAACAGGGTCATCAGAAATGCGCCGATCGCCACAGCGCCCAGCAGCAGGGCGCCGCGGAGGCTGGCCCGATTGATGTCGGTCATCAGATCGGGCTCATAGAAGCCGATCGCGACCATCAGGTGATACCGCGATTTCGCGGCGGGAATGAAGCCGAACACGCGCTCCGTCCCGTCCATGCTCCTCAATCGCATAATGCCGGCCTGCTCGGCAGTGACCAATTGCATGGCGGCCGGCGGGAGATGCTTGCCGACATTCGTCTCGTGCGCTGGCGCGCGCGCCAGTATCGTTCCGTCGCGATCGGTCAGCGAAAGCACGGTGCCGGCCAGGAAGCGCGATCCGGTCTGCCGGACCTGCTGCAGGTGCTGTGCCAGCCATCCCAGGTCCAGACCGGTGACAAGAGTTCGGCGATGATCCGAATCCAATCCAGGGACGGGAAGGGCAAAGGGCAGGAACCCGGAACTCAGAGCTGGCGACGTCGCGTAGCGACCCACCGCGAAATCAGCGGCGCCGATCGCCTCCTGCAACCAGACCGGCGTGTCGCCGTCGCTCGCGCGCAGCCCGGGTTTCGAGGCGCAGAGCACGTTGCCGCCGGCATCGACCAGGGCGAGGAATCCGAACATCGGCAGGTCGCGCTGGATGCTGACCAGCCGTTCGTCGCACGAGGGTGTCAGGTCGCGACGAAATATCCGGAATTCGGCCGCCGTGCTCAGCAGGACGCGAGCACTGTCGGCGATGCTCGAGATGTCGCCATTCAGCAGTTCGCCCTGCTGCTGTGCCAGATCGCCGAGTTGCGCCCGCCGTTCAGCCCAATGGCTGTACTCGACCCAGACCACAAGGGCCATGATCGGTACCAGGCAGGTCAGAACGATCAACAGCAGCCGGGTTGATAGCCGCATGCTCTGGTATCGTGCCCACACGCTGAGAGCCCCCCTGTGGCAGCGAGACAGAAAAGCACAGGGCTCACGTAATCGTCAACAACTCAATCACGGGGAGTTGAATTTAATTCCGCACCGTATCGGGCGGCCGGCTCAGACTTCCAACCATTCCCGGCGGATATCGTTGCTGGCTGCGATATCGGCAGGCGTGCCCTCGAACACGATGCGGCCGTGTCCCATCACATAAAGCCGGCGGGAAATCCGCATCGCAATGGTCAGCTTCTGTTCCACCAGCAGGATCGACACACCCCGGCGTGCGATCTCCTCCAGCAGGTGGCCGACCTGCTCGACCAGCATCGGCGCAAGGCCCTCAGTCGGCTCGTCGATCAGGATCAGGTCCGGATCGCCCATCAGCGTGCGGCACATCGTCAGCATCTGCTGCTCGCCGCCGGACAGGACGCCGGCCGGGTTGTTCTGCCGCTCCGCGAGGTTGGGGAACAGCTTGAACACGTCGTCGAAATTCCAGCGCCCGAACCGGCCGGCGCGCTTGAGGCCCAGCATCAGGTTCTGCCGCACCGTCAGTGTGGGGAAGATCTGGCGATCCTCGGGGACGTAGCCGATGCCCGCCTTTGCCACCAGGTTGGCGCGCAGGCCGGCGATGTCCCGGCCGCGGTAGCGCACCGTGCCCACCGATTCCACGAGGCCCATGATCGCCTTGCAGGTGGTCGATCGCCCGACGCCGTTGCGGCCGAGCAGGCTGACGATCTCCCCCTCGTTCACCGACAGATCGACGCCCTGGAGGATGTGGCTCTTGCCGTAGAAGGCGTGCAGGTCGCGGACCTCGAGCATCAGCCGCTCCCGCCGCTTCTCCCTCTCCACCCCTGGGGGTGGAGAGGGAGCCTTATCGAGAGTTGCTCGCCCCGCCTCATGCCGCCGCCGCCGCCGCATCTCCCTCTCCACCCCGGGGGGTGGAGAGGGAGCCTTATAGAGATCTGCCCGCGCCGCCTCATGCCGGACCCGCCGCCGCGTC
>DATMND010000453.1:0-5506 GCA_035569235.1 Acetobacteraceae bacterium | reverse complement strand
ACCGCGCGCGGGAAAGAGGTGAGTTCGCCATACGGCACGTCATCGCCGATGGTCTCCACGAAGGCGATCGCGCCATGCGCCATCCAGACCTCGCCGGCAGTGCGCGCCGTCGCCTTGTAGGCTTCGATGTTGTGCTTCGGTACCGCGATTACGAAGCCGTCGACGTAGGACATTTGAATCTCCTTTCGATTGTTCAGACCCGGGGAATGACCATATCAGGTCGTATGACAACAGGCGTCTTCACTGTCCTGATATCGGTCATGGTGCCGCACCCAGTCGGTCATATTGCCGTTGATGGTCTCGTCGCGGCCTTTCGGCGTGATGTCCAGTACCGCATAGCTGCCCAGAAACAGCTCACCGCCGCGGGCATAGGATGAGTAGGTATGAAAAATGTCCCCCGCCTCGTCGCGATAGAACACGCTGCGGCCGGACAGCTCGTCGATGCCGACGTCGCGCAGTTCGTAATTGTAGTACGCCTTGCCGCTGGCGACCTGCTCCGGCGTGAACGAGACATGGAAATCGTAGTTGAAGTCGCTGCCATAGGAGGACACCCACCTGAAGCGCCAGCCCATGCGCTGCCTGAACGCCTCGATCTTTGCCAGCGGGGCGCGCGATACCAACACATACGATACGTCGTGGTGCTCCAGGTGTACCAGCGCACCTTCGATGTGGTCCATCTCGAACGAGCAGCCGACGCAACCATCGCTCCAGTCCGGTCCGAACATGAAATGCTTGGTCACCAGCTGGCTGCGTCCGTCGAACAGATCGCCCAGCGATTGTCGGCCGTTTGGCGTATCGAACAGATACTCCTTCTCCACCTTGACCCATGGCAAGGCGCGTCGATCGGCGTTCAACCGGTCGCGCAGATGGGTAAAATCCTTCTCTTTCTGCAAGAGCTCCTTGCGCGCGGCGATCCACTCATCGCGCGAGACGATCTGATGGTGCGTCATGCTTCGACCTCCTTCCTGATGTATTCGGCGAACCGTTCGAAGCAGCTGGTCCAGCCGCCGCGGTGGTCGTCGCGTCGCTCGACCGTTTCGAACGTCGCCTGATGCAGTGTCAGTCGCGTCTGTGCGCCGAGGTCGACGAAGGTCACCGTCGTCAGCAGTTCGTGGCCCGGGTGTCCATCCGCATCCTCCCATGCGAATGTGAAGACGATCCGCTCGGGTTCGACGATCTCGCGGTACACACCACGCTTCCAATGGTCGGTGCCCGCCGGCGAGCGCATGCAACAGCGGAACGCGCCACCCGGACGGATGTCCATGTCGCAGTGCGTCGTGACAAAGCCCTGCGGCCCCCACCAACGCGCCACCTGCTCGGGCTCCGTCCATGCCTTGAAAACGAGATTGCGCGGCGCGTCGATGATGCGCGTGACGACAAGCTCCCGCTCCTCCGTGTTTGTGGCGACGCTACTTCCTGCGTCCATGGCGTTTCTCCTTTTTCTGCAATTCACGCAGATGGTCTTCCAGACGATCGAAGCTCTGCTCCCAGAATTCGCGATAGTGGTCCAGCCAATCGGCGGCGTCCTTGAGCGGGGCCGCCGTGAGCCGACACGGGCGCCACTGCGCGTCGCGGCCGCGGGCGATCAGGCCGGCACGCTCCAGCACCTTGAGGTGCTTCGAGATGGCGGGAAGGCTCATGTCGAACGGTTCGGCAAGCGACGTGACCGTGGTCTCGCCCGAGACGAGGCGGGCAAGGATCGCGCGGCGCGTGGGATCGGCGAGGGCCGCAAAGGTGGTGGTGAGATGGTCGCGCAGCATGGCTTGGTGAACCATCAGGTTATGTAACCGGATGATTAACTACGTCACGCCCGCGCGTCTGTCAAGCGGCGTCGGCGGCCCTCATCTTCATCATCCCGGGCCTCACACCCTCAGTGCCAGAGGCGCTCGGATGCGAGTTTCGCGCCCTCCACCAGGGAAGCCAGCTTGCGGAATGCGATCTCGCGGTCCACGCGTCCAGCGGTTCCAACCGATGTCGAGAAGCCGCAATCGGTGCCGGCGATCACTCGTTCGCGTCCAACGACATCGGCGAAGCGACAGATGCGTTGCGCGACCAGTTCGGGGTGCTCGATGTAGTTGGTGCAGGTGTCGATCACACCGGGGATCAGCACCTTGTCATCCGGCACTCTGGCGTCGCGCCAGACCGTCCATTCATGCTCATGCCTGGGGTTCGCCGCCTCGAACGAGATCGCCTGGGGCTTGGCCTTCAGGATGATCGGCAGGATCGTCTGCAACGGAATATCGAAATCGTGCGGACCCTCGTAGTTGCCCCAACACAGATGCAGACGCGCCGAACTTGCCGGCACGTTCGCCAGCGCGCGGTTCAGCGCCTCGACCTGATGCTCGGCCTGTTTGAGGAATTCCGCCTCCGTCAAATCCTGGAACCCGGTGTGGCGCGCCATCGCGAGATCCGGACTGTCGAGCTGGACGACGATGCCGGCGTTGGCAATCGCCTCGTACTCCTCCTGCATCGCAGCGGCGATCGCGTCGATGTACGCTGCATGGTTGGGATAGTGGCGATTGGGTTGGAACGTGGACACCACGCCGGGCGATGCCGCGGGCATGAACGCATCGACCGGCTTCGATGCCGCGATCGCCGCCTTGAAGTTGGCGATGTCGCGCTGCGCCGATTCATGGTCCTGCCGCGTGATCGGCCCGGTGCAGCAAAGCCGGCGGATCTGCTGGGGTCTGACGAAAAGTTCCAAACGGCGGCGGAAATCCGGATAGTCCGCCACGTCGCGGTTCGGTTTCGGCACGTAGGGCTCGCCGCCGAAGCCGGTGAGGCGGTCCTTGATGTAGGTCGCATAGCCGACCTTGCTCGATTCACCGTCGCTGACGACGTCGATGCCGATCGCGACCTGGCGCGCGACGATGTCGGCAACGGCCTGGCGCACCTGGCTGGCGAATTCGGCGGCATCATATGGTTCGCCGCGATCCTTCTTGATCAGCAGGTCCACCAGCGGCTGCGGCCGCGGCAGGCTACCGACATGCGTCGTCAGGATGCGATCGATGCTGAGTTTCATGGCGTTCCCCTTGCGTCCTTCAACGCATCGTACAAGGCGATCGGACCGCGTGCGAGCCCCTGTAGGCGCCTGCGCGGATTTGTCGTGGCGGGGCTTGTCCAGACCTTCATTGCCAGCGTGACGAGAAGACGTGGATGGCCGGCCTTCGCCGGCCATGACGCGCCCGACCCTCTGCGCCTCTGTGGTGACATGCTAACTGAAAGCCGACTACTCTGCCGGCAAGAAGAATGCGGAGGGAGGCCATGCGATCTCGCGTACTACGACTTCTTGCAACAGTGCTGGCGCTGGCCGCATTCGGCCCAGCGGCCGGACGCCCGGCGGCTGCCGAGGAACTGCAGAAGGTCACCATTGCCTTTGCCGGCAAGGGTCTCTCCTTCATGATCCAGTACATCGCCATTGGCGCAGGGTTCTACAAGGAAGAGGGCCTCGAGCCGGAATCGGTCGACGTCAACTCGGGCACACGACAGGCCGCCGCCGTGATGGGCGGCAGTGCCGAGATCACCCAGGTCGGCTTTGCCCACACGATGCACGCCGTCGGGCGCGGCGGCGACCTGGTGGGCATCTGCACCGCGTTCGATGCGTATCCCATCGCACTCGTGCTCTCCAATGCTGCGATCAAGCGGCTGGGCATCACCGAGGCCATGTCGCTCGACGAGAAGATCAAACGGGTCAAAGGCGTGCGCATCGGCATCACCTCGCCCGGCTCCAGCACCGATGAGTTCATGCGCACTATCATGCTGGTGCGCGGCATGGACCCTGCCACCGACGTGAAGCTGCAGCCAGGCGGCATCGGCGCGCCAATGGTTGCCGCCATGCAGCAGGGCAGCACCGATGGGTTTGCGTTCATGTCGCCGTTCACCGATATCGCGGTGAGCCGCGGGCTCGGCCAGGTCATCGCCGACCCGATGACCGGCATGCTGCCCGAGTATCGCGACGTGCCGTACCAGGTGATCACCACCAGCCGCGACACGCTGGCGAACAAGCGCCCGCTGCTGCTGCATGTCGTGCGCGCCATGACCAGAGCGATGAAGTTCGCGCACGAGGACCAGGAGGCGACGCGGCGCATCGTCCGCCAGTTCTTCCAGGACACGCCGGAAGCCGAGTTCAATACGGCGTTCGATACCTACATCAAGGCGGTGCCGACGACGCCGGCGATCTCGCAGGCGCAGGTGGACAGCACGGTCAAGATGGTGAACCTGAGCGAGAAGACGCCGATCTCGGCCACCTACGATCAGCTGGTTTATGCCGATCTGTCGCGCGAGGCCGCCAAGGATCTGCTGGGCAAGTAGCATGACGCGACGCTTCGATCCCATCATCATTTGGCAGATTGCGGTGGGCGTTGTGCTGCTCTCCGGATGGGAGGCGATCGGTCGCCTTTACGGCTCGGAATGGACCAGCCGGCCGAGCCTGATCGCAGTCCGGCTGGCGAGTTGGTTGCGGGGCGATCTCTATATCCATGTTGCGACAACGCTGACCGAGGTTGTCACCGGGCTGGTGGCGGGGGCGGCATTTGGTGTTTTGGCGGGTCTGCTGCTCGGCCGTTCACCGGTGACCGCAGGAATTCTGCGTCCGATCGTCGTCGCTTTCTACAGCGTGCCGCTGATTGCACTGGCGCCGCTGTTCATCATGTTCTTCGGCCTCGACATACTGCCGAAGATGGTGCTGGTGTCGATCGTTGTGTTCTTCCTGCTGTTCTTCAATACATTCGCCGGTGCCGGCTCGGTGGATCAGGACCTGATCGCACAAGTTGAACTGATGGGCTCGACACCACGGGAAAGTTTCCAAAAGGTCGTGGCGCCGGCCTGCATGGCCTGGATCATCGGTGGGATGAAGATCGCGCTGCCCTATGCGCTGGTGGCGGCAACTACCGGCGAAATGCTGGCGGCCCGCCGCGGCCTCGGCTTTCTGCTCAGCGATGCCGCATCGCAATTTGACATGACGTCGCTTTACGCGGCGCTGTTCATTCTGATGCTGCTGGGACTTGCGGTTTCCGAGACGGCCGCCTGGGGCGAGCGGCACATGCTGCGGTGGCGCCATGCCGAGGGCTGATGTGGCCGAGTCGGCTGGCGTCGCCGAACCGATGACGATTCCGCGCAGGGAGATGATAAGGCTCGCCGGCGTCGGCAAGCGCTTCGTCACGCGGGATCGCGAGGTGGAAGCGCTGCGGCCGACCGATCTGGCAATCCATGCGCACGAGTTCGTGGCGCTGGTCGGACCAAGCGGCTGCGGCAAGTCAACGATCCTGAACCTGATTGCCGGACTGCTGCCGCCCAGCAGCGGCGTGGTGTCGTATGACGGAACGGCAGTGGCGGGGCCAAACCGGCGCGTCGGCTACATGACGCAGAAGGACACGTTGCTGCCCTGGCGTACCGCGGCCGACAACGTGCGGATCGCGCTCGAACTCAAGTGTCGCGCCGTGCCGCGCGCCGAGGCCGATGCGCGTGTCGCGCAGATCATCGGCCTTGTCGGACTGACCGGGTTCGA
>DATMND010000452.1:0-5688 GCA_035569235.1 Acetobacteraceae bacterium | reverse complement strand
GTCGTGATGAACGAGGATCAGGACAGGACGCGGTTGGGCAACGGCCCGCAGAATCTCGCCGTGCTGCGGCATATGGCGCTGAACGTCATGCAGAAGGACACCAGCAAGGGATCACTGCGCGGCAAGTTCATGCGGGCCGGCTGGGATGAACGCTATCTCACCCGGCTGCTTACTCTATTCTGAAATGCGATTGCCCTGAGATTATCCTACCGCTCTTTCGCCCACGGGCTTCGAGAACGTGGAAGTGGCCGCGGATCAGACCAATCCAAACGAGACACGTGAGGATACGTCCGAAGATTCGTTCGACTGCGCCCGGCCTGAGGTGGTCTTGGGGAGCGCTCTGGCCACGACGCGGCGCAGCCATAAGCGCTTGCAGCCCCCGCGCGTGCGCCAGCATGGGGCCAATAATCGCAATGGGTGGTTGCGACGGTGCGCTCTGCGACGGCCAGACAAAAAACCGGACGCTCGTCTGATGGCTCGATCTGGCCAAAACCGGAACGGCGGCTTTTGAATGCGGGACGGCAACAAGCAGACGTTCGTTCGTGGGGATAGCCTACGGCAGCCGCCGACCGATTGTGTTGAAAAGTCTCGCCAAGGAGGTCCACGTGATCGGCGATGGTCCAGCCGTACGGACTGGATGCTGGCGATCGTCGACGGCCCGTAATGTCGGCGTTCGCACTGGCGGTAATGATGGCGAACGCCCGCGGCACGGCGCCATCCAGCCAGCGGAAGCCTTCCCACAAGCCCGTGAACGCAATCGGCCGACCCAAGCTTGGGTCGATCCTGTTGCCAAGTGATTGAGGTCGGCCTCTGAACGCCGAGCGAAGCAGTTGTGTGATTGCATCGGTGACGGATCGCTGCAATTTGTGGGCGAGGCAAATGCATCCGGGGCTCAGTTGGATGACACAAGGACGCTTCACCGAGCGCCTCCCACTCGTCGATGCCTGGGCTTGGTTGGATGCCTGTTCGGATGCTATGGGCTCCGAGGCTGCTCCCCTCCATCAGGCTTTCGGGCGTGTTCTGCCGGCACCTCTCACTTTCCCTGCTGATCGGCCAGAACGTGACCTTGCTCTTGTGGACGGCTATGCGGTGCAGGCCGCGAGCACTCTGGGCGCCAGCACCTACAATCCGCTATCTTTCACCATTGTTCCCAAAGGCATGCCGTTGACCGCGGGGTGTGCATCCGTCTGCCATGCCGGCGAGACATTGCCCTCCGGCGCCGACGCAGTGTTGCCAGTGGACGTCGGCGAGGCGGTCGGCACTACTCTGGAAGTGTGTGATGCCGTCGCGCTCGGGTTCGGCGTCGCGCGCACGGGCCAGGCTGCGCAGCGTGACGGCGTGGCCATCGAAGCCGGGCGTCGATTAGGCATCCCGCAGATCGCTCTGGCGGCATCTCTCGGCGTGACTCAGTTGATTGTCCGACGCCGCCCAGTCGTCACGCTGGTCTTCGCTGGCCCCAAGCCGCCTGCGATCGAGGCACTTTGCCTGGCAATATCCGCCCTCGTGGCGCGGGACGGCGGCGTTGCGCATTGTGCTCGCCGGCACCCCGACATGGCTCGGATGCTATCTTGTGTCGCGCCAGCCGACCTCTTTCTGGTGGTCGGGCGCAGCGGCTGGGGTGAGGACGACGATGCCGTGCATGTCATCACGGCGGCAGATGGACGGATCGACCATCACGGATTGGCCCTAACGCCAGGCGGATCAGCCGGACTGGGCTGGCTCCGCGGAACGCCCCTGCTGCTGCTACCGGGCGATCCGCTGACCGCATTGGTGACGTACGAACTACTTGCCGGCCGGTTGTTGCGCCGCCTCGCAGGACGTGCCACCGACTTTCCTTTCCCGATTCAGCGCTTGGTGCTGTCGCGCAAGATAGTGTCGCCGGTCGGCGTCAGCGAATTTGTGCCTGTCGTCTGCCACGGATTGAGTGTCGAGCCGCTGGCACTGGCGCCGGCTGACGGGCTGGCAGGCTATGCCAGGGCCGACGGATTTCTCGTTGTCCCCGCCGGTCTCGAAGGTTATGCCCCTGGCGCGCTGGTCGACGTCGTCACGATGCTGGGCCACATCAGCAGGCAGGAAGAACCATGACTTCGCCGGAACTGAACTCAGCAGCTCGTCATGCAGCCGATTTCGTTCGGCAGTCGGCTCGCCAGGAGCAATTTCTCTCCGTCGTAAGCCGCGACGAGGCCGAAACGCGGTTTCGTAGCCATCTCACTCTTGCGCCGCTTGGCGAGGAGCCCGTACCGCTCGCGCAGTGCCGCGGCCGCGTGCTGGCGCGCGATCTCGCGGCGGTGGTGGATGTGCCAGGTTTCGATCGCTCCAACGTCGACGGATTCGCCGTGCTTGCCTCCGATCTGGAACGGGCGCGTCCAGATGTGCCGCAGCGGCTGCGACTGAATCAGGAGGTGCTGACACCCGGCCGGGTGCCGCGCGAAACCATCTCGCCCGGTACTACAACGATCATCGCCACGGGCGGCATGATCCCACGCGGTGCCGATGCTGTGGTGATGGTCGAGCGGACGGAATTCATCGACGAAGAGGCGGTGGCAGCGGTGGACGTCGGTCAGCCGCTGGCACCTGGCGCTGCCATATCCGCGGCGGGATCGGATATCGGCGCCGGCGAAACGGTCCTGCGCGTCGGAACTGTCCTCGGTTCACGGGAGGTCGCGTTGTTGGCGGCGATCGGTGTAAGCGACGTTCCGATCTTCCGGCGTCCGCGCGTCGCTGTTCTATCGACCGGCGACGAATTGGTGCGGCCGGGAGATGCCATCCGCGCCGGACAGGTGTTCGACAGCAACGGGCCGATGCTGGCGGCAGCGGTCGAGGAATTGGGTTGCGTCGTCGTGCCTTTCGGCATCGTCCCGGATGATCCCGCCATCATGGCGGTAGAGGTCGACAAGGCGATCACCGCGGCCGACGTGGTGCTTTTGTCGGGCGGGACGTCCAAGGGTGCCGGCGACATTGCCTATCGCACAGTCGCGCGCTTCACCGACCCCGGCATCGTCGTCCATGGCGTCGCTCTGAAGCCAGGCAAGCCGCTCTGCCTTGCGGTGACGCAAGGCAAGCCGGTGGTGATCCTGCCCGGTTTCCCGACATCGGCGACGTTCACGTTCCACGAATTCGTCGCTCCGGTGCTGCGCATCATGTCCGGACTGCCGGCACTGCGTCGCGAGACCCGGACCGCGACTTTGCCGGTGAAAATGGTCTCCGAACTCGGTCGGACCGAATATGTCCTGGTCTCGCTGACGGAACGGCCGGAAGGCGGGCTCGCAGCCTACCCGATCGGCAAGGGTTCCGGGGCAGTAACGGCTTTCTCTCTGGCCGACGGCTTCTTCGCCATTCCTGCGCAGACTGAAATGGTGCCAGCGGGCATGGACATTTCGGTGACGATCATCGGCGCCGCGGCGGAACCGGCGGATCTCATGGTCATCGGCAGCCATTGCGTCGGCCTTGACTACCTCATTGGATTGCTGGCGCGCGAGGGGGTGACGGCGAAAATGCTGTCGGTTGGCAGCACGGCCGGCCTGATGGCGGCGAGACGCGGGGAATGCGATATCGCTGGCATCCATCTGATGGATCCGGCGACCGGTATTTACAATCGTTCCTATGTTGACGAGACGTTGCGGCTGGTACGCGGTTATGGCCGCCTGCAGGGAGTCGTGTATCGGCGAGATGACCCGCGCTTCGGTGGGCTTGATGCCCACGGCGCCATTATTAAGGCAAGCCCCGATCCCAGCTGCCTGATGGCCAATCGCAACGCGGGCAGCGGCACGCGCATATTGATCGACCGTTTGCTCGGCGATGCCAGGCCCGCCGGCTACAGTCATCAGGCTCGCTCCCACAATGCTGTGGCAGTGGCCATCGTGCAGCAACGTGCCGATTGGGGCGTGGCGATCGAGACCGTAGCGCAGCGCTATGGCCTCGGATTCCTGCCGCTGCAAGCAGAGGAATACGACTTCGTCATTCCCGCCAGGCGGTTCGATCGCCCGGCCGTGCGTCGCTTTGTGACACTGCTTCAGGACGTCGCCATACGCGCCGAGTTGGCGCGTATGGGTTTCGCAGGCGTGTGATGTCCCGACCGACCTGGGCGGGTGCGACGAAGGATCTTATTGAGCCGCCAGCTGGTATGGTCTGTCCTGACGGCAGGGTTCGCATGGATTGCCGAAGCAGATTTGTTACCGGCATCGCGTTGCTGTCGGGCGGTCGTTTCATGCCGCCAGTCTCGCCCGCCTCGGACCAACCTGCCAGACGCGATTACCGTGACAATGCCCTCTTGCGTCATGTGCCTGTCCTGGCAACAGCGGAGTCGGCGGCGTCAACGGTAGTGGGCGTGTCCGTTCCACCCGTTGCGTCAACAGGTGGCCCGCGACAGCCCCCCGCCGCTTGCGGGGCCAAATCACAACAAGCCGGGGGATAGGAGCAACCCCCGGCTTGTCCCGACCACCCAATCGCCGGCTAGGAGAAACCGACAACGAATCTGCGTAGCACAAGGCCGTAGCGGCTCGCCATTAATTCGCCGTTACAATGAATGTCAATGGGATGGCCAGTAGGGCGGCCGACTAGGACGGCGCTATCGGCCCGGCTAGCGCCACAGACGAACAATCCAGGTTCATAACGACGTGTGCGCCGTGCTATCTAGCCGACATGTCCCGGTCATTCCTTGTTGCTATAGACAAACGTCTTCACCCACGTGAGGGCCTGCTAGAGACTTGGCGGGAACGTGTGCTGGCGGCCATGGCCATCGCTATGCTGTTGGCGTTCGTGGCGAGCTTCATTGCGGATTTCTGTTAGGATGGAGCGGACTCGGGCGTTGAGTATCGGCCCGGTCTCTAGTCACGTCGCCGCCAGGCGCCCGCCGCAGCCGCCGGAGAATCGCATCCGTTGCAGCACTTGGCCGACCGTGCGCTCGCCACCATAGAAGCGCGCCAGTGCCGCAACGGCAGAGGATCGTTCCCCGCCGCTGCCGGGTGCGAGGCAATCAACAGCGAGACAGAATCCGGTCAGATCGCGCACTGGGCTGGTAAGGATGGCGGCCCGCTGCCCACGGGCGGATGCATTGGCTGCGGCCATACGAGAGAACGTAGCAGGAACATAAGGCTACCGTCGAGTAGTCGATCCGTGGCAGAGACGCAAAATCTCAAGATTCAGCGAATGCTGCACTGCAACAATTTACTTGTATACATATGATCGGAGGGTGCATTGTGCACCGCAGCAAAAGCGACCTCGGCGGTTGCGCCATCCTGTTACGTGACGAGGTTGAACTGTAGGGATGACGATGGAAGACGCCCGAGAGTTGCGGAAGAAGGCAGATCGCTGGCGGACGCTGGCGCATTCGCTTTCTGGCCAGGATGACCGGCACAATATCGAAATGCTTGTGGCAGAACTGGAACGGCAGGCCGACGCGTTATCCACCGGGGATGCGTTGGCGGCTGCCAGTGCGAAAACGTAGCAGGAACACCGGGACCGGGCGAGTCGGGCGCTGGGGATAGAGCCGCCAGCCCACCAATGTCCTGTTCAACTCGGCGGTGCGCGCGCCCCATTCCTGCCCATGGCATTGTCACGTTAACATTGGACTGGCGGCGTGGAACCAAAGCGACGATGTCGCGCCGATCATGAGGCGTACCGGGCGCAGTTCTCCTGCTGCCAAATATTGAATGCCGCGGTCCGGGCCGTGCGGTAGACGCTGGCGGC
>DATMND010000451.1:0-4599 GCA_035569235.1 Acetobacteraceae bacterium | reverse complement strand
GGCGCCGCCAAACCAAGAAGCCGCCGCGATCGGCGGCCCCTTCACGCTCGTCGACCAGGACGGACGCACGGTGACCGACGAGGCCTATCGCGGCAAGTGGCTGCTCGTCTATTTTGGCTACACGCATTGCCCCGACACGTGCCCGATGGCGCTCAACAACATTGCCGAGGCGCTGGACCGGCTTGATGCAGGGATGCGACCGAAGCTGCAGCCGATTTTTATAACCGTCGATCCCGAACGCGACACGCCGGCGGTGATGAAGGACTATGTCGGAGCATTCGAGGGCGCCGGCATCGTCGGTCTGAGCGGCTCGCAGCAGCAGGTGGCTGCGATCGAAACCGCCTATCGGATCCACACGCAGCGGCACGATGACGGCAACGGCGAGTATAGCGTCGATCATACCTCGGTCATCCACATCATGGACCCCGACGGGCGCTTCGTCGGGTTGGTCTCGGATCTCATGCCGCCGGAACGGCTCGCCAAGCGCCTGACGCAACTCATGAAATAGTATCCACATTTCATCGCGGGGAAGCCACCGCTTGGGGTTTGTCGAATCCAATCCGGCTGCCCGCGGGCCGTGACACGACCATGCCAGCGACATCTTTGCGCCGTGTTCCGCGTGGCATGGTAGATAACGGCAGGAGATTGCGTGGTGCATAGGCGATGGCGGGCGGCCAGTCAGAGAACACGTTAGCGGCCACGCCATGATTCGCCTCGCGACTCGCGGCATGATGCCGGTCGTCGTGCTGCTCGGCGGCTGCAACCTCGGCCCCGATTACCAGCGGCCGGAGGTAGAGATGCCGGTTGAGTTCCGGGCCACCCCGGCGACCGAGGCCGCGGCCTGGCCCTCCGAGGACTGGTGGCGCGGCTTCAAATCGCACGAGCTGAATTCGCTGATCGAGCAGGCGCGCGTGCAGAATTTTGACATTGCCGCCGCGATCGCCCGGGTTCGCCAGGCCGACGCCCAGGTGCGGATCGCCGGTGCGCCGCTGCTGCCCACGGTGACCGCGACCGGCAACGCCAGTTGGCAGCAGGTCGGCGCCACGAAGGGCTTCACGGGGGTCTCGCGCGGCGGCAGCACGACATCGACGATCAACATCCACAGTTACAGCCTCACGCCCCTGAACGCCGCCTACGAGGTGGATTTTTGGGGCTTGAACCGCGCCGCGCAGCAGGCCGCCGTCTCCAGCGCCGTGTTCAGCCGGTTCGATCAGGAGGTGGTCGCGCTGACCGTGGTGACCAACGTCGCCAATACGTGGTTCACCGCGCTTGGACTAGCCGATCGCCTGGTTGTCGCACAGAACAACCTGGCGGATGCCGAACATACACTGGCCGTGATCCGCGGCAGGCTCGACGCCGGGACTGCCAGCGCACTCGATATCGCCCAGCAGGAGGCATTGGTGGCCGGCGAGCGGGCGGTGATCCCCGGCCTGCGCAACCAGCTCGAACAGGAGCTGATCGGTCTCGGCATCCTGGTGGGCCGTCCCCCCGAGGCCATCGATGCAAGGCCCGGTTCGCTCGATACATTGTCGCTGCCACCGGTTTCGCCGGGCCTGCCGTCCAGCCTGCTGGAGCGCCGGCCCGACGTGGCCGAGATTGAGGCGGAGCTCGTCGCACAGAACTTCGACATCAAGGTCGCGCGCGCGGCCTTCTTCCCGGCGGTCACGCTCACTGGGTCTTACGGCTTCGCCAATGCCGCGTTGAACACGCTGTTCAGCCCGGGCGGCACGCTCGTGGCGCTGGCCGCCGGGTTCACCCAGCCGCTGTTCGATGCCGGCACTCTGCGTGGGCAGCTTGAACTGACCAAGGGCAAATATGACGAACTGTTGGCCGACTACCGCAAGGCGGTGATCCAGGCCTTCACGGATGTCGAGAATGCGCTGACGGCCTGGCGCTTCACCACCGAACAGGAGGCGCTGCAGCGTCAGGCGGTTGCGACGGCGCAGCGGGCAGCCGACATCGCCCGCGCACAGATGATGGCCGGCACGGTCGACATCACGACCGTGCTGCAGGCGGAGACCACCCTGTTCAACGATCAGGACCTTCTCGCGCAGGTGCGGCTGACGCGCTTCCAGGCACTGCTAGCGCTGTACAAGGCGCTTGGCGGTGGCTGGGTTCAGCCCCCCGGGCCGATCCCGGATCAGTTCCCGGGCCTGAAGCCGGGACGGCTGCCCGGCGGCATTGCGCTGCCGGTTGGAGGCAATGTCCGATGATCCATTGCCATCGCCCAAGGATGTCCCGATATCGCGCTGAAATGGGACGAGGTTCGTCTCGAGGAACACGATGGACTCGCTGACCCGCGAACCGGTTGAACTGCTGACCCGCTCCCGGTCCCGCCGGTGGCTCATGCTGGGGCTCTGCCTGCTCACGGTCGCTGGCATCGGCTATGCGATCTGGTTCTGGCCGGCCGGCTCGGCTAACCAGACGGCGCGTGATCGCAACGCAAATCAGCCGATCCCTGTGGTGGTCGCCGCGGCTGAGCAGAAGGACGTGCCGATCTACCTCGACGGGCTCGGCACCGTGCAGGCCTACAACACGGTCACGGTCAGGGCCATGGTCGATGGCCCGCTGGTCAAGGTGAATTTCGTGGAAGGCCAGGACGTGAAGAAGGGCGACCTGCTCGCCCAGATCGATCCACGCACCTATCAGGCCGCACTCGACCAGGCGGCGGGAAAGAAGGCGCAGGACGAGGCGCAGCTTGCCAATGCGAGGCTTGATCTGGCGCGCTATCAGAAGCTTGTGGCCAACAACTACAGCTCGGCCCAACAGGCCGATACGGCGCGCGCGCAGGTGGCCCAACTCGAGGCGCAGGTGACGCAGGACCAGGCGCAGATCGATACGGCGCGCACGCAGCTTGGCTACACCACGATCATTGCTCCGCTGGAGGGGCGCACCGGCATGCGCCAGGTCGATGCCGGCAACATCGTGCACGCCGCGGATACCACCGGCATGGTGATGATCACCCAGCTGCATCCGATTTCCGCCATGTTCACGCTGCCGCAGCAGTCGCTCCCTGCGGTCGCGAACGCGATGCGAGGCGACGCGCCCAAGGTGCTGGCCTACGTGCAGGGTGCCGCCGGCAGTCCGGCTGGCGTGCTGGATACCGGCGTGCTTGCCGTGTTGGACAATCAGGTCGATCCCACCACGGGCACGATCAAGTTGAAGGCGACGTTCCCTAATTCCGGCGACCGTCTCTGGCCCGGTGCATTTGTCGGCGTGCAGCTGCAGGTGGATACGGCGAAAGACGCGGTGGTGGTTCCATCGGCGGCCGTGCAGCGGGGTCCGCGCGGCGCCTATGTTTATGTGATCGACCAGAACAACACGGCAAGCCGCCGCAACGTCACGGTCGGACACGAAGACGCGCAGGGTTCGATAATCACCGAGGGTGTGAAGCCGGGCGACAAGGTGGTGATCGACGGCGCCTCGCGGCTGTCGGACGCCACCAAGGTGACCGTCGTTCAGCCGACCGCGGCAGGGACCGCGCCGACCGTGGGCCAGCCCGCGGCGCCGGGAACCAGACGGCGGCAATCAGGCGGGGCGGGCTGATGCCCGTGGTAGACCCCGCCCCCCAACCCCCTCCCCAAGGGAGAGGGGGAGTAGGTACGGCAACGCGCGATTCTCCCCCTCCCCTTTGGGGAGGGGGCCGGGGGGCGGGGTAACCCCCGGTGAACATCTCCGCGCCGTTCATCGCCCGACCCATCGCCACCTGGCTGCTGGCGATCGCGATCCTGCTCACCGGCGTTCTCGGCTACCGCGCCCTCCCCGTTTCCGCGCTTCCTGAGGTCGATTTCCCAACCGTCCAGGTGACCACGCAGCTGCCTGGCGCGAGCCCGGAAACCGTGGAGACGCTGATTACCGCCTCACTCGAACGCCAGTTCGGTCAGATCCCGGGGCTGGTCACGATGACCTCGCAGAGTTCGGAAGGCACCAGCCAGATCACGCTGCAGTTCGCCCTCAACCGCAGCATGGATTCCGCCGCGCAGGACGTGCAGGCGGCGATCAACGCGGCGGCGGGCACACTGCCGGCAAATCTTCCCTACCCACCGGTCTACGCCAAGGTAAACCCGGCGGACGCGCCGATCCTCACCTTGGCGCTCACGTCGGATTCGATGCCGATCGATATGATCAGCGATGCCGCCGACACGTTGTTGCAGCCGAAACTATCCGAGATCGACGGGGTTGGCCGTGTCACCGTGCAGGGCGGATTGCGGCCCGCCGTGCGCGTGCGCGTCGATCCCGCGCGGCTCGCCGCGTATGGGCTGGCGATGGAGGACGTGCGCACCGCGGTCGCCAACGCCAACGTCAACGGCGCTAAGGGCGGCTTCGACGGGCCGCGGCTTGCCTTCGCGCTCGGCGCCAACGACCAGCTTGTCGATGCGGCGGCCTATCGCGACCTGGTCATTGCTTGGCGCAACAGCGCGCCTGTGCGGCTGTCCGACATCGGCAGCGTGGTCGCCGGGGTGGAGAACGACCGCGTCGCCGCCTGGTACAAAGACCAGCCTGCCGCCGTGCTCGACATCCAGCGCCAGCCCGGCGCCAACATCGTGCAGACCGTGCAACTTGTGAAGGATGCGCTGCCGCGTCTGCAAAGCGCCATCC
>DATMND010000450.1:0-7374 GCA_035569235.1 Acetobacteraceae bacterium | reverse complement strand
GGGGAGGTGCGTGATGCCGCTGCCAATCCCCAATCTCGACGACAGGCGGTTCGACGATCTGGTGGCGGAGGCCATCACGCGCGTCGAGGCGCACACGCCGGAATGGAGCAACATCGCGCCGGGCGATCCAGGTTCGGCGCTAATCGACATGTTCGCATGGCTCGCCGAGACAATCCTGTATCGACAGAACCTGATTCCGCTGCGCCAGCGCCGTGCGTTCATGAATCTGCTGTCGGTACCGTTGCGCCCTGCGGCGCCGGCGACCGGCGTGGTGAGCGTCGATGCGACGCAACTGCCGCTGCCGAAGCCGCTGGCGGCCGGGCAGGCGCAGTTCACCGCCGGTCCGGTGACCTTCACCTCCACGACGGACCTGCAGCCGACACCGCTGCAGCTGGTGCCGATGATCAAGGCGCGCCATCAAGAGGCAGACGCGGCATCGCAGGCGAAGCTGATCGCCATGCTTCGCACGCTGTATAACATCGACCAGCCGCTGCCTTTCGTGGCGCAGCCGGCGTTCGGTCCGGATGGCACCGCGCAACTCGGCAGCGCGGTGGATGGGCAGATCTGGCTGGCGCTGGTCACGCCGAAGAATTTCGCATCCAGCGCCGCCAGTGTGCGTTCCGCGCTCGCCGCGCTGGCGGCTGCCGGGACGGCGCTGTCGATCGGGTTGGCACCGGTTGCCGACATTCCCGGCTTCGAGGCGTTCGATCAGGCGACCGACCTGCCGACACGCACGCTTAACTGGGCAGTCGTGACGCAGGGCCCGACGCAAACGGTTCAGCAAATTCCGCTCGAGGTGCAGGCCGATACATCGAATGGCGCGCGCAACACCGGCGTGGCGCTGCTGCGGCTGCCGAGCAATTCGTCCCTGCTGACCCCACCGGCCCCAATCAATGGCGGCGATCCGATGTTCGCCGGGACCGCCGGCATGCCTCCCGAGCTGCCGGTCGATGTGACGCCGGATCGAGTGGTGATGTGGCTGACGCTGAGCACGGCTGATGCACCTGCACTGACGCTCGGCTATCTGGCGGTGAACGCGGTGGGGATCATCGCCCAGGCGACCGAGAACAATGAGCCGCTGGGAACCGCGACCGGCGCGGGCGATGCCACCTTCACCTTGTCTGGGACGCCGGTGGATCCGGCGAGCCTGGTGATCCAGGTCTGGCAGGGCAATCAGGCGGTAACGTGGTCTCAGGTGGAGAATTTCGGCCGCGCTGGCCGTAACGACACGGTCTACGTGCTGGATCCGACGGCCGGCACGGTGACGTTCGGCGATGGGATCCGTGGCCAGCGTCCGCCCGCCAACGCGGTGATCGCGGCGAAGACCTATGCCTTTGGCGGCGGCAGCGCCGGCAATCTCGCCGCCGGGAGCATCAAGGCGGTGCAGCCGGCGAGCGGCACCGTGCGGCACGAGTGGGCCACCAGCGGCGGCAGCGACGGCGAAAGTGTGGCCGATGCCGAGCGACGCATTCCGGCCTTCCTCGCGCATCGGGATCGCGCGGTGACGGTCGATGACTTCCAGGCGCTGGCATTCGCGACACCTGGCGTCACGCTCGGGCGCGCGCAGGTGGTGCAGGGACTGATGCCGGGTGCTGATCCGGCAGCGACGCGCACCAACGTTCCGGGTGTCGTCAGTGTCTTCGTGTTCCCGGACCAGCCCGTGGCGATGGGCAATGGCCCGGTCGCGACGTTGGCACAGCTCAAGGAGGTGTTCGCCTACCTTCGTCAGCGCATCCTCATCGGCACACAGCTGTTCGTGCTGAGCGCCGAACCGGTGCCGATATATGCGGGGATCAGCATCGAGCTGCAGAACGGGGCAGACAGCGTGGCAACCGTGCAGGCCGTGCAGCAGGCTCTGGCAGCGTATCTCTGGGCGCTAGCGCCGGGCGGGCCGGACGGCGGCGGCTGGCCGCTCGGGCGCACGGTGATGCCGGACGAGTTGTTGACGCGGGCCGCCCGGGTTCCGGGTGTGCGGGCGGTGGTGCCGCCTGCGACGCTCTACATTCGATCCGGTTCGACCTGGGTGCCGGTCACGTCCGTGCCGTTGCAGGCCTGGCAGGTTCCTGCGCTGCAGGGTGTCAGCGTGGCGACAGACGGCTCGGCCCCGCCCGCACCGCCGGCAGACGGCACGGGCGGCAGTGGCTCATCCGGACCAAACCTTGTGCCAGTTGTCCCGAAGGTCTGCTGAGGGAGCCATGCTGGACATCAACCACAGCTCCTTTCTCCTTCTCGCCGAACCCAGTGACCGGACACTGGAGCAGGGCGTGGCGTGGAACGGTACGGCCTATACGCTTGCCGGCAAGCAGAACTGGCGGCTGCCAACGAGAATGACGAACACCGCGGCACTGGCCGTGCTGCACGCGACGGAGCCAGTGGTGGTCGACGGCTACGGCGGCATCGCGCGGATTGCCGCCGACGGGCTGACCATCGAATCGCAAGACGGAAATAATTGGGTGCCGCTTGCTGACATCGACGGCACTAACCTTGCGCCCAAGGCCGGGCGGTTCGTCGGCATGGCGCTGGGCGGTGCCCGGCTGGCGCTGCTGGCGAGCGATGGGACCAACAGTTTTCTACAGCTGTTCGACCTGCGCGGGCGGTGGGGATTGGACAGCCCAGAGAACCCTGCGGTGCCAGTGACGCTCGATCCCACCGGTTCAGCGGTGGCAGTGGCGGCGGACGGGCCGATCTACGTTCTCGTGCAGGGCGGGCTGGCGATCTACGAAGGCGGCCCGATCCAGGAATTCGTGACGATCGATGACATCCGGTTCCTGCCGGTTGCGCCCAATCCGGACCCGCTGCGGCAGACCGCGTTGATCGCCAGCCGTCCAGGCGGCGCGGCCATCGCGATGGCTGTCGATCCCACGCGCGTTGCCATCCTGTCGGACCAGGGGAGTGCGCCGCAGACGCTTGCCCTGCTCGATCGCGCCAGCGGCATCTGGACCACCGCACCGGTGACCGCCACCGACGGCACACTGCTGCCTTACATGACCGATGTTGCGCTGCTTCCCGATGGTCAGGTGGCGCTGATGGCTCCCAGCACCGCCGCCAACAGCCCGTTCGATTGCGCCGTGGTCACGCCGGTCCCGCCAACGAGCGTGACGCTCGCACCGTACCGGTATCCGATGCTGAGCCAGTCCGCGCCGCGTTTTGCCGCGATCCCCGGACCGGACGTGCGGTATCTCAGTGCCACCGGGCCACGCCCGCTGCTGCCGTTGCCCTACCCGGCCTATCTCACCGTCGGCGCGCTGGGCGGCTTCGGCCTGTCGGGCGGCGACCCTGACTGTGTCTGGCACCGGCTGTACGCCGAGGCGGATATGCCGACTGGCACATCACTCGCCGTCTGGGCACGGGCGGCGGAACGGACGGTTGCGCCGACCGACCAAGCGGCACTGCTTGCCACCATCCTGCACGCGCCGGTCGGCACCACGCGGATCGATGGCAACGTGGCCGCGTCGATCGCGAGTGCCCATGCGGCGGATGTTGCATCCTTGACGCCCTCGCTGCGGGCATTGCTCAACGATGCCCCGTTCCACCTTCAGCCGGCACCAGTTGCCGTGAAGCTGGCATCCGAACTGCCGTTCCATCCCGGCCTCGCGGCCTTGGCCGGCATGCCCGGCGCGCTTTACGAATTGCTGCTGCAGCGCACCGGCGGCGCGAACCGGCGGCTGACCGGAGCATTCCTCGACCTCGTCGCGGTGGTGTCGGGCGACGGTCGCCACAGCCCATGCCTGCGCGCGATCCGCATCTATTCGCCGCGCTTCAGTTACCAGGACGAGTACCTGCCGGCGCTGTTCCACCAGACGTCGATGCCGGATGAGACCGATCAGTCCACGTCACCAACACCGCCGGACTTCCGCGAGCGGCTGCTGGCCAACCTCGAAGGCATGCTGACGCCGATGGAGAACCGGGTGGCGGCCGGCGAGTACCTGCTCGATCCTTACGCGGCGCCGGCCGACATGTTGCCGTGGCTCGGCAGCTATCTCGGCCGCACCGTCGATCCCGGGTGGCCGGAAGCAAGGCGCCGCCGGGCGCTCGCCATGGCAGGCCGGCAGCTCAGGGAGCGCGGTACCTATCGTGGCGTCTGCCTCGCCGTCGACATCGCCACCGACGGTGCGGTGGCGCGCGGCGAGGTGGTGCTGCTGGAGACCCATCGCCTGAGACGGACCAATGCGACCGTGCTCGGCATCCCGATGGGAGGCCTGAATGATCTGACCCAGTTCGGCGTGCCGAGCGGCAACAGCATCGTCGGCGACACACTGATCCTGTCCGCCGAGCGCGCCATCGATGTGCTCGCGCTGCTGGCGCCATCGGTCGCGAAAGGCGCCGACGCGGCGACGGTTTCCCAGTTCCTCGACGAATACGCCGACAGAGTGCAGGTGACAGTCATCCTCCAGGGTCCCACGGCGGCATCGCTGAAGCCTGTCGTGACCGCGGTGCTCCAGGCCGAACTGCCGGCACAGCTTCATTTTGAGATCGCGCCAATCCAGCCCCGCTTCATCCTCGGCCTGTCGCCGCTGCTGGGGGTGGACACGTTCCTCGATCCGCCAGTGGCGCCGGCTCCACTCACGCTCGGCCAGAGCGTGGTCGGGCGCGACGCCATCGTGCGCGACCCGGCCGCGCTGCGGCAATGACGGAGGTGCCCGCATGAGTGACGCCACCACCACCGTCGACCAGGATGAACTGGCCACCGACGCGCAGTTCCAGGACACGCTGGAGCGGGTATCATTCCAGCCTGGCATCCTGCTCGGATCGGAGGCGCTGAATGCCGAGCAGGCGTACCATTTGCGCCGTCTCACCCGTCATCAGCGCTGGCTGATCGGGCCGGGCACAGTGTTCGGACTGCGGGTGGACACCACATTGCCACTGTCCGCCCTCGCATGGGCAAGCGGTACCGTCACAGCGACCACAGCCGCGCTCCACGGGTTTACCATCGGCGGCACGGCTCAGGTCACAATCGTCGGGGCCAGTCCCGCTGGGTTCAACGGCACCTTCAGGTGCAGGATTACGACAGCGACGCAATTCACCTATCCGGTCGCCGCCAATCCTGGGCCCGCAACCCAACCAGGATCCTACGCCGATGCAACCGACGTCCGGCTGATGGTGAGCCCGGGCTACGCCATCGACGGCCTCGGGCGCGAGGTACTGGTCAACGAGGGCTATGCCATCTCGCTGCGGGACTGGCTGGCGGCCGAGAATGCGAGCCCGGATGTCGCGGGCAGCTTCGTTAGCTCCAGCGGAACGCTGTTCCTGCGTGTCACCGTGCGCTCCCGCGCCGCGCCGCAATCGTTGCAGCCGGTGGTCTCCGAACTGTTCGACGCCGGGCTGGACCCGGTGGTGCCTGCGCGGATCGCTGACAGCTTCCTGCTTGAGGTGTCGGGCGACGCCAGGCAGATGGGCGACACACCGGCCCGTCCGCTCGATACGTGGTCGCCTGATCGGACGACTCCGGCCGCAGCCGATGTGCCCGGGTTGGTGACGGCGCGGGAACAGACGACGCTGACCGGGATCGCCGATCCGGGCCTGTCCAACGCACTTCGCCTGCAGACCTGGCTGCTCCGCCGGACGTTCCCGGCGTTCGACGACAGCCCCGGCTCCGACGCGGCGTACGAAGAGTCGTCGCGCCTGCTGCTGGCCAGCGTGCATGTCACGCTCACCAGTTTGACCACCCCGCCCACGATGGCGGGCACGGCCGTCAACAACCTGGTGCGGCCATTCGTCCGCGCAAATGCCCTGCTCGCAGCGCTGTCGCTGCCCTGACCGGAGGCCATGATGTCCGCAAGCAGCTCCGGAACCACCGTGCAGTTCACCCCGCTGCAGGGGCCCGCCGCCACCACGGCCAACGCCACTGTCCTGAAAGTCGCGCAGGCGGAGCCCCAACTCAGCCGTACCTACTATCAGGACGGGCGACTGCTGACCGCGTTGGACCTGAACCGCGACTATGCCTATCTCGATCGGCGGCTGCTCGACCTTGGCCTCGCGCTGGGTGACGGCGTCATCCAGGGCCTTGTCGCCAGTTTGACCGGCGGGACCACGATCAGCGTCACCGAGGGCCGCGGCGTCGCGCCGAGCGGTCGGGTCATTGCCTACAGCGCCACCCCGACCCCCGGCGTCCCGCTGTCGGCCAACCTGAGCGACATGGGTACTCTGATCACGCTGAATGGACCGACATTCAGTGGCATCGGCTACGGACTGTACGCCGTGGTGTTGCTGCACGGTCAGCAACCGAGCGGCATCGCGGAAGTGTTCCCGCGCGACCTGAGCAGCACTCGGGTCATCCCCGAGGCGATCCTGGACACCGTGGAGATTGCGCTTATCGGCCTGACCCAGCCGATCCCCGCTGGCACGCCATTCCAGGCTCGCGCACAACTGGCCGCACAGTTCGCCAGCGGACAGAACCTGTCGTCATTGCCGTCCGACAGCATTGCGCTCGGCGTGGTCGCGATGCAGCAGGGTCTGGCGACTTGGTTCGATCCCGCGCTGCTACGGCATCCGCTGCGCGCGACCGACGATACGACCGCGGCCACGGATGACCTGGTGCGGCATTATACGCAGCTTTACACCGACCTTATGGCGGATCTCGCCACGCGGGGGGCCACCACATTCCGTGCGGCCGACGTCTTTTCTCTGCTGCCGCCGACGGGACTGCTGCCACGCGCCGCGATCGATCCCGTTGCGGCAACGCAGACCTTCTTTCCCGAACAGATCGATGTGGCACTCGTCCCGGCACGCGCCGACGAGGTCAGCGAACTGCTGGCGCAGACCGAGGGAGAACCTGCGATCGACCTTACATCGGGGGTTCCGGCGCAGATTCTGGTACTCGTGCCGCTGCCGCCGGCCAGCTACGCGACACTGGCGCCGGCATTGCTGGGACCGGTGTCGAACCCCGCGCCGCCTGCGTTCAAGCCGTATCCGAGCGTGGCGCTGTCGCGCATCGACCCGTTGGTACTGCGGTTGCCGCCACGGCCGATCGTGTCGACACCGTCGGCGGCGTGGGCGCAGATCTGGGCGCTGGCGCCCGCCAATCTGCCGTGGATGGTGCGTCCGACCGATGGTGGGCTCGGTGGTGTGAAGGCCGCCATGCTCGCGGCTGGGTTCACCGTTCCGGCCCCGCCGCCGACACCAACCGCGACCCCCACCCCCACCCCAACGGGCACGCCACCACCGACCCCGGCGCCAACGCCAACGCCGACGCCCACGGCAACCCCGGCCCCGACACCGACAACAACCCCGGCGCCGACGGCAACCCCGGTGCCAACACCGACTCCGACGCCAATTCCGACACCGAGTCCCACGCCGCTCCCGACGCTCACGATCCGCCCGACCATCATCCTCCCGACCATCGCCCCGACAATACGCCCGATCTGACATGAGCAG
>DATMND010000449.1:0-4136 GCA_035569235.1 Acetobacteraceae bacterium | reverse complement strand
CGGCGGAATGCAGATGACGCTGAAGGCCGCCTAACTTTCGGAGCCACCAGGGAACAGCTTGTCGGCCGCTCGGGAAATCATGCCTTCCATGAGCGACACCGAGCCCGGCAAGCTGCCCATCTGCACCGGCTCGCCCTCGCGTTCCCAAATGAACATCAGCACGGTCGGAGAGTCGGCGAGCACGTGCGCGAGCATGTCGGCCGCCGCCTCCGCCATCGTTGACACGACATCCTCGGAACGCGCACCGGGGCTGACGATGGATAGTGTGCGTGCCATGGCGGTCTCCTAAGTCGATTCGGCGTCGAGGCGGAGGTCGGTTACGCCAGCCATCCCATCTGCTGTATCAGCTTGCCCATGCTGGACAGTGTGGCGCCTTGCGGATCGAGGAACAGGTTGTCGCCTTCATGCCAATTGTTCGTAGCCGACCAGAAGGCCGCGCCGTTCTGGTGGGCTTGCTGCGACTGGATGATGTGTATTACGCACGCCGTGCCGTTGGCATCGACGTTCGAGCCGTCCATCGAATCGCCGAACTCATCCACCACACTGTAAAGCAACGTGGCGTTGGCCGCGCTCTGCATGCTTCCATTCCACCAGTCACCATAATTATGCGGACACAGGAATAACTGATTGCCCTGCGCGCATGCCGCCCTGACCGGCGGGATGTTGTCGAACAGAAAACCGCCATGTAGTTCCAATCCGATCGGATTAGTCCAGCCGGCGGCGCGTAGCGCATTGATGATCGCGATCTGATCCGACGCTACATTGATGCTCGGCTCGTTCGGCGTCTCCATGAAGACGTATGGGTTGGACTTGAACGCCGCCGCCATTACCTGATACCACGCGATCGTGCCGCCTTGCACTTGGTCGTGGTAATCGATGAAGGAGATCATCTTTCGGGCGGTTAGCGCGGCGACCATGCTCTGAACCTCGGCCACGCCGGTCCCCTGATCGCACACCACGCGACACATGTTGGCGCCGGGGAACTTCGCGAATAGGTTGACCTTAACCTTGTCAAACGCGCCTGAACCGATGCAGTCGCAATTATAGCCGCGTAGCTCCCATCGATTTCCCAGGTTATCGAGAATGCCAGCGGCCTGCGACACGGTGAAGCCGGTAACGGTTCCAGTGACGACAGGCGGCAGCGTTGTCACCGGTGGCGTCACCACAACTCCCGGCTCGCCCGCGATCGCCGATCCTCCCGTTGCCGCAGACGAAGGCCCATACCACGCACCGCCGCCGCGCTGATACACGGCATGGCCGGAGTACTTCGCCAGATCCACGCCGCTGGTGTCGGCGACGACCACGCCCTCGACGTGGAGTTGGCCGCCGAACAGCGTCCAATGCCTGCCCTGTGCATCCACGAGCACGGTCAAGGGCGGCATCAGGGCACCGTCCGCGCTCTCCGTGGGCGGCACAATGACCGGCGGGACTACCGGCTTACCGGCCTCCAGGACGGCCACACGGGCAGCCAAAGCCGCAATCTGCCCCGACAGCGCGGCGCGCGCGACGGTTGCCGCAGCGTCAGCGGCCTGGGCTGCGGCGGCGGTCAGGACTGTCGTGGTGCTCATCGGGGTTGCGCTCCTACTTCTGCTGCGCCACGGGGGGCGCGATGGCGATAAAGCCGTGAAAGATCACCGCGGCGCTGGCGGCGCTGGCGTGGCCGGAGCGAGCGGTGTCAGCACGAACCCAGGAGGTGCCCCATAGGCAGCGGCAGGCGGAGGCGTGGATATGGCCACAGGTATAGCGTCGTGCCGGAAATTGAATCCCACAAACCACGTCACCACGCCGAACGCCAAGCCGCCAACCACTGCCCACATGGCAATTGCCGCTCGATTGTCCGTTCGGAACTCACGCGCGCCTGAACTGTTTCCCTCGCCGCGATCGAGGCGGCCGGTGAGCGCCGAAAGCTGGTTCTGAAATGTATCCTTGTTCAGCCCGTTCAGTGCCTTCAGGCCGTCGATTTCCTTGGTAAAGCTCGCTTCGATCTTCTGCAAAATCTGCGAGAAGTTATTGTATTGCGAGACGACGGCCTTATCCGCTGCCAGGAACGCCGCATTGATGGCTGTGTCCGCTGCCTTCTGCAACGCCTCTGACAGTCGCTGGACGCCCTGGAACTGGATATCAACGGCGTTCAGCTTCTCGCCGAACAGCTTTTCAAGCGCGGCATTGTCTCTAGCGCTTTCCATAACCGCGCGAGTGACATCCGCTTGAAGCGCAGCATGCGACTTGTCCATCGCGTCAATTCTGGTTTCCAGGATTTCCTTGATGGCGCGTCGCGCCTCGGCCGCGAACAGAACCTGGGTCTCCACAGTCTGCTTGAACTCGGTACGCAGTTCGGCCTTCGCTCGCTCGATTTCCCGGCTGGTGATCGTACTCGGATCGGGGATCGGCACATTGGACCATCGCCGCCGTATTTCGTCGTTATCCGGTGGCGCATCAGACATCGGCGATGCACCGCATCATGGCGAATACATCACCACGGACAGCGGTCGGGTCCGGGTGCGGCGTTACGATTGTGTCGGACATGCCGCACCCGTCTGGCCTGGTGTGGGGTTAGGCGCCCGCGGCAGCCGTAGCCGCTGCTACGTCGGTCCCGAGGTTCGCCACGGCGGTATCGACCGCTGTGAAATCAACTGCCGGGTTGGCGGCCTTGAGGGTCGCAATCTCTGCGGTGATTGCGGCAACGCCTGTCTTCAGCGTCGCATCGATCGTGGTCAGTTGCGCGGCGATGGCGTCGGCGTGCTGCTGGTTGGTCTGGGACATGTGGTGTAACTCCTGATGCAGTTGGCGGATCGACGCGAGTATCTCGTCCAGTCGCGTGTCTGGTGCAGGCGCGGGTTGGCCGCGTTGGCGGCGGAGCCAATCGAGCGCGGCGTTAGTGGGCGTGCGGTCGCTCATGGCGGCTCCGATGGTCGTTGTATTACGGGGTATTACGGTATATGGTGGGCCCCATGAACACCGAACCCCCCTCCCGCGTCACCACCGTGCGCTTGCCCGCCACGCTCCTCCGCGCCGTCGAGCGCGAGGCCCGGCGCACCGAGCGCACCGTGTCGGCGATCGTGCGGCTGGCGCTGGCGGAGTGGGTCGCAGCGCAGCGGCAACAGAACACACAGAGGAGCGCGTGAGGTGGAAGTGATCGTATTGGGCAGCTTGTCTGTCATGGCGCTGCTTTTATGGCTTTCGGGCCATCGGTTCGGCCGCGTGATCGCTTTCCTTGTGCTGGCCCCTGTGATGGGGTTGCTGATCGGCGGATTGACTCCCGCGCCCGCCGGACAGAATTACAATTGGCTTGGGCTGGTTGTCGGTATCGTCCTGGCAATTCCAGCCAGCGGCCTTCCGATTTACTACCAGAGCTGGCAGAACGGGCGCAGAGGCTACCGGCGCTATTGAGACTGTCGCTGGTCTGGGATGACGGGCGGCGGTAGCAACAGGTTAGGCGGAATTGCACGCGGCCCAGGCAATGCGATAGCCGGCGAGACGCCGGGCGGCATCAGCATATTACCGGCTGCCGGCGGCTGCGGCACGCCACGCCCTGCAGTCTCCAGAACGCTCGCGAGCTTCCGTTGCTGGAGATAACTGGCTGCATCACGCATCTTCGAGGTGATGACGTGCGCGCCAAGTGTGGTTGCTATTGTTGGGAAAAGCCCGGCGCCTGTGCTCCCTTCCGCAGCACCGACAAACAACGGCGCCAGACGACCGCCAAACACATGGAGTGCGCCGCCTATTACGCCCCTCTGCGATGCGTCCTTTAGCGCGGTAATCTCCTCTGGCGCATAGCCGCGCAGCTTGCTTGGATTGGTCAGCAGCGTGCGCACCTGAGTTTTAACTGAGGTTGCTGGATTGTCAGTCATATCAGCGCGCGTCTGAATGCGCTCCATGTCGCGCATTTTCATGGCCTGAGAATATGCCTTCCGAGCCTGCACGAGGGCATCGAAGCCGGCTGAACCTCCGGTCACATCGTCGGGGCCTAGGTTGGCGATATGGTCTCGTAGAGACTGCTGAATATCCTGGAGCTTGTACCCCTCCTTGTCCAATCCGTTGATCTTGTCGAAATGCTTGTCGATCAGGTCTCCAAGTTGTTCGTCCATCTCCTGAGCGGCTTTTACCGGAATAGGTTTGTCGCGCAGGCTCTGCCA
>DATMND010000448.1:0-6561 GCA_035569235.1 Acetobacteraceae bacterium | reverse complement strand
CCAAGTTTCTGCCACGTCGCCATCGCGTTGCGCTGCACGATGGCATAGGCGTCCTCGCGCGAAATACCGGCCCGTGCCAGCGCCAACAGCACCTCGCCCGAATGCACCACGCCGCCGAGGCTTTCCAGGTTCGCGGCCATCTGCTCCGGATACACCACCAACCGCTGCATCATCCCGGCAAGCCGCATCAGCGCGAAATCCAACGCAAGCGTCGCATCGGGCGCGATCACCCGCTCGACGCTAGAGTGGCTGATGTCGCGCTCGTGCCACAGCGCCACATTCTCCAGCGCCGGCACGACCGCCGCCCGCACGACGCGTGCCAGGCCCGTCAGGTTCTCGCTCAGCACGGGGTTGCGCTTGTGCGGCATGGCCGAGGAGCCCTTCTGGCCCGGATGGAAGAACTCCTCCGCCTCGCGCACCTCACTGCGCTGCAGATGCCGCACCTCGGTTGCCAGCCGTTCGATGCCGCTGGCAATTACCGCCAGGGTTGCGAAGAATATTGCATGGCGGTCGCGCGGGATCACCTGGGTGGACAGCGGCTCCGGCTTCAGGCCGAGCTTCGCCGCGACGTATTCCTCCACACGCGGATCGACGTGGGCGAACGTGCCGACGGCGCCCGATATCGCCGCCACCGCCACCTCGGCCCGCGCGGCCTGCAAACGTGTGCGGTCGCGGGCGAATTCGGCGTAGTGGCCAGCCAACTTCAGGCCGAATGTCGTCGGCTCGGCATGGATTCCGTGGCTGCGGCCGATGGTCAGGGTGAATTTGTGCTCGAACGCGCGCGCCTTCAGCGCTGCCAGGACGGCATCTATGTCGGCAAGCAGCAGGTCCACCGCCTGCGTAAGCTGCACCGACAGGCAGGTATCCAGCACGTCGGAACTGGTCATGCCCAGGTGGACGAAGCGGCTGTCCTCGCCGATCGCCTCGGCCAGCCAGGTCAGGAAGGCGATCACATCGTGCCGAGTCTCGCGCTCGATGGCGTCGATCCGGTCGATGTCCGCCTGGCCGATGGCCTTGACCCTGGTGCCGCCCTTCTCGCGGATATTGTGGGCGGCACTCGCCGGGATGGCGCCCAGTTCGGCCATCGCCTCGGCAGCCAGCGCCTCGATCTCGAACCAGATGCGGAACCGGTTGGCCGGCGCCCAGATGGCTTCCATCTCGGGTCTAGTGTAACGGGGAACCATCGCTGCCCTGTCCCGTCCTGGTGGAAGGTCAGCTAGACCGTCGCGCCGGTGCCTGACAAGTGCTGGCCGCCAAACGCACCGAGGGCGCCGCTGCATGGATCAAATCACGCTGACCCATGACTTGGCGGCCTTGGCACAGGTCGTGCTGATCGACATCACGCTCGCCGGCGACAACGCCATCGTGGTCGCGCTGGCGGTCAGCGGCCTGGCGGCACGCCAGAAGCGCCCTGCCATCCTGTTCGGCATCATCGGCGCGACCGTAATCCGTATAGCATTCGGCGTCGTAGCGTTACAGTTGCTGGCCGTCATCGGCCTGCTGCTTGCCGGCGGGCTCCTGCTCTTGTGGGTCTGTTGGAGGATGTTCCGCGAACTACGTCGCCCACGCGGGCGTGCCGGCGTCGACCACGCCAGCGGCAAGACGCTCGGACAGGCGATGTTCCAGATCATCCTGGCCGATGTGTCGATGAGCCTTGACAATGTTCTTGCTGTGGCCGGCGCGGCCAGCGGCAGCACCTGGGTGCTGGCGGTGGGCTTGCTACTGTCGGTGGTGCTGATGGGGGTGGCAGCTAATCTGCTCGCCAAGGTGCTCGAGCGGCAGCGCTGGGTCTCCTGGGTGGGCTTGCTGATCGTGCTCTACGTCGCGGTGTCGATGATCTGGGACGGTTCGCAGGACGTGGCAGAGGCGATCCGCGGGTAGTCGCAATTACGAGCCCAGCACAGCCTTGCGCAGCATGTCGTTGGCACGGCTCTGCCAGCCGCGGCCGGAGGCGCGCAGGCGCTCTACCACGTCGCGCTCGAGGCGAAGCGAGACCAGGACCTTGGTCGGCTTCTGCTGCTTTCCCCGCGTGCGACGGATGTAGTCTGCGACAATGCCCGGATCGACTTCGCGCATCGAGCGAGCTCGCGCCCAATCCTTTTCAGTCACCTCCCAGGTATCGGGATCGGTGTCGATGCCGCGCTGGATCGCTGCGTCTTCTTCAGGCGTCGGACGAACGAGACGTTTTCTCATAGACTGCCACCTCCTGCCTCTTCGACCTGCGAAGACTGATCACCCGCGTGCGGCCTCGGCGGATCGTATAGACCAACGTGTGCAATCGCTCGCCGATCTTGCCGAGCGCGAGCCAACGCAGCTCTCCGTACGGTCGTCGATTGTCCTCAAACCGTACGGCCGTTTCCCAATCGAAATCCAACACATGAATGAAATCCACGCCATGCTTGCGCAGATCGCCGAACCGCTTCGCCTCATCCCATTCGAATTCCACGCGGGCACCGTCAGAACGTAGCTACAATCAGAGGCTTCGCAAGCCCCACCCTGACAGTCTGGCCCCGCTGTCCTATCTTCCCGGTAAATTCAGGCAAGGAGGACCCGCCATGCTGAACCCGACATCGCCGCTGCCCCTCAGGGACCCCACGCTGTTCCGCCAAGCCAACTGCATCGATGGCAAGTGGGCGCAGGCCGACAGCGGCCGAACGATCCTGGTGAAGAACCCGGCCACAGGCGAGGCGATCGGCGAGGTTCCCGCCCTGGGCGCCGCCGAGACCCGCCGCGCCATCGAGGCGGCGCATCGCGCACAGGGCCCATGGCGCGCCATGCTCGCGAAGGACCGCGCCGCGATCCTGCGCAAGCTGAACGACCTGATGCTGGAGAACGCCGACGATCTGGCGGTGATCATGACCGCCGAGCAGGGCAAGCCGCTCTCCGAGAGCAAGGGCGAGATCGCCTATGCCGCAAGCTTCATCGAGTGGTTCGCCGAGGAGGGCAAGCGCATCTACGGCGACACGATCCCGCAGAACGCGAAGGGCCGGCGTATCCTGGTGTTGAAGGAGCCGATCGGCGTGTTCGCCGCGATCACGCCGTGGAATTTCCCGAGCGCGATGATCACCCGCAAGGCCGGTCCCGGCTGGGCGGCCGGCTGCACAGGCGTGATCCGGCCCGCCAGCCAGACACCGTTCTCGGCGCTTGCCCTTGCGGCGTTGGCAGAGCGCGCCGGCATGCCGCCTGGCGTGTGCAACGTCATCACTGGACCGTCGGGCGAGACCGGCGCCGAACTCACGTCGAACCCGCTGGTGCGCAAGCTGACCTTCACCGGCTCGACCGAGGTGGGCGCCAAGCTGCTGGCGCAGTGCGCGACAACGATCAAGAAGACCAGCATGGAACTCGGCGGCAACGCGCCGTTCATCGTGTTCGACGATGCCGATCTGGATGCGGCGGTGACCGGCGCGATGGCCAGCAAGTATCGCAACACCGGCCAGACGTGCGTCTGTGCCAACCGCATCCTGGTGCAGGACGGTGTGTATGACGCGTTCGCAGCCAAGCTGAAGACGGCGGTGGAGGCGATGAAGGTTGGCAACGGCATGGAGCCGGGCGTGAGCCAGGGCCCGCTGATCAACGCCGATGCGGTGAAGAAGGTGGAGGAGCACATCGCCGATGCGCTGAAGCGCGGTGCGAACGTGGTGACGGGCGGGCATCGGCACAAGCTGGGCGGCACCTTCTTTGAACCCACGATCCTGGCCAACGTCCCGAACGACGCGATGATCTTCCGCGAGGAAACGTTCGGCCCGGTCGCGCCGCTGTTCCGCTTCAAGACCGAGGCGGAAGCTATCAAACTCGCCAACGACACCGAATTCGGGCTGGCGTCGTATTTCTATTCGCGCGACGTGGGGCGGGTCTTCCGCGTGGCCGAGGCGCTGGAATACGGCATCATCGGCATCAACGAGGGGATCATCTCGACCGAGGTGGCGCCGTTCGGCGGCATGAAGTCCTCGGGGCTGGGACGCGAGGGATCGAAATACGGGATCGAGGATTATCTGGAGATCAAGTATCTGGCACTGGGTGGTATCGGCACCTGATCGGGGTCACCTGATCGGGCAGCAGATCAACCTCAGATGAACGCGGGTGGACGCAGATGTTTTCTGCATCCATCCGCGATTCTATCGATCCGCTACGCTGGCGGTGCTGCCCCGGCTGTCATACCGCGACCTAAACCTCGGCTGCGATCCTCGCTCCTTGTGGAGCCCCTTGGTGTGCAATTGGCCCAGATCGTCGAGTGTCTTCGCGGCGTCCAATTGCCTCAGGCGCAACCTACTCCCCCACTCGCAACTGCGCGCCGGCAAAATCCGCGAAGAACTGTGCGAGTGGCGGAACGGTAGCCTCGATCAGCGCCTCGCCGGCGGCTTTCGTCGCCGACGCCGGATCGCCAACATACCCCACGTCGCCGGCAGCAAAGATCGACGCCCAGAATGCGCCGGCGGGACGCAGCAGATCAGGCGCATTGCCGGCGACATAGGAAGGCTGCAGGCGCGGCGGCAGGCTGCCGATGCGCGCGGCAATGCGATCCGCGGTTTGCGCGGGACGCAATGCAAGCTGCAGGGCGGTTTCATATGCGCACGCATGGCCGACGCCGCGCAGCGCGCCGGGCAATACCTCGAGCCACTGCTTCTGCCCCGGCGCCATGTAGTTCACATAGCCGACCTCGATCCCACGACTTGCCAGCGCGGTGCACGCGGACATCAGCGGACCCTGATTGCCGCCGTGGCCATTGACGATCAGCAGCCGTTTGAATCCGGTGCGGTGCAGGCTCTCGGCCACATCGATCACCAGCCCGATGAACGTCTCCAGCGATAGGGTGATCGTGCCCGCCCAGGCGCGATGATGCGGGGAAAAACCGAACGACGGCGGCGGCAGCACCAGCACGTGCGGTTCCGCGCAGCGTTCGGCCGCAGCCAATGTGATCCGGTACGCCGACAGCGTGTCGGTATCGACCGGCAGATGGTCCGAATGCTGCTCCACAGAGCCGACGGTCAGCACGGGCAAGGCGCCCGCATCGCGCGCTGCGGCGATCTCCGCGCGCGTCAGTGCGCCCCAGTCGTGCGTGCGCCGCCAATCGTCATTCATGGTATTTGGCCCCCGGTGGTTTCTGGTTCTTCCAATTCGATGCTCAGTTCGCGCAGCGCCGCGGTGTGCGGATGGCGCGTGCGGCCGGCGCGCAGGTCGTCGGCCGACAATAACTCCACCAGCTCGCCGGCCTGCATCACGCCGATCCGCGCACAGAGATGCGCGACCACCGCCAGATTATGACTGACCAGCACATAGGTAAGTTGATGCGCCTGCTGCAGATCCGAAAGCAAATTCAACACCTCGGCCTGCACCGAAACATCCAGCGCGCTGGTCGGTTCATCGAGCAGCAGAACCTGCGGTTCGGCCATCAGCGCGCGCGCAATCGCCACGCGCTGGCGCTGTCCGCCGGAAAGCTGGTGCGGATAGCGGAAGCGGATCGAATCCGGCAGCGCCACTTCGTTCAGGCCACGCATGATCCGCCGTTCGACGTTGTCCATGCCATGCACCAGCAGCGGTTCGCTCAGCAGCCGGTCCACCGTCTGGCGCGGATGCAAGGAGCCGTACGGGTCCTGAAACACCATCTGCACGCGGCGGTAGAAGTCCTTCGAGCGACGCGGTGCGAGCGGCTTGCCATCCACCGACATCCGACCGGTCCAATTCGGATTGAGGCCCGACAAGGCGCGCAGAACCGTCGATTTGCCGGAGCCCGACTCGCCGACAATTCCAAAACTTTCGCCGCGCTGCACGTCGAACGAAAGGGACTTCACCGCCTCGGTCCTGCCGAAACGCACCGAAAGTCCATCGACCTCGATCATTGCTCCAGCCATGACGGGTCACGCTGCATGACAATGAGACGCGGCTTCTTGTGACTGAGCGTCGGCAGACATTCCAGCAGACCGCGCGTATAGGGATGCCGCGCATGCAGCAGGTCCGCGGCCGCCACCTCTTCCACCACGCGTCCGGCGTACATCACCGCGACGCGGTCGCAGAAATGTGAAACCAGCGGCAGGTCATGGCTGATCAGGATCAGACCCATGCCGCGGCGCGAGACGAGATCCTCGATCAGGCGCAGGATCTCTGCCTGCACCGTGGCGTCGAGCGCGCTCGTCGGTTCATCGGCGATCAGCAGTTCCGGATCGGGTGCCAGCATCATTGCGATCATCACGCGCTGTCCCATGCCGCCAGACAGTTCGTGCGGATAGGCTTGCGCGACATGCGTGGGGTCGCGGATCTGCACCTGTGCCAACAGGTCAATCGCCGCGCGGTCGGCAAGTTTGCGACTGCCGCCGCGGTGCACGCGCCAGGCCTCCGCGATCTGTGCGCCGGCGGTCATCACCGGGTTGAGCGAGAATTTTGGATCCTGCAGGATCAGGCCGGCGCGCGCGCCGCGGATGCTACGGAGTGCGGCTTCACCGGCACGCAGGATGTCGATGCCGTCGAACTCCAGTTTGTCAGCTGTGATGACCGCATTCGATGGCAGCAGGCGCAGGATCGAACGTGCAGTCAGCGATTTGCCGGAGCCGGACTCGCCGACGATGC
>DATMND010000447.1:0-26037 GCA_035569235.1 Acetobacteraceae bacterium | reverse complement strand
CCGCGGACGTGGTGTTCTCGGTGGTGCAGGAACTGGGGCCCGCCAAGGCCGCCTACGCCGACCTGAAGGGCCGGATGGCCAAATACGGCCGCGCGCCGGACGAACTCGCGGTGCTGCCCGGCGTGATGACGATCGTCGGCGACAGCGACGCAGAGGCGCGGGAGAAACTCGCAAAACTGCAAAGCTGGATCAGCCCGACCAATGCCACGACGCTGGTTGCCAGCCGGATCGGCTACGACGTGTCCGGCCATCCGCTGGATGGGCCGGTGCCGCCACCGCCGCCGGCGCTGAACAGCCGGACGTTCGCCAGTGTCCTGTATGAGATGGCGCGGCGCGAGAACATGACCCTGCGCGACCTCTACAACCTGACGGCGGCGGCGCGCGGGCATTGGGTGCTGTGCGGCACCCCGCGCGGGATCGCCGACACGCTGGAGCAATGGTTCGTCGAGCGGGCGGCCGATGGGTTCAACATCCTGCCGGCGCATTTCCCCGGCGCCTTCAACGATTTCGTCGAGCGGGTCGTGCCGGAGTTGCAGCGTCGCGGCCTGTTCCGCCGCGAGTATAAGGGCACGACCCTACGCGACCATTTCGGCCTCCCGCGCGTTCTGGCTCCGGTGACACGCGAGGCGGCGGTCGGCGCCGCGTGACCGGCCGGCTTCCGTGGCCGCGACGGACGGAATAACCTGCGGCCCTGACGAACCGTCAACCGGACAGGAGAAACCATGGACGCCCAGACTGTCAGCAAGATGCATCGCCCGCAGGGCATGCCGTTCCGCTGCAACAAGATCGGCCACGTCGCGCTCTACGTGAAGGACCCGTTCGCCTCGGCGAAGTTCTACACAGAAGTGATGGGCTTCAGCATTTCCGATGCCTACGATAGCAACATGATGCCGGGGGGCACGGTATTCCTGCGCTGCAGCGCCGACCATCACGGTGTGGCGCTGTTCAAGCTGCCCGAGGGCCAGCCGCCGCACGGAGCATTCCACCACATGGCGTTCGAGGTCTCCACGCTGGATGAGGTGCTGCGGGCTCGCGAGCATCTGCGCAAACACGACGTGCCGATCCACTTCGAGGGCCGGCGCCGCGCCGGCTGTCAGCTCGCCATCGAGTTCACCGACCCGGACGGCCACAACCTGGAGATTTACTGGGACATCGACCAGGTCGGCAGCGACGGCCGCGTGCGCCCGCCCGAGGAGTGGAAGGGCGCCACCAGCCTGGAGGCGGCGATCGCCGATCCGGTGGTGGGACAGGATGCGACGGTGCAGGACCACTCCCTGCTGCAACATTAGCGTTCCCGCCGCCCCGATGTTCTGTCCGCGTCAACCCGCGCGTGGTAATGTCGGTTGATGGGATATTGGGGCAAGATCATCGGCGGGGTCGCCGGCTTCGCCATGGGCGGCCCGATGGGTGCGATGGTCGGCGCCGCGCTCGGCCACGCGGCCGATTCCGGCGCGGTGCCCAACCTGCGCACGTCGTTCGGTCCGCAGGTCGGGTGGAATCCGGCGCGCGTCGCCGCGATGTTCAACCGGCGCGACCAGCTCTTCGCCATCTGCGTCGTCGTGCTGTCGGCCAAGCTCGCCAAATGCGACGGGCGGGTGAAGCGCGAAGAGATCGATGCGTTCCGGCGGCAGTTCCGCATCGCGCCGGAGTCGGTGCGGGACATCGGCCGTCTGTTCGACCAGGCGCGCGACAGTTCCGATGGCTTCGAGGCGTATGCCATGCAGCTTGGCGAGGCGTTCGCCGATAACCGCGGCATGCTGGAGGATGTGCTCGTCGCGCTGTTCGTGATCGCGCGGGCCGATGGACCGATGAACGGCCGCGAACTCGAATTCCTTTCGCGCACGCATCAGGCGTTCGGCCTCGATCAGGTCGCCTGGGACCGTGCGCGGGGCGCGATGCCGCGCCGGCCGCCATCCGACGAGCCGGACGCCTACATGGTGCTCGGCGTGTCCCGCTCGGCGACTGCCGAGGAGATCCGGGCCACCTGGAAGCGGCTGATGCGCGAGAACCACCCCGACAGCCTGGCCTCGCGCGGTGTGCCCGCTGAATTCATCGCCCGTGCCAACAACAAGGTGGCGAACATCAACGCCGCGTGGGACCGGATCAAGCGCGAGCGCGGTTTGTGAGCGTGCACATTCGGGAGTTGCCGAGCCCGAACCAGGATGACCGGCCGCCGGACGTTCCGATCGACATGCTGATCCTGCATTACACCGGCATGCGGAGTGCGCGGGAGGCGGTCGATCGGCTGCGCGATCCTGTCGCGCGTGTGTCCTCGCATTATGTCGTGGACGAGGACGGGAGTGTGCTGCGGCTGGTGCTGGAGGAGCGGCGTGCCTGGCATGCGGGCGTGTCGTATTGGCGTGGCCATAGCGAACTGAACGGGCGCTCGATCGGCATCGAGATCGTCAATCCTGGCCACGAATGGGGTTATCGCGACTTTCCGGTGCTGCAGCTTGCCGTTGTTTGCGATCTCTGCCTGGCCATCCTGTCGCGCCACGCGATCCCGGCGCGCAACATAGCCGGCCACAGCGACGTGGCGCCGGATCGCAAGCAGGATCCTGGCGAGAAATTCGATTGGCACGGCCTGGCGCAGAACGGCGTCGGTCTTTGGCCGTGGGATGTCCCGGACCTTGGCACGACCGGTGCGGTGCGCGACGCAGGCTCACTGCGCGACGTGCGCGTCGCGCTTGCCGAAATCGGCTATCGCGTGACGCCGGAGGGTGCATTGGATCCGGCGCTCGCCGCCGTGCTGCGTGCGTTCCAGCGCCATTGGCGCCCCGAGGCGATCACCGGTCAGGCCGATGCTGGAACGCTCGCGCGGTTGCTGGGTGTGCGTCGGCTGGTCAGCTAAGCCAAGGGGTTCACACAGAGAGCACCGAGGATCACAGAGAGCCGCCGAGGACATTGATGCGCTGCGCGAAGCGCCATTTCCATCGACTCAGTGGCTCTCCGTGGTCCTCGGTGAACTCCGTGTGGACCCTTGCTTTCTGGCTTTTTTCCGCACAAGTCTCGCCCCGCCAGACGGCCGGACGGCCGCTGACACCGCAGGGCGTCAGAGGAAAGTCCGGGCTCCACGGAAATACGGTGCCGGCTAATGGCCGGCGGGGGCGACCCCAGGGAAAGTGCCACAGAAAACAAACCGCCCGCGCAAGAGCCGCGAGGCGTCCCGCGGGCAAGGGCGAAACGGTGCGGCAAGAGCGCACCGCGCCCCTGGCAACAGGGGCGGCAGGGTAAACCCCACCGGGAGCAAGACCGAATAGGGGCGGCAGTGCCGCAAGGCACAGGGGCATTTCCGCCTCGCAGCCCGGGTTGGTCGCGTGAGGCGCGCTGTAAAGCGCGTCCCAGAGGAATGGTCGTCCCGCATTCCAGGGAGACCTGGGGTGCGGACAGAACCCGGCTTACAGGCCGTCTGGCATCGTCATTTCAGTGGGGAAGTTTGCCCCGCCTGCTGAACGAAACCGGAACCAGGGCCGGCACTATACTTTCGAGCATCAGAATTGCCGGGACCAGAATCGGAAAGCGTCCCTAAGCTTCTGACGAAACCAGAAATATTCTCCACGCAACGATGGAAAGTCCGGCAAATCTCTTTGACGGCCCATGAATTCCCATGCTATCCCGCGTCATCCCAGGAAAGAACGCTGCGTTCGTCCCATGGGCTCGATCGGAACAGGGTGACAGGCAGGCAGCTCGCTTCGATCGCACTCCATTCGACGTGCCGGCCGCACGATAGGGATGAACGATGGACCACGTTCATCCAGTGGGAAAGGCGCTCCGGGCTGGATGACCCATTTCCTCGGCACCCACCAGAACCGGTTGGACGCCAAGGGCCGCGTCTCCATTCCCGCGCCGTTTCGCGCCGCGCTCAGGGCACATGGCGAATCCAACGGCAACGGCACGCATCTGGTGCTGCGCCCATCGCACCAGCATCCCTGCATCGAGGCCTGGCCCGCGGCGGAGTTCGAGGCCCTGTCGGAACCCTTGAACCGGCTCAATCTGTTCAGCCCGGAGCACGACGATCTGGCCGCATCGCTGTATGCGGATGCGTTCCCGATCGATGTCGACAAGGAGGGCCGCGTAGTCCTGCCGGATTCGCTGGTTTCGTTTGCCGGCCTGACCGACGCCGTGGTGTTCATGGGCCTTGGCCGCATCTTCCAGATATGGGAACCGGGCGCGGCCGAACGGCGGCGGTCGGAGGCGCGCGAGCGGGCGCGGGCACACGCGTTCACCTTGCCCGCGGGCACCGCGCCGACGAGTCCGCCACAATGAGCGCACCCATGCCGTCCCATGTTCCCGTCATGCTGCCCGAGGTTCTGCGTCTGCTCGCCCCGCGCGACGGCGGCATCTACCTGGACGGCACGTTCGGCGGCGGCGGCTACGCACAGGCGATCCTGGAGGCGGCGCCGTGCACGCTGTGGGCGATCGACCGTGATCCCGATGCGATCACGCGCGGCGCCAGCCTCGTTGCCCGCTTCCCCGGCCGGCTGCACCTGATCCACGGGCGATTCGGCAACATGCTCGATCTGCTGGCCGAGCGCGGCGTGACGGCGCTCGACGGCGTGGTGCTGGATGTCGGCGTGTCGTCCTACCAGATCGACGATCCGTCGCGCGGGTTTTCGTTCCGCGGCGACGGTCCGCTCGACATGCGCATGGAACGCGCCGGCCCGACCGCGGCTGATCTGGTGAACACGCTGCCGGAGCGCGAACTTGCCGACCTGCTGTTCGAGTTCGGCGAGGAACGCGCATCGCGCCGCATCGCGCGCGCCATCATCGCCGCGCGCGCGGAAGCGGTCCCCGGGCGTGAGCCGGGGATCACGACGACCGGGCGTCTTGCGTCGATCATCCGCGGCGTGCTGCCACCCGATCGTTCCGGCATCCATCCCGCGACACGCAGCTTCCAGGCGTTGCGCATCCGGGTGAACGACGAACTCGGGGAGATCGAACGGGCGCTCGATCAGGCCAGTCGCCTGCTGTCCCCCGGCGGAAGGCTGGTCGTGGTGTCGTTCCATTCGCTGGAGGACCGCATCGTCAAACGCTTCATGGGCGAGGCGGCGGGCCGCTCGCCGGCTCCATCACGCCACGATCCGCGCGGCCTTGCCGTCCGGCCGCCGGCGCGGTTCCAGCTGCTGACCGTTCGGCCGATGCGTCCGGGACCGGCGGAAACCACCGTCAATCCGCGCGCGCGCAGCGCCCGTCTGCGCGCGCTTGAACGAACGAATTCGGGGATCGCGCCATGATCCGTCCCGTCACCTGCGTCTGCTTCCTGCTGGCCTGCGGCTCCGGGCTGTATGTCTATCAGTCCAAGCATCGGGTGCAGCTGATCGACCGGGAAATCGAGAAGACCGTCCACGCCACGGACGCCCTGCGTGAGCAGACGCGCGTCGCGCACGCCGATTGGACGCTGCTGAACGATCCCCAGCGTCTGCAGGCATTGGCCGATCAGTTCCTCAACCTAAAGAATGTCGCACCTGGCCAGTTCACCAGCATGGCGGAACTGGACAGCCGGCTGCCTGCCGTCAGCGTTCCGGAGCCCGCCCCGCTGGATCCTTTGGCGACGCCGGTGGCCGAGCCGCCGCCGCCGGTCGCCGTCGTGCCGCCGGCCGTGCCTGCCAAGCCCGCCGTTGTCGCGACGGCTCCGACGCCACCCCACGTCCCCGAGCACAAACCGCTCCCGCCGCGCCAGGTGGTCGCGGAGGCTCCTCCGGCGCGACCGCAATCCCCGGTATTTCGCCCCGTCGTCACGGCTGACCTGCCGCGGTCGGCGGCGCCGCAGGTCGTCCATGCATCCCTGCCCACGCAATCTTCGCCCGGACCAGTTGTCGGTTCCGCCCTCGGCATGGCGGCGCGCGGGGGCGCGCCGCCGCCGCCCCAGCCGATGCCGGTCAGCGCATCCCAGTGGGTGACCAACGGTGGCGGAGGCTAGGTCATGAGCGACGCGCCACCCCCCGAGCAGGCCCCGCGCGGCACGCCCACGCATCGCGTGGGCGCGGCGCGCTCCGACGCGGTGCCGCGCATGGAGAACGTGCGGGTCACCGAGCCGGACCTGTTCCGCCGTGCCGCCCTCGAGAAGACGCGCACACGCCTCGTCTATGCCGCCTTCGGGTTCGGCCTGCTGTTTCTCGCGGTGGTCGCCAAACTCGCCGATGCGACCATCCTTCAGCCGCTTGCGCCACACCGGCCCGAGAGGCCGATCGAGGCACTGTTCACCGGACCGAAGGTGGACGTGACGTCACTGGCCCAGCGCGCGATGATCACCGATCGCAACGGCCAGATCCTTGCGATCTCGCTCCCAACCGTCGCGCTGTTCGCCGATCCGCGGCAGATCATCGACCCGGCCGATGCCGCGCACCGGATGAAGCAGGTGTTGCCGCGCCTGGACGAGGCGGCGGCACGCGAGCGTCTGTCCGATACCAACCGGCAGTTCGTCTATCTGGAGCGTCAGATCACCCCGCGGGAGGAACTGGCAATCAATTCGCTCGGATTACCGGGGATCGACTTCCGCCCGACCGAGCAGCGGCATTACCCCATGGGCCGTACCGCCGCTCAGGTGCTGGGTGGCACTGACATCGACGAACACGGTGTCGCCGGGGTGGAGAAGTACTTCGACCAGCGGCTGTTCAGCGACGCCTCGCCGCTCCGGCTGTCGATCGATGTGCGCGTGCAGGCGGTGGTGCGCGACGAGCTATCCAAGGCGATCGACTTCTTCCAGGCCATCGGCGGCTGCGGCATCGTGATGGACGTGAACACGGGCGAGGTGCTGGCGATGGTCAGCCTGCCCGACTACGACGCCAGCGATTTCCGCACCGCGCCAGCCGATGACCGCTTCAATCGCGCGGTGACCGGGATGTACGAGCCGGGCAGCACGTTCAAACTGCAGACCGCGTCGATGGCGCTGGATTCCGGCATCGTGCATCTGTGGGACGAGTTCGACGCCTCGCGCCCGATCCACATCGGCCGCTTCACCATCACCGACTTCGAGGGCAAGCACCGCTGGCTGTATGTGCCGGAGGTGCTTGCCTATTCCTCGAACCTTGGCGCGGCGCATATCGCCGATACCGTGGGCGGGGAGCGTCAGCGCGCCTGGCTCAAGTCGATGGGCATGTTCGCCCGCGTCGGCATCGAACTGCCGGAGGCGGGACTGCCGATCATCCAGCCAGCGTCCGCCTGGAAGGAGGTCGTGACGCTGACGGTGGCGTTCGGTCACGGTATCTCGGTCTCGCCGCTGCACGTGGTCCGCGGCACCGCGGCGGTTTCCACCGGCTTGCTGGTGCGGCCGACGATCCTTGCCCTGCCGCAGGGCGCGCGCCCGGAAGAAGTCCGGGTGATGCAGCCGTCGACCTCGGACACAATGCGCAAGCTGATGCGCCTTGTGGTCACCGACGGTTTCGGCAAGCAGGCCGAGGTGGCGGGCTACTATCCCGGCGGAAAGACCGGAACGGCGGAAAAGGTCGGCAAGCACGGCTACAAGCGCGGCTTCAAGGAGAATTTCAACGTCGCGGCGTTCACCAGCGTGTTCCCGATGAACGCTCCGCGCTACGCCGTGTACATGATGGTGGACGAACCGCACGGCAACAAAAGCACCTACGGCTACTCGACCGCCGGCTGGGTGGCCGCACCGGCAGCCGGGCGCGTGATCGCACGTGTCGCGCCGATGCTGGGGCTGCTGCCGGACATCCAGGACGCTCCGGCGATCAACCAGGCGCTGTATATCCCGCTGCAGCCGGCGCGGCCGGCGGGCGCATCGCGTGGGCCGATAGCGGCTGCTGCGCCGCCGACCGCTGTCAAGCCTGCGTCACTGCCGGCAAAGCCGGTGGGTCCGGAGGTTCCCGCGACTGCAATCCCGCCGGCGCGACCGGTCACGCGCGATCCGCGTCATGAAGCCGCCTTGCCGGTGCGACAGGCGGTCGGCGCGCCCGTGTTGCCTGCGTCCGCGGCGTCCGGCTCGCTTGCGGCTCGCTGAGATCATGCGCCAGGGTCATATCCTGGCTGATGCCGGTGCCGTTCCCGCCGCGTGGCGGAACGCCGGGGCACTGGAAATCCGCGGCATCACCGCGGACAGCCGTCGCGTCGCGCCCGGGTACCTGTTTGCCGCGATCCCCGGCTTCCGCGCGGACGGCCGCGCCTTCATCGCCGAAGCGGTGTCCCGCGGCGCCGCGGCGGTGCTTGCGCCGGAGGGCACGCAATGGCCACCGGGCGTGCCGCCTCGTCCGTTGCTGGAGGACCCCGAGCCGCGCCGTCGCCTGGCCCAGCTCGCCGCCGGAATGGCGGGGAGCCAGCCCAAGGTCGTGGTGGCTGTCACCGGCACCAATGGCAAGACCAGCACGGTGGAATTCCTCCGGCAGATCTGGGCCGCAGGAGGGCAACCGGCCGCCAGCCTGGGCACGCTCGGCCTGATCGCGCCGGGATTCGATCCTGGGCCCGGGCTGACCACACCGGACCCAGTGAGTCTGGCGGAGATGTTTGCACGGTTGGCGCGTGCCGGCATCGAACATGCTGCGCTGGAAGCGTCGTCGCATGGCCTCGATCAGTTCCGGCTGGACGGCGTGCGACTCAGCGCCGCGGCCTTTACCAATCTGACGCGCGATCATCTGGATTATCACGGCACGGAAGACGCCTACCGCGCGGCCAAGCTGCGGTTGTTTGAGGACCTGCTGCCGCAGGGTGCTCCCGTCGTGGCTTCGAGTGAGTTGGATAGCACCAGCCTTGTTGCGCTGACCGATATAGCGCGCCGTCGTCGCCTCGATCTGCGAACAGTCGGCGCGTCGGGGACTGCGATTCGGCTGGTGGCTTCGGTGCCCTGCCCCGACGGTCAGGTGCTGACTGTCGAGGCGGCAGGTATTCGCCGCGCGATTGCGTTCCCCTTGCCCGGCAGGTTCCAGGCCGACAACACCCTGTTGGCCGCAGCGCTGGCCGCAGCGCTCGGCGAGCGCGATGCACTGGATCGCCTTTCTGGGTTGCGCGGCGTGCGAGGCCGGCTGGAGCTGGCGGCTCGCCTGCCGAATGGCGCCGTGGTTTATGTCGATTATGCCCACACGCCGGATGCGCTGGAGCGGCTGCTGACGGCGCTGCGCCCGCACACCGCCGGCAGGCTCCATGTGGTGTTCGGGGCGGGGGGTGACCGCGACCGCGGCAAGCGGCCGCTGATGGGCGCGGCCAGCGCACGCCTGGCCGACGTGGCGATCGTTACTGACGACAATCCGCGCAGCGAGGACCCTGCCACGATCCGCGCGGCAGTGTTGGCGGCCTGCCCTGGTGGGCGGGAGATTGGCGGCCGTGAGCGCGCGATCGCCGAGGCGCTGAACGGGCTTGGTGCTGGCGACGTGCTGGTGGTGGCCGGCAAGGGTCATGAGCAGGGCCAGACAGTAGGCGATACCGTGATCCCGTTCGATGACGTGAGCGTCGTCCGTCGATTGGCGGGCACGCCATGAGGCCGCATTGCCCCGCGCCGACCTGGCTATCCGCGATTTCCCTCTCCGCCCCTCGGGGCGGAGAGGGTCAGGGTGAGGTGGGGGACGTCACCGGCGCCGGAACTTTCATTGCCGGCTGTTGGTCCGCGGTCGCTGTTCGGACGGGGTACCGCAATGGTCGGTCGGTGCAGCCGCGGCAGCCCCACCTCACCCCGGCCCTCTCCGCCCCTCGGGGCGGAGAGGGAGTGATGACGGCGGAGTCGGGTCGATGACCCCGCTTTGGACCGGCCATGACATGCTAGAGGCGACCGGCGGGACTGCGGCGACGCCATTCGCCGCCACCGGGGTTTCGATCGACACGCGGACGCTCCAGCCGGGCGATCTGTTCGTCGCACTGCGCGGTGAAGCCGGCGATGGCCACGACTTTGTTGCCGAAGCACTGGCCAGGGGCGCGGCCGGCGCGATGGTGCACCGGCACGTGCCAGACACCGCAGGGCTGCTGCTTGTGGACGACACGCTTGCGGCGTTGCACCGGCTCGGCGCCTATGCGCGCGGCCGGTTCGGCGGTCGCCTCGCGGCGGTCACCGGCAGCGTCGGCAAGACGACGACGAAGGAGATGCTGCGGACGATCCTGGGCACGTTCGGCCGCACGCATGTCGCGGTCGCCTCCTACAATAATCATTGGGGTCTGCCGCTGACACTGGCGCGGCTGCCGCCGGACAGCGAGTTCTGCGTCGTCGAGATCGGCATGAACCATCCGGGGGAGATCGCGCCGCTCGCGCGTCTCGCGCGTCCGCATGTCGCGGTGATCACATCGGTGGAGAAGGCGCATATCGGCTTTCTCGGTTCGATCGAGGCGATCGCCGACGAGAAGGCCGCGATCCTGCAAGGTCTGCAGACGGGCGGAGTTGCGGTGCTGCCAGCGGACACACCGCTGCTGCCGAGGCTGCGTGCGGTCGCCGGCGCGGCGCGTATCGTGACCTTCGGCGCGGCGCCGAGCGCCGACGTGCGCTTGGTGAATCTGGCGATGGACGCCGATGGCAGCGATGTCGAGGCCGATGTTGAGGATGAGCGACTTGCGTTCCGGCTGAGAGCGGCCGGTCGCCACATGGCGATGAATGCGCTCGCGGCACTGGCTGCCGCGCAACACCTGAGCGGCAAGGGGGCCGAACCCATCGCTCGTGCGTTGCAGGGCTTCGTGCCTGTCGCCGGACGAGGCGCGCGCAGACAGATCGCCTTGCCGGGTGGTACGGCCATGCTGCTCGACGAGAGCTATAACGGCAACCCGGCCTCGATGCGCGCGGCGCTGGCGGTGCTGCGCCTGCAGCCCGCGAAACGCCGGATCGCCGTGCTCGGCGACATGCTTGAACTCGGCGATGCCGGTCCCGCCGAGCACCGCGCACTCGCCGCCGACGTCGCCGCCGCGGCCGATCGCCTGTTCACCTGCGGCCCGCTGATGGCCGAACTGTTTGCAGCAGTCCCACAGCCGATGCGTGGCGCACACGCGCAGGACTCCGCATCGCTGGCGCCAATCCTTGCGCGGTCCCTCGCGCCAGGCGACGCCATACTGATCAAGGGCAGTCTCGGCAGCCGGATGAAACTCGTGGTCAACGCACTCGAACAGCGCGCAGAGGCCGCCTGATGCTGTACGACCTTGCACGGCCGCTCGCCAATCAGTTCATCCTGTTCAATCTGTTTCGCTACATCACGTTCCGCTCGGGTGCGGCCTGCCTGACCGCGCTGACGGTAAGTTTCATCCTGGGTCCGCCGCTGATCCGCTGGTTGAAATCAGTCCAGCGCCAGGGGCAACCGATCCGCCTCGATGGCCCTGAGCGGCATCTGCTCGAGAAGAAGGGCACGCCCACCATGGGCGGCGTGTTGATCCTGTCGGCGCTCACCATCTCGACGCTGCTCTGGGTGGATCTGCGCAACGCCTATGTCTGGTCCGTACTGTTCGTCACGCTGAGCTACGGCGCGCTCGGTTTCGCCGACGACTACCGGAAACTGTCACGACGCAACCACAAGGGCGTGTCGGCCCGTGTCAAGCTGACCGCGCAGATGCTGGTCGGTCTCGCCGCCGCCATCTGGATCATGATGCTGACGCGCGGCGTCCTCGGCACTGCGCTCACCGTTCCTGTGTTCAAGGACGTGATGATCCCGCTCGGCTATGGGTTCCCCATCTTTGGCATGCTCGTGATGCTCGGCGCGTCGAACGCGGTGAACCTGACCGACGGTCTCGACGGTCTCGCCATCGTGCCGACCATCATTTGCGCCGGCGTGTTCGCTTTGATCGCGTATCTGGTCGGCAACCGGATCTTCGCCGATTACCTGCAGCTTACCCCTTTGCCGGGTGTTGGCGAACTTGCGGTTTTCTGCTCCGCGCTGATCGGCGCAGGTCTGGGGTTCCTGTGGTTCAACGCGCCGCCGGCGGCGGTGTTCATGGGCGACACCGGCTCGCTCGCGCTCGGCGGAGCGCTTGGCGCCATTGCGGTGGCGACCAAACAGGAGATCGTGCTGCTGATCGTCGGCGGCCTGTTTGTGGTGGAGACCGTGTCGGTCATCATCCAGGTGTTCTGGTACAAGCGCACGGGCAACCGCGTTTTCCTGATGGCGCCGCTGCACCACCATTTCGAGAAGAAGGGCTGGGCGGAGCCCACCATCGTCATCCGCTTCTGGATCATCTCGATGATCCTTGCGCTCGTCGGTCTGGCGACGTTGAAGATCCGATGAGTTCGTTCCCCAACAATCTGTTCGCGGGAAAGCGCTTCGCCGTGCTGGGGCTGGGCCGCAACGGCCTGCCCGCCGCGCGAGCGCTCGCCGCGATGGGCGCGGACGTCGTGGCGTGGGACGACAACGTGGCGGCCCGCGTCGATGTTGCCGATGTCACACTGCGCGACCTGCGGACCGATGACTTCGCGTTCGACGCGCTGGTGATGTCGCCCGGAATTCCGCATGTCCTGCCGGCGCCACATCCGATCGCCGCGCGTGCGCGCGCATGGCGAGTGCCGATCCTGTCGGACGCCGAACTGCTGTTCCGCGCGGTGCGTCTGGCGGGGTCGCGCGCACGCTTCGTCGGCATCACCGGCACCAACGGCAAGTCCACCACGACCGCCCTGCTTGCGCATGTCCTGGCTCGCAGTGGGCGGAAGGTCGCTGCCGGCGGCAATCTCGGCCCCGGATCCTTGGCGCTCAAGCTGCTGCCAGACAGTGGAACATATGTCCTTGAGATGTCGTCCTACATGTTGGAGCGAATCGCCACACTCCGCTTCGATGCCGCGGCGATGCTCAATCTCAGCGCGGATCATCTGGATCGTCACGGCGATATGGCGGGATACGTCGCGGCGAAGCGTGCGGTCTTCGATCGGCAGACCGCGGACGATCTTGCCGTGGTGGGAGTCGATGACGAAGGCTCGCGTGAGATGGCGCAATGGCTGCGCGGTCGCGCGGCGCGTGCGGTCACCGTGTCGGGCCATCAGCCCGCGGACATATGGTGCGACAGGGGAGTACTCCGCGACCCGGAGGGCGTGATTGTGCCCATGAAGGAAGCGCACGCGCTGCCCGGCGCGCACAATGCGCAGAATGCCGCGGCCGCCGCCGCGATTGCGAGCGCGTTCGGCGTGTCGCGCGCCGATGTCGTGCGTGGTCTGCAAAGCTTCCCTGGTCTGCCGCATCGCCAGCAGCGGGTCGGCGCGATCGGCGGGATTGCCTTCATCAACGACAGCAAGGCGACCAATGCCGATGCCACGTCCCGCGCCCTCGGCTGCTACGACAGGCTGGTGTGGATCGCCGGTGGGATTGCCAAGGAAGGCGGCATCGAATCGCTAACGCCGCTGTTCCCGCGCATCGCCCGCGCGTTTCTCATCGGACGCGATGCGCCGGCGCTTGCCGTGACGCTCGCCGCGCGCTGCGTGAAGCACGAGATCGCCGGAACGCTCGATGCCGCGGTGCCCGCCGCATTCGCCGCTGCGCGTGCCTTGGGGGTACCGGTCGTGCTGCTGTCGCCCGCCTGCGCCAGCTTCGACCAGTTCAGCGGCTTCGATGCGAGAGGCGATCGATTTTCCGCGCTGGTGTCGCAGCTTGCGCGGGGGAGGGCGGCCTGATGGCCAACTTCTCCCGGGCGGATACGTCGCTGTTTGGCCGCTGGTGGTGGTCGGTGGACCGCTGGACCCTGGGCGCCGTCGGCATGCTGATCGGGTTCGGCTACATCATGATGCTGGCGGCAAGTCCCGCCGTCGCCGAACGCATCGGGTCCTCGCGCGATCTGTTCATCCTCAAGCAGGTGTTCTTCCTCGCCGCCGCCGGGGCGTGCGTGGTCGCGGTCTCGCTGCTGTCGCCGCGCAGCATCCGCCGGCTGGCGATCATCGGCTGCATCATCGCCCTGGCACTCACCGCGGCGACCATGCTGGTCGGTGTCGAGATCAAGGGCGCGCGGCGCTGGATCTCGCTGCCGGGTCTTTCCGTGCAGCCGTCGGAGTTTTTGAAGCCCTGCTTCGCCGTCGTCGCGGCCTGGCTGATCAGCGAGGGCCGGCGCTCGCCGCGCTTTCCCGGCAGGATACTGGCGATCGGTATCTTCCTGGTGATCGGGCTGCTGCTTAAGTCGCAGCCTGACGTCGGCATGCTGGCGGTGATCACCGCGGTGTTCTTCGCGCAGCTTTATGTCGCGGGTCTGAACGTGGTCATGGTCGGCATCGGAATGCTCGGCTTTGGTGGCGCCGGCGTGGCTGCATACCTGTTCTTCCCGCACGTGCAGAAGCGCGTCGAAAACTTCCTGCATCCCGGCAACGGCATCAGCGCCGACTACCAGCCGCACACCGCTTTGGAGGCGTTCGGCAACGGTGGATTGCTTGGTCGCGGCCCCGGCGAGGGTCGCGTCAAGGACGTGCTGCCGGACGCGCATGCGGACTTCGTTTTTGCCGTCGCCGGCGAGGAATTCGGCATGCTGGTCTGCCTGATCATCGTCGGTGTGTTCGCGTTCATCGTGCTGCGCGGCATGCTGCGGCTTTTGAAGGAGCACGACATGTTCATCGTGCTGTCCTGCACCGGCCTGGTCACCGGCCTCGGCTTGCAGGCCTTCATCAACATGGCTTCGTCGTTGCAGCTCATCCCGACCAAGGGGATGACGCTGCCGCTGATTTCATACGGCGGTTCATCGGCTTTGGCGGTTGCGCTCGGGATGGGCATGCTGCTGGCGCTGACGCGCCGCCGCCATCATGGCGACGTGCCATGAGGGCGCCCGCGGTGCATCCCATCGTGATCGCGGCCGGCGGGACCGGCGGGCATTTCTTCCCGGCCGAGGCGCTGGCGACCGAGCTGATCGCGCGGGGCCGGCGGGTCGCGCTGATGACCGATGCGCGGTCGGGCGGTTTGCAGAGCCCGGTGTTCGCGGGGCTGGAGCAGTTCATCATAAGCGGCGCAGGTATAGCGGGGCGGGGTGCGATTCGTGCAGGCAAGGCCGCGCTCGCGCTTGCTGCAGGCGTTGTTCAGGCGCGCGCCATTTTGTCACGTATCCACGCCGGTGCCGTGGTCGGCTTTGGCGGCTATCCCTGTGTGGCGCCGGTCCTGGCGGCACGTTTGATGCGGCATCGCCCGACGACGATCCTGCACGAGCAGAACGCGGTGCTCGGCCGCGCCAATCGCTTTCTCGCGCGCCACGCCGACATGCTGGCGCTGAGCTTTGCCGCCACCGAGCGTGTGCCCGAGTCAGCGGCGACCGTCGTCACCGGCAATCCGGTGCGCCCTGCGATCGCCGCGCTTGCAGCGGTGCCCTATGCGCCACCCACTGACACGCTGCGCCTGCTGGTGCTGGGCGGTTCGCTCGGCGCGCGCGTGTTTTCCGACATTGTTCCGCCGGCGCTGGCCGGACTGCCCGACGCCCTGCGCTCGCGGCTCTCCGTTGTGCAGCAGTGCCGCGCCGAGGACCTTGGCCGGGTCGGCGAAGCGTATGAGTCGGCCGGCATTTCGGCCGAACTCGCGGCGTTCTTCCCCAACGTGGCCGGAAAGCTCGCCGATGCGCATCTGGTGATCGCACGCGCCGGCGCCTCCACCGTCGCCGAACTGGCGGTTGCCGGCCGACCGGCGATTCTCGTCCCGCTGCCCGGCGCGATCGACGATCACCAGAAGGCCAACGCGCGCGCGCTCACCGAGGCACGCGGCGCGTCGATGATTGCGCAGCGGGTGTGTTCGCCCGGCGTGCTGGGCGAGCGCCTCGCCGCACTACTGAACGCGCCGGACACGCTGGCCCATGCGGCGCGTGCGGCCCATGGCATCGCCTGCCCCGATGCGACCGCGCGGCTTGCCGATCTGGTCGAGGACCTCATGCGCCAGGAGACCCGGCCATGAGGGCGCTGCCACTGTCCATCGGCACCATCCACTTCGTCGGCATCGGCGGCATCGGCATGTCCGGCATCGCGCAGGTGCTGCACAATCTCGGCTACGCCGTGCAGGGCAGCGACATTTCCGACTCCGCCAATGTCCGGCGTCTGCGCGATGCCGGCATCCCGGTGTCCATCGGCCATGACGCCGAGAACATCGGCAACGCCCAGGTCGTCGTGGTGTCGTCCGCGGTGAAGCCGGATAACCCCGAGGTCGCGACCGCGCGCGCGCGGCTGGTCCCGGTGGTGCGCCGCGCCGAGATGCTGGCTGAACTCATGCGGTTGAAATGGTCGATCGCGGTCGGCGGGACGCACGGCAAGACCACCACCACCAGCCTGATCGCCGCGGTTCTGGAGTCCGCGCATCTCGATCCCACCGTGATCAACGGCGGCATCGTCAACGCCTACGGCACCAACACGCGGCTCGGCGCCGGCGAGTGGATGGTGGTGGAGGCCGATGAAAGCGACGGCAGTTTCCTGCGTCTGCCGGCGATCATCGCCGTCGTCACCAACATGGATCCGGAGCATCTGGATCATTGGGGAACGGCGGAGGCGATGGTGGCCGGCTACGACCAGTTCGTCGCCAATGTGCCGTTCTACGGGTTTGCCGTGCTTTGCATCGACCATCCGGCGGTGCAGCAGATGATCCCGCGCCTGTCGGACCGGCGGATCATTACCTACGGGTTTTCGCCGCAGGCCGATGTGCGCGCCGATCGCGTGGTGCCGGACAAGCTGGGGTCCACGTTCGAGATCAGCGTCACCGATCGCGCGCGCAACCGATCGCGCAAGATGGGGCCGTATCGCCTGCCGATGCTCGGCAGCCACAATGTGCAGAACGCGTTGGCAGCGGCGGCCGTCGCCGTCGAGATGGAGATCGACGACGACACGCTGCGCAGTGCGTTCGCCGGGTTCGCTGGCGTGAAGCGGCGCTTCACCAAGACCGGCGAGGCGGGCGGCATTACCATCATCGACGATTACGGCCATCATCCGGTGGAGATCGCTGCGGTGCTGAAGGCGGCGCGTCAGGCCGGCGCGCGCGACGTGATCGCGGTGGTGCAGCCGCATCGCTATACGCGGCTGCATTCGCTGTTCAACGAATTCTGCACCTGCATGAACGATGCGGGCACCGTCATCGTCGCCGATGTCTATGCTGCCGGCGAAGCACCGATCGCGGGCATGACGCGCGATGCATTGGTGGACGGCCTGCGCGCGCGGGGGCATCGCAGTGTAGTGCCGCTGCCGTCGCCCGCGCGGCTGGCGGAGATGGTGTTCGCCATCGCCAAGCCGGGCGATTTCGTCGTCTGTCTCGGGGCTGGCAACATCACGGCATGGGCCGCCGCGTTGCCGGCCGAACTGGCCGCGCTGCAGCAGCGCCGTGTCGCGGGAAGTGCGGCATGATGGCCGCGGCGCGCATCCCGGGATTCCTCGAAACGCTACCGAAGCTGCGCGGACGCGTGCAGTCGAATGCGCCGCTCGCGCCGTTCACCTGGTTTCGCGTTGGTGGTCCTGCCGAAGCGTTGGTGCGGCCCGCGGACGAAGCAGACCTCGCGCAATTCCTGCACGCCTTGCCACCCGAGATTCCCGTGCATGCGATCGGCGCGTGCTCGAACCTCATCGTGCGCGACGGTGGACTGCCTGGCGTAGTAATCCGGCTCGCGCGTGGTTTTGGTACGATCTCGGTCGAGGCGGATGGCATCGTCGCCGGCGCTGCCGCGCTCGATGTCACAGTGGCCGAGCATGCCGCTGCCGCCGGGCTCACCGGGTTGGAATTTCTGTCGGGCATTCCAGGCAGCATCGGCGGCGCAGTGGTGATGAACGGCGGCGCTTACGGCAGCGACCTCGCTTCCTGCCTGGACTGGGCTGACATCGTAACGCGCAGTGGCGAGCAAGGCCGCCTGTCCGCGGCCGATCTTGCGTTCGCCTACCGCAACTCGCGTCTGCCGCATGGCGCCGTTGTCGTTCGCGCCCGGCTGCGCGCGGGACAGGGTTCATCGGCGGTGATCGCGGCGCAGATGGCGGAAATCCGTGCGGCGCGTGAGGCCTCGCAGCCCGTGCGCGCACGCACCGGCGGATCGACGTTCCGCAACCCGCCCGACATGAAGGCATGGGAGCTGATTGAGGCCGCGGGTTGTCGCGGCCTGGTCCGGGGCGGCGCGCAGGTCTCGGAGAAGCACTGCAACTTCCTGATCAACACCGGCACGGCCACTGCTGCCGACCTCGAAGGCCTCGGCGAGGAAGTGCGTCGGCGTGTGCACGCTGCAACAGGGGTAACGCTCGAATGGGAAATCCACCGCATCGGCATCCCCGCCGGCAAGCCGGAGGCTGTGACATGAGGCGTTGTGCCGCAGGGGGAAGAGAGTTCTCCCCCTCCCCTCTGGGGAGGGGGTCGGGGGGCGGGGCTTACCCCACCACCTTACCTTGTGCTGGCGGCACCCCGCCCGCCAACCCCCTCCCCAAAGGGGAGGGGGGGCACTTTCCATGACCCGCGTTGCAGTCCTGTATGGCGGCATCTCGGCCGAACGCGAGGTTAGTCTGTCGAGCGGCACGCAGGTGATCATCGCTCTGCGCGAAGCGGGGTTCGAGGTGACCGCGATCGAAGTGGGCGAGGACCTCACCGCTGTCATCGCGGCACTCAGCCCGCCGCCGGACGCCGCGTTCAACGCGCTCCACGGCCGGTTCGGCGAAGACGGCGCGATCCAGGGCGTGCTCGACTGGCTCGCCATTCCCTACACGCACTCCGGCGTGCGCGCGTCCGCGCTGGCGATGGACAAGGTTGCTGCCAAGGCGGTGTTCGCCGCGGCCGGCCTGCCGATCGCGCGCGGACGCGTCGTGCGTACCGACGAACTGGAAGCCGGCGATCCGTTGCCGCTACCCTATGTGGTGAAGCCGATGAACGAAGGCTCATCGGTCGGCGTGGAGATCGTCAAGCAGGGCGACAACCGTCGCGCCGAGATCGCCCGCGCCTGGCGCTTCGGCAATGCCGCGCTGGTCGAGGAATACATCCCCGGGCGCGAACTCACCGTCGGCGTGATGGGCGACCGCGCGCTCGCGGTGACCGAGATCTTCGCCGAAGCCGGCGTCTTCTATGACTACGAATCAAAATACGCCGACGGCGGCTCGCGCCACATCATTCCTGCCCGCGTGCATCCGGACATGTACGACCGCGCACTGGACGTGGCGCTTGCGGCGCACCGTGCGCTCGGCTGCCGCGGCGCGACGCGAGCGGACTTCCGCTACGACGACACGTCGGGCGAGCCAGGCCGCCTCGTACTGCTCGAGATCAACACACAGCCTGGCCTCACGCCCACATCGCTGCTGCCCGAACAGGCGGCGCATCTCGGCGTGAGCTTCCCGCAGCTCTGCACATGGATGGTGGAGAACGCGGCATGCCGCATGTGACTCGTCATCCGCGCAATTCGATCAGCGACCGCCCCGGCCGCCTGAAGCTGCTGCTGCGTCGGCAGAAACACCTGCTGCGCCCCATCGGCTGGGTTGCCCTTGCGACGTTTGTGATGCTCGCCGGCGCGATTGCACTGCACTCGACGTCGCCCAGCGGTTCGATCGCCACGCTGCGCGAACGCTTCGGCGGCGCTACCGCATTCGCCGGCCTGCGGGTCACCGACGTAGTTATCGAAGGCCGCGAGAATACACCCGAACCGCTGGTACGGGCGGCACTTGGCGTGACCCTGGGCGACCCTACTCTCGGATTTTCCGTGGAACTGGCGCGTCAGCGTCTGGCAACGTTGCCCTGGGTGGAGCACGCCACGGTGGAGCGGCGGCTTCCAGGCACTGTCGTCGTTTACCTCCAGGAACGTCGCCCGTTCGCCATCTGGCAGAACCAGGGGCGGTTCGTGCTGATCGACCGCAGTGGCCAGCAGGTTCCGAACCAGAATATGGCGGATTTTCATCAGTTGCCGCTCGTCGTCGGCCCCGGCGCGCCGGCTGCCGCGGCGGCGCTGATCGATGCGCTGACAGATCGACCCGATCTGCAGAAGCGCGTCGTCGCGGCGGTGCGCGTCGCCGAGCGGCGCTGGAACCTGCACCTCGACAACGGCGCCGATGTGCTGTTGCCGGAGGGGCACGAGATCGCCGCGCTGCAACGACTGAGCCAGCTCCAGCAGGAACATTCGCTGCTCGATCGGCCGCTCGCGGCCATCGACATGCGCCTCGCCGACCGCCTCGTGCTGCGCCCGAAACCTGAACCGCATACCGACGCTGCTGCCGCGCCGCCGCCGAAGAAACCCACGTGACCGGAGCGACACGATGACCTGCCCAAGCGGAGCGTGCCTTGAATGACATGTCGCGTCGCGTGCTGCCGCCTCCGCCGACTGGGCCGGAAGATTCCGCGCGTCCGCGCCATGGGCGGACTGGTCCATTTGGCGTGCTGGACATCGGCACCACCAAGATCGCATGTCTGATCGGCCGCACTGAAAGCGACGGGACGCTGCGCGTACTGGGCTTCGGCTGGCAGAAGGGCCGCGGCGTGCGTGGCGGCTGCATCGTCGATCTCGACGACGCCGAGCGGGCGATTCGCGCGTCGGTCGGCCAGGCCGAGGACATGGCGGACACGCGGCTTCGCTCGGTCACGGTCAACCTGACGTGCGGGCAGCCGGAGTCGCGGCTGTTCAATGTGCAATGGCCGGTCGGCGGACGCGCGGTGGAAGAGCACGACATCCGCCGTGTCGTGAACGAGGGCCGGGCGCGCGCCGCCGCCGAAGGGCGTGAGCCGATCCATGCGTTGCCGCTGGCGTTCTCGGTGGACCAGACCGATCGGGTGGCGGACCCACGCGGACTGTTCTGCGACGAACTTAGCGCACGGCTGCATATCATCGACGCCGCCACGACGGCGCTGCGTTCGCTTGGCGCCTGCATCGCGCGCTGCGATCTCGATATCGGCGAACTGGTATCCGCGCCGATGGCCGCGGGCCTGGCGACGCTGGTCGCCGATGAGCGCGAACTCGGCGCGACCGTCATCGACATGGGTGGCGGCACCACCGGCATGGCAGTGTTCGCCGAAGGTCAACTGCTGCACACCGCGCAGCTTCCGATCGGTGGCGTGCACGTCACCAACGATCTCGCCCGGCTGCTGTCAACGCCGGTCGCGCATGCGGAGCGGCTGAAGACGCTGTACGGCAACGCCCAGTCGAGCCCCGACGATGAACGGGAAATGCTGCCGATACCGCTGGTCGGTGAGGAAGAGCACCAGATCGCCAAGGTGCCGCGCAGCATGGTGGTGAACATCATCCGCCCGCGGTTGGAAGAAACGTTCGAGATGGTGAAGGAGCGGCTGGACAGCTCCGGCCTTACCCGCGCGGCCGGCACGCGTGTTGTGCTGACCGGCGGCGCATGTCAGCTCGGCGGCGTGCGCGAGATGGCGGGCCGCATCCTCAGCAAGCAGGTGCGTCTGGGCCGCCCCATCGCGTTGCGCGGCCTGCCCGATTCGGCATCGGGCCCCGCCTTCGCGACCGCCGCCGGCCTGCTGGCCTGGGCGGCAGGCGAGGGACGCATCATGCACGACGTCGATCTGGACGCTGAGCGGCCGAGGGGATTCGTCCGGCGCATCGTCAATTTTTTGAAGGAGCGCGTCTGATGCGCGGTACGAATCGAGGCAACTGTCGTAACAGCCGGTCCATTGGTTCGGCACGACTGGGAGAGAAGTCGCTATGACCCTGAATCTGACCATTCCACAAACCACGCATACCGACTTCAGCCCGCGCATCACCGTGATCGGTGTTGGCGGCGGCGGCACGAACGCGGTCGACAACATGATCGCGGCGAACCTGCAGGGTGTGGAGTTCGTTGTCGCGAACACCGATGCGCAGCAGCTCATGCACAGTCGCGCGGACCGGCGCATCCAGCTCGGCCCGCATATCACGCAGGGCCTCGGCGCAGGCGCAAAACCCGAGATCGGCAAGGCCGCGGCGGAAGAGGCAGCGGACGAACTGTATCGCCACCTCGACGGTGCGCACATGGTGTTCATCACCGCCGGCATGGGCGGCGGCACCGGTACCGGCGCGGGACCGGTGATCGCCCGCATGGCGCGCGAACGCAATATTTTGACCGTCGGCGTGGTGACCAAGCCATTCGGCTTCGAGGGCGTGCGTCGTGCGCGCTGCGCCGATCAGGGCATCGACGAGCTCCAGAAGTTCGTTGACACGCTGATCGTGATACCCAACCAGAATCTCTTCCGCATGGCCAATGAGCGCACCACCTGGAAGGATGCGTTCAAGATGGCGGACCAGGTGCTGTACATGGGCGTGCGCGGCGTCACCGACCTGATGATGGCGCCCGGCCTCGTGAACCTCGACTTCGCCGATATCCGCACGGTGATGGCGGAGATGGGCAAGGCGATGATGGGCACCGGTGAAGCCGACGGCGACAACCGCGCCATCCGTGCAGCAGAGGCGGCGATCAGCAATCCGCTGCTGGAGGACACCTCGATGTCCGGCGCGCGCGGTCTGCTGATCAACATCACTGGCGGCGACGACCTGACGCTGTTCGAGGTGGATCAGGCGGCGAACCGCATCCGCGAGGAGGTGGACGAGGAGGCCAATATCATCTTTGGCTCCGCGATTGATCCTGAACTGCAGGGCCGCATCCGCGTCTCGGTCGTCGCCACCGGCATCGATACGCCGATCCCTGCGGAGAAAGAGCGTCCGCGCCTCGTCGCCGTCAACGGCGGGGCGATGCCGGCACCCGCGCCGATCCCGCTGCCCATGCATGCGACGGGGGGGTCAGGTCTGTCTGTGGCCATGTCGGCCGGGGGCGGCAGCCACGCCCACGCACTGCGCCATCCCGCGCCGCAGGCTGTCGGGGTAAACGATGCGCTGTCGGCGAGCGGTTCCATGGCCGAGGCGCTGCAAGCCGTCACCGCTGCCGTCACGCCGTTGCAGGCCATGTCCACATCCTTGCAGGCCGCCCTGGGTGTTGGTCCAGCGTCGGCGCAGCAGGCAGCGGCTCGCGCCGCTTCATCGGGGGCGGGCCTGTTCACTGATGCGCCGCGTCCGGTTTCGGCGGCGGCACCGGGCCAGCCGGTCGCGGAGTCGATGCGGCCCAGCCTGTTCAGCACCGTGACCGGCGCATTCCGGCGTAGGAACCAGCCCTCGGGCGCGCCGTCTGTGGTTGCGGCGCCCGGACCGGTGCAGGCCAGGTCAGAGCCCGTGGTCCACGAGCCGCGCCCCGAGCCGCCGCGGCCCGTGGTCCAGCAGACCGCCGGGGAAGAAGTGACGGGACTGGATATTCCTGCCTTCCTGCGGCGCCAGTCGTCCTGAAACCGGCCGCCCCTTTCCGATATAAGAATCCGTAGGATCAACGCTTTATAGAGAAACACTCAGAAACAAACATTGACTGGCCAAGCTCGGCGACTGGCAACTAGCCTACGTTCCGCTGCGGTGCACCCCGATTCGGGGTGCAACGAGTAAAACGAGACGAGGCACATGGACGCAACGCCACTGAACATGGTCCCCGAGCTCGCCACATGGCGCCAGCAGACGCTGAAAGCGCCAATCGGCTGTGTCGGCGTTGGCCTGCATTCCGGGCTGCGCGTCAACATGACCTTGCGGCCGGCGCCGGCCGATCACGGCATCGTCTTTCGTCGGACAGATCTTGGGATCGAGATTCCGGCGCGATTCGACCATGTCGTGGACACCAGGCTCGCCACCGTGCTGGGCCTCGATGACGGGATCGCCCGGATCGGCACCGTCGAACATCTGATGGCAGCGCTGGCCGGTAGCCTGATCGACAACGCGATGGTCGAGGTCGATGGCCCGGAACTGCCAATTCTCGACGGTTCGGCCGCGCCGTATCAGTTCTTGCTCGATTGCGCCGGAAGCGTCGAACAGGATGCGCCACGGACGGTGATTCACGTCAATCGCCGAGTCCACGTCAGCGAAGGCGACGCCTTCGCTGAATTTCGACCGGCGTCGCCTGGCCGCACTCACTTGCATATGGCGATGTCGATCGATTTCAGCGCGGCGGCGATTGGCCGTCAGGCGCTCTCGCTGGAACTCACGCCCGAGAACTTTCGCCGCGAACTCGCGCGTGCCCGCACGTTCACGCTGGTCCAGGAGATCGATCGGATGCGCGCCGCTGGCTTCGCCCGGGGAGGCAGCCTGGACAACGCGGTGGTGGTCGATCAGGCGCGTGTGCTGAACCCCGCCGGATTGCGCATGCCGGACGAGTTCGCCCGCCACAAGCTGCTGGACGCAGTCGGCGACCTCGCATTGGCCGGCGCACAGATATCCGGTCGCTTCATCGCGCATCGCTCCGGCCATGCGTTGAACAACCGCCTGTTGCGGGCCTTGTTCAGCGAAGCAACGGCGCGGCAGGAAACCTCGATGGAACCGCTTGTGGCCGAGGCGGCCTGAGCGCTCCGCCGGCCGAATGGGCGCATTGCCGCCTGTCTGGCCGCTTCGCACCGCGGTTTGGCATGATATAAACGCCGCGATGGAACCGAATCGCATGATGTCCCCGTGTGCATTGCGTCGCATCGCGCTGTGCGTTGCCGCACTGCTCCCCGTTCTTGCCGGCTGCGGCAGTTCCAAGGACGAGGAGGCGGCCAAGGACAGCACCGCGCCCCCGGCGCCGGTCGAAGACCTGTACAACAACGGCATCGATGCACTGAATGCCCGGCGATTCGGATCGGCTAACGATCAGTTCAACCTGGTGGAGCAGAACTATCCGTATTCGACCTGGGCGGTGAATGCCCAGCTCATGCAGGGCTACACACAATATCTGCAGAACCACTATACCGATGCGATCGGCACGCTGGACCGCTTCATCCAGCTGCATCCGACGCATCGCGACGTGGCCTACGCCTATTACCTGCGCGCGCTTTCGTACTACGAGCAGATCGCCGACATCCAGCGCGATCAGCGGGGCACCGATCTGGCGATGAATGCGCTGCAGGAGGTGGTGAACCGCTTTCCCGACAGTGCCTATGCCCGCGATGCCCGGTTGAAGATCGATCTGTGCCGCGACCACCTTGCCGGCAAGGAGATGGAGATCGGCCGATGGTACGAAGGCCAGCACCTTTACGAAGCGGCTATCGGGCGGTTCCAGCGTGTGGTGGACGACTACCAGACCACCAACCACGTGCCCGAGGCCCTGCACCGGCTGACGGAGATCTATCTGATCCTCGGCCTGCGCGATCAGGCGAAGAAGACGGCCTCGGTGCTGGGGTACAACTATCCCGGCAGCCAGTGGTACGAGGACAGTTACAACAACCTGTTCGATGATGGGCTGGTGCAGCAGGCGGGTCCGCAGCGCCCGCCGGACGATCGTGGCTTCTTCGCCCGCGCCTGGAATTCGATCTTCTGATCGAAATGCGGCTTCCGGTGCCGCGGGATGCTTAGCGCCCTTTCCATCCGCGACGTGGTGCTGATCGAACGATTGGATGTGTCGTTCGGCTCTGGGCTGACCGTGCTCACCGGAGAGACCGGCGCGGGGAAGTCGATCCTGCTCGACAGTCTCGGTCTTGCGTTGGGAGCCCGTGCGGAGGCTGGGTTGGTGCGTCCGGGCGCCGAACAGGCCAGTGTCAGCGCGTCCTTTGCGCCCCCGGCGGGGCATCCGATCGGCGTTCTTCTGGCGGAACAGGGGCTGGATGCGGAAGACGAGGTCGTGCTCCGCCGTGTGCTGACGAAGGACGGGCGGTCACGCGCTTTCATCAACGACCAGCCGGTCGGTGTTGCGTTGCTGCGGCGCGCTGGGGCGCTGCTGGTGGAAGTGCAAGGCCAGCACGAGCAGATCGGCCTGGCTGATCCGGCCAGCCACGTCGCCATGCTCGATGCGTTCGGCGCGCCTCGGCCGCTGCGCGATGCGACCGCGGCATCCTGGCGCGACTGGCGCAGCGCACTTGCGGCGTTGCAGGCTGCGCGCGAGGCGATCGCCGAGGCCGAGCGCGATGAGGCGTGGCTGCGTCACGCGGTGGAGGAACTGGCCGGTCTCGCGCCTCAGGATGGCGAGGAGGATCGTCTGGCCAACGAGCGCCAGCGGTTGCAGCAGGGCGAGCGGCGCGCCGAAGCGATCGCGGCGGCACTGTCCGAGCTTGCTCCGCGCGATCGGCGCAGTTCCGGGCCGGCCGCGTCGTTGCGTGCCGCGTCGCGCGCATTGCAGCGATTGGCCGCGCCGAACCAGCCTGACGCTCTCAATCCGGCGGCGCCTGCCCTCGCCGCGCTGGAGCGTGCGGAGGAAGCTCTGGCCGAGGCGGAGAGCCTGCTGACCAGGATGTCGGCCGATGCCGACGCCGATCCGCGTCTGTTGGA
>DATMND010000446.1:0-19224 GCA_035569235.1 Acetobacteraceae bacterium | reverse complement strand
GGGCGGTCAGCACGTTCCGCCGGCCGTCGAATTATGCCAACGGCAACACGCGCGACCGGCAGGGCCGGCTGATCACCTGCGAGATGGATGCGCAGCGCCTGACCCGTACCGAATATGACGGCACGATCACCGTGCTGGCGGAACGGTTCGACGGCAAGAAGCTGACCGGGCCGAACGATGTGGTTGTCAAATCCGACGGCTCGATCTGGTTCAGCGACAACGGCGCCGGCATCCGCGGCAACTACCTCGGGCACACGGCGGAACCGGAGCTGCCGTATCGCGTATACCGCATCGACGGGCGCACCGGCGAGATGACCGTCGCGATCGGCGACATGGCTCGGCCGAACGGGCTTGCGTTCTCGCCCGACGAGCAGCGGCTGTATGTGGTGGATACGCCGGCCGAGCCGAAGACCACGCATGTCTATGACATCGTGGATGACGGCACGCGGGCGGTGAACGGGCGCGTGTTCTTCGCGACGGCGGGCTGGGCCGATGGCATCCGCTGCGACACCGAGGGCAATGTGTGGTGCGGGTTCTCCGGCGGCGACAAGGAAGATGGCGTCGCGGTGTTCGCCCCCGACGGCAAGCTGATCGGACGCATACTGCTGCCCGAGCGCTGCGCCAATGTCTGCTTCGGCGGGGCGAAGCGGAACCGGCTGTTCATGGCGGCGAGCCAGTCGGTGTATGCGCTGTATGTCGAGGCGCAGGGGGTGCTCGGCGGGTGACGGGTGCGGAGCGACGTGTCGACCCGGGGCTGCTGGATTGCGTCCGGTATTGGTATCTCGAACTTGCACGTCGTCCATCAAGGTTCAGAACCGTTGCCGAACCGGATCGGTTTGCGTCGCCGGCACTAAGGATCCAAAGCGTAATAATCGAGTCATTCTAACCCGCCGACCGCGACGCGTCGTGATCTCGACCAGGAGACGGTGAAGCCGGCCCTGGTGATCGCATCCTATATCGGATCGGCCTGATCCCCGAAGGCGGCATTCCACCGGCGCAAGCCGCCTCGCAATTCGTCTTAAAGAATCCAAGCGCGCGAATATTTCGACATCGAGTCTAGTATACGACTGAGAGACACGTCCCATCGCTTGTGGCGATGCGATGATTGCCTTTCACATTTTATTCCGTCCGCTCACTTATTGTTGACTTCACAATAGGAGTAATACGATATCGCCATGATCACGTAGAGGGAATGAAGGCATGACATCCACTTGGCGTCGTCGGCTGCTGGCAAGCACCGCAGCATTTGCGTTGATTTCGCAGAATATGGCATGGGCTACCTGCGTTGACGGCACGAAAGTTCCGTCGGGCGGCTTTGTGATCGGGCAAAAGCAGCTACCGATGGCGGCAAACTGGTCGCCCAATGTATTCACCGGGACCACGGGATCGGTGTTCATCGCCGACAACTCTGTGTACGAACACAATGACCCAGCACAACCGCTGACTGGTGGCGGACACAACTGGGTGTTCGATCAGGGATCGACCACCTGTAAGGTGACCGATACCGGCACCAAGGGTCGCGTGGCGACTGGTTGGACGATCCCGCCCAACACGCCGACCGATTGCATCATCTTGCCGATCATCAGGAATGGCACTGTTACCAATCTCGGCGATATTCCGTTTCAGAGCAGTGCGATCACGCCAACCTGCGATCCGACATTGCTGAGCACGGCGACGACACCCAATCCAGACAACACCTACTTCAATCAACTCGGTTGTTCGATATCGCATGGCGTCAAAACGACGCCACAGACTACGACATCGTTCATGTTTGTCGCTGGCAAGCAGGGTGGCGGATTCCGAGTTAGCTTGGCGAATGTCACCAATCCGGTGAAAGGTGGCGATGCCGGAAAGACGGTCGGCATCACCGATTACTACAGCGCAATTCCGGAAGGGTCGCTGCTCACCAACGCAGCCGTCAGTTCTGACGGAATGTTCGTGATCTTCACATCGACACAACGGTTGCAGGCCATCTACGCCTGCTTCAATCCGATGGGTGATCCGGGTGATCCAAGCACGCCAATCAACCCGAACTTCTTCGTGCCGCCGACCAACATGGTGTCGTGCATGCAGGCTGGCAGCAACAATATGCCGGCCAATCTCACAACGGATTTCGGTCCTGATCTGCAACCATATTTCGGCGGTCGGCGTGTGGTAATGAGCTTCAACAGCCAACCTGGTGGACCGTTTGCCTCGTCATGGCCAAATTGTCTATGGCAAGGTGCTGGCGCAGCCTCGTTGTCTGATGCTTTTGCCAATCCATTGTTCTTTTCCTTTGGTTGCGGTCAGGCACAACCGAATTCAGCGTTTGATTCGGCGCTCATTACCGAGCCGAATGCGTTGATTACTCATGGCAACTACATGTACACCGGCCCAATCGGTGGCACCATCATGCAGTTCTATGTCACCCAGGACCCGATCTCGAACCTCACGGATTACAAGTTCCGCACCTTGGTCACCGGCCTATCAATCGTGACCGGTCTGGGAATCGCCGAAGATCAGAAGGCATTGATGATCTACAGCGATCCCTCGGCAATCGGCTTGTCATCGCAGGAAGTCGTGACAAAGATGCCGCTATGTGAAGACATGGGGCCACAACCAACTCTCGTGGCAGTTGCCACTACCCCCTCGGCTGGCACCGCTGCTGATCCAACAGGCGAAACTGGCGGTACCGGCGCTGGTCCAACTGGCGGCTTGAGTAGTGCAGGAACGACACCAGCCCCCGGTACGACTGCAACTGGCAGTACGGCTGCCGATGGTACGCCAACATCAAAGGCTCACCATCACGGCAACAGCAATCAGTTGGCTACCGTGAACGGCGAGGACGACAACAAGGCCATCAGAACCATCATTACCGTGCCCGATGGTCCGTCGCCCACTTTCACGGCGGAACACAAGAAGCCGCTGACGGCTCATACTCTACCGGCGCAGAACCATCTGCCTTCCGGCGTCCGCAAGCCGCATCAAGGCGGTCACCAAAACAAAGGCCACTTCGACAACTGAGATCAAGATGGCAGCCCGCTCATATTAGAGCGGGCTGCTGATACACGTGGTCCGATCTTTAATATCTTCCAAGCCAGTGAAGGCAACGGAAAAGGATCACCAGAGCCAAACTTACCGCCGCCAACTTATTAACTCCGGTATCATCCTCGTGGTGTGGCTGGAGAACTTCCACCTGGACATCACTATCACGCACGAAGCGACGTCCTTTCTTCTCCGACTGGCAGCGACCGCTTCGTCCAATACGACAACGCACTCATTTTAGACGTCGAGCAGCCCAGACGCACGGTGGGCGGCAGGCTGCGGTCACGTTCCTGCGCCGGACGGCAGATCTCCAACTCACGATAGCGCAGTTCCACCACCGCCATGCTTTTGGGCCGTTCAGGATCGTGTGCCCGGACAGGCTTCGCCGCGATGACGGCGATCCGCGAGTCAGCCCGGCCGATGATCATCGTTCGCTGAGATATTACGTCTAACTCTTGACTACTATCTATACTAACACCATACTCCCGCCATGGACCCCTGCCCCGGACCCGAGCCCCTCGACCTCACCCTCCAGCTCCCCAGGGATACCTACTACCAGGTCATCCACACCCTGCGCGGCTCGCTCCCGCCGCCCATCACCGACTCCCCCGAGGACCTCGTCCGCCGCGACAATGCCGCCATGGCACAGGTCGCCGCGCTGCTGCCCGCCGGTGCCGACGAGGCCAACCTCGCTGCGACGTATGTCGCGGCCAACGCACAGGCCATGGAATGCCTACGCCTGGTCCGCAAGTACCACGGCGATCCCAACTTCATCCTGAAATGCACTGCCCATTCGGCCAGCATGATGCGCCAGGCGCGGGCCACACGGTCGCTGCTGCTGCGCGTCCAGGCGGAACGCCGGAAGCGCGAGGCGGACAACGCCGCCACTGACCGCGCCGCCTGGACCGAATACTGCGCCATCGGGCTGATGGCGCAGGCACTGGGCCGCGCCCCGCCCGCGGCAATGGCGGAACCGCCACCACCAGAAGCGCCATCGCCGGACGAGGAACAGGTGCCGCAGCCCGACCCCGTCGCCGAGGCCGAGCAGTATGCGATCATCTATCCGCGGCGCGCCGCGCTGATCCGCTCGCTGGGCGGTCTGCCGGACAGGCCCGACTTCGGGCCGCCGCCCCCCGAGTTGGTGCACGCCATCGTCACCGGCAGCACCCCTCACCTGCGCGCGCTCGACGCGGCTCCCGTGGACTGACGTCCGGGGAAGGGCCCCCTCCCTACCCTCCCCCGCCGCGCGGGAGAGGCGATGTGACAGTCCACGCCCCTGATTGCACACGCTCCATCCCTGTGCATCTGTGCGCGCCCGTGGTGCCAATCATCCTCCCTCACCGCTTTCCCGCTGGCGCTCACCGGGCGCGACACCGTCCCATGCAGCGGGCAGTGAGACGCTCGCGAGACGCCGAACCCCCCGCAGGCGTCAGTTCCGCATGACCGCTCCGGACCCCGACATCGAAGCCCGGCGCGCCCTGCACCGCCACCGGACCTTCGCCACCTCGCTACTGGTCCTGATGGCGGCGCTGACGCTCGGCAGCTACGCGCTGCCCGAAGGATGGGCGAGCGACCTTCTCCAGGCCGCCGCCAAGGCCGGCTTCGTCGGCGGCATCGCCGACTGGTTCGCGGTGACGGCGCTGTTCCGCCATCCGCTCGGCATCCCGATCCCGCACACGGCGATCATCCCGCACCAGAAGGAGCGCCTCGGCGCCGCGCTCGGGCGCTTCGTCGCCACCCACGTGTTCACCGGCCAGGAGGTCGCGGGCGTGCTGGCGAGGCTCGACCTGCCGGGTATCTTCCACCGTTTCCTCGCAGACCCCGCATCCGCGCGACCAGCCTCAGTTGCCCTGGCCGGCATGCTGCCTCGGCTGCTCGCGACCATCGAGGACGGCCGGGCACGGCGCCTGTTGTCGCGCCTCGCCCCGCGCATCCTGGGCGGTGCCGGCGCCGGACGGGTGGTGGCCAGCGCGATGCGCGGCCTGGTGGAAGGCGGCCGCCACCAGGAGGTGTTCGGCTTCGTGCTCGGTCAGTTCAAGACGCTGATGGCCAGCAAGGAGGAAACGCTCCGAATCGCGATCGAGGAGCGGGTGCGCGAGCAGGGCGGCCGGCTGGTCGGCTGGGCGCTCGGGGCGTCGATCGCCCGGCGGGTGCTAGGGATGGTGAATGCCGAACTGGACAAGATGAGCCCGGACGGCTCGGAACTGCGCGCTGCGTTCGACGAATGGGTGCGCCGCGAGATCGCCCGCCTGGAGGAAGACCCCTCACGCGCCGCCGAAGTCGGTGCGGCGATCCGCCGGATGGTGGCGCACGAGACGGTGCAGGCCTGGATGTGGGACATCTGGGCGCGGCTGCGCATGGCGTTGGAAGCTGACGCGGGCCGCCCGTCCGGGCGAACCGTGGCCTTCATCGAGGGCGCGCTGGCCAATCTCGGCGCGATGCTGGAGGCGGATCCGGCGGCGCGGGACCGCGTGCATGCGGGGGTGGAAGCGGTCGTCCTCAGCCTGCTGCCGGCGGCACAGGCCCGGCTGGCGGATTTCATCGCTCAGGTGGTCGCCGGCTGGGACACGGAGACCATCGTCGAGCGCCTGGAGCTTCGGATCGGCAAGGACCTGCAATACGTGCGGATCAACGGGACGCTGGTCGGCTTCCTGGTGGGCGGCCTGCTGTATCTCGCCCTGCGCGCAGGCTTCGGTCATGTCAGCTTCTGAACAACGCCCGGCCTACCTCAGCCCGTCGAATGGCCAAGCCCTTCCAGTCCGGCGACGGAACCCATCCGCGAACGCTGCATACGTTCGTGCAGCAGCATCGGAAACACGGCCGGACAGTCGCGCAGATAGCGTCGCGCCAGCCGCCGCGGCTCCTTGCCGAGCCGATACAGCCACTCGAGCCCGGCGTGCTGAACCCATGACGGAGCGCGCTGTGCCGCGCCGGCCAGGAACTCGAGGCTGGCGCCGATGCACAGGCCAATGCCGGTCGCCCGCCGGGTCGATACAATCGCAGCAGCCAGCATTTCCTGCCGCGGCGAACCCACGGCCAGGAAGACGAAGCGCGCCGGATGCATCAGCACGAAGTCGACGGCCGTGCGCAGCAAGCCGCGATCGCTCGCGAAGCCCATCGGCGGATTGTAGTGTGCGGGCGGCGCGATGCCGCAGCGCGCAACCAGCGCCGGCAGCCATTCCGGCCGCAGACCAATGATCGTGATCCGTTCATCAGCAGCGACATGACGGGTCAACAGCAACTCGGACAGATTGCTGCCGGGCGCAACGCGCGGCACCGGTAGGCCGGCCAGCCGCGCCACGCGTGCGATCACGCGCGAGTCCAGTAGCCGCAGCAAGGAGTCGCGATAGAGTGGTGCAAGATCGCGTTGCCGGTTCAGCCGCACCAGATGGTCGGCATTCGGCGTCGTCACGTAGCCGAATGGCGCCGAGGCGGGGCGCTGCGCCAGCCAGTCCGCCGCGGCCGCCGCATCTAGATCGGCGAACTCCAGGCCCAGCAGCCTTACGGTGGGGATCACAGCGCGAACCGCAGCGTCAGCAGACCAATACTGCGCGTGTAGCTGCCCGCGGTCGGCAGCGTCGGATTGCTGGTGCTCCTCTGATCGGTGAAGCCGTAGTCGGCCGACAGCCGCATATGGCGGTTCAGCAGCCAGGTCACCCCCGCGCCGGCCGTGAACCCGTCCGCCTGTCCGCCGCCCTGCAGGAAGTCGGCGTGCTGCACGCCAGCGGACAGCCGCAGCAGCACATCGCGCCGATATTCATGATCCAGCATCAGCCGGGCGCTCGTGTAGGTATAACCGGCGACATCTTCCTGTGCCGCATCCTCGATGCTGCGCGTCAGCGTGGCGGCAATCGTCGTAAGACCGCTCGGGTTCCAGATCAGCTCGCCCTCAGCCACCGGCGCCTGGTGCGACCCGAACTGGCTGGCGGCGAAATCGCGCACCTCCCAGCCGACCAGCACGCGATAGCGCCATACCGCATCCGAATCGTCGCCAAATCCGACCAGTGCCTGATACCCGGTGGAGTTGCGCGTCGGCTGTCCGGGTTGCGGTGCGACGTAATCCGAGCCCAAAGCCCGGATCACCACCAGCAGGTTGCGCTGCGGTGTCAGCTCATAGCGCGTGGTGACCATTCCCTGCAGCACGTTCCGGTCCCGATATGCCTGCGGCGTCGGCATCCCGAGTATCGTCGTACTATCGTAACGAAAGGTTGAGAACTCGATGCCTGGCGTGATCGAGATGCGATTCAGTGCGAACGTGTAGCCCGCGCGCACATCGTCCACCTGATACGCGACGGGTTCATCCGTCGGCAGGGCGTCGAGTTCAGTGCGATCCTGATGCAGGCCGAGATGCGCGACAGCCAGCGTGAGCTGATCGCGGCCGACCGCCAGCGTCCCGCCCAACGACGCCGTCCAGTCGGTGCGGCTCTGTTGCGGTTGATCGAGGTAGCGCAGGTCGTCGGCGCCGATGTAGCCGCCGATGCTGTCGCGCGACCAGTCGGAGTTCACCAGCAGCGACGGATGCGTGCCGAGAATCCAGCTGCCGAGCCGATTTCCGCTACTGCCGAACACGTTGTCGTCGTAGCCCAGCCCTTCCTCGATTTGAGGACGGACGATGAAGTCGCCGATGCGTGTGCCGAGCGGATCGAAATCCGGCCGCTCCCGCGAGGCGACCGTAACGCCAGGCGCGGTGCCGTAACCTGGCACGCCGGCGGGGAAATACGATGTCAGAAGCTCCGCGCGCACACCACCGTACGCAACGGCGCAGCCAACGACGATGGCCGCGACGCGACGCAGGTATGTCGAACGAACAGGCCATCCGTCCATGGCGGCCGACCATGACGAATGCGACCTACGATCGCGTTAACGGAGGCCTACAGAGACGGTGCGCCGAGCGGTGTCAGGCTGTCGAGTGATGGCATGCGAAATGTATGTCCATTCCCGATACCGCTCCCTCCGGGGCCGCAGGTGGTGGGCTCAGGAAGTCCTGCCCGCGATCTCGGCATGCCGATGCCGCAGCTCATTCATTGCAGGCCTTATCACTTTATTCAGTGCTAGGGCGTAAGAGAGCATTTGATCAGCTTCGATAGCGAACTGAATCACAACCGCCAAAATGGCCAACCTGATCGGGTAAGGCCATGCGCCAGAGTCTCTCGCTAAGCGATCTCTCACCTTGTCGTACCGCTTCTCCGGAGCTGCTTAACTGGTTTGATGTCATGTTCCGTCAGGAACCGACAGCGGTGAAGTTGCAATGCTGCACAGAGCAGTTCGCAGAAGCCTCGCCGCAACAAAGTCCGCGGAAAGGCCATGAATACGCAACACCGGTGAACCGGTCATGATATGCATCGACGCCGGAGGGTGCACGACCGCAGCGATGCGCCAGATGACCGCCGAGCAGCTGCTGCATCTCGGCACACGCCAGGTTGTGTATCTGAAGTCCGGCATCCATGATGGCGAGTTGGCCTTCATGCTCCATGGCGCCGACGGGGCCTCCCTGGTGGCGTTCGACACTATCGAAGAAGCGGTGCAAACGGCCGTTGAGAACGGGCTCAGGCTTGCCGCGATCCATTGAGCGACAGGTCCAGTCCGAGGGTGCGACTGACCGCAACGTCCGAATCCGCACGCGGCCATGATTTGGTCGCCGCGCTCGCTGAGTGCACACGGAGCCATGGCGGGTGCGACATACGATCGCGTTAACGGGGCCTACAGCGACGGCGCGCCGAGCGGCGTCAGGTTGTCGTTCGTTCGCGGCATCTGTGTCTCCCAGCCGCCGCCCAGTGCCTTGTACACTGCGACGAGGTTGGCCGAGACGTTGGTCGTGGCCAGGGCAAGCTGCTGCTGGGTGGACAGCAGGTTCTGCTGCGCCGTCAGCACCTGAAGGAAGTCGGCCACCCCCTCCTGGTAGCGGCTCTGCGCCAACGACAGGGCACGCTGATTCTCCGCCACCGCCTCCGCAAGCCGATCGCGCCGCGTCTGCTCGGTCCGATAGGCGGTCAGGGCGTTGTCCACCTCGTGCCAGGCGCCAAGCACGGTCTTCTGGTAGTTGATCGCCGCTTCCTGCTGCTGCGCCTTGCGCAGATCGAGCGTTGCCGTGAGCTGGCCGCCCTCGAAGATCGGGATGGTGATGCCAGGGCCGACGGCGTAGTTGCGCGCGTTCAGGTTGAACATCTGCCACGGCTGGAGCGACTGCAGACCGACACTGCCGGTCAGCGTCACCGACGGATAAAAGTTCGCCACCGCAACGCCGATGTCCGCGGTCGTTGCGTGCAGCAGCGCCTCGGCCTGGCGGATGTCGGGCCGCCGGCGTGCCAGTTCCGACGGCACACCCACCGGGATGCGCGGCGGTATCGGCGGCACCGGCTTCGGCGTAATCAGCTCTGCCTGCAGCGCGTTCGGCGGCAGGCCGAGCAGCAGGCTGATGGCGTTGATGAACTCGGATTCCTGCTGCTCGAGCGCTGGTATCTGCGCCTCGGTGGTGCGCAACTGGGCGGCGGCGTTCGCTACGTCGAGATCGGTGGTCACCCCGCCGGACGCGCGCTGCTGCGTGAGCTGCAGGCTCTGCTGCGCGGTCTTGGCGTTGTCCCGCGCGATCTGCAGCTGCAACTGGATGCCGCGCAACTGGATGTAGTCGCGCGCAAGCTCGGCAAGATTGGAGATCAGGGTGTCGCGCCTGGCCTCAGCCGATGCCTCGACTGACGCGGTCGACGATTCGACCGAACGGCGCACCCGGCCCCACAGATCGACCTCCCAGGAGGCGTCGAAACCCACCTGGTAGACGTCGAATGCATTGAGTACGCTGCTGCTTACACCGCCCGTGGTGCTGCCCGACGCGCCGTTGGCCCCGAGCGCATTCGGCGCGTTGGAGAATACCCCAAGGTTGCTCGCCTTCTGCCGCGTGTAGGAACCATTGGCGTTGAAAGTGGGAAACTGCGCCGCGCCGACGACACCAAGCTGCGCGCGGGACTCGGCGAGCCTGACCGTGGCCGCCTGCACGTCCAGGTTCTCGCCGGCAACGCGCCGCTCCAGCGCAGTGAGCTGAGGATCCTTGAACAGGCTCCACCAGTCGGGGTCGATCGGCTCCGCGACCGGTAGGCTTGGCGTGCGCTGGATCGACTCGGCTTTCTTGGCGAACCAGGACGCGGGCGACAGCCATTCGGGCGTCTCGAAGTTTGGCCCGACGGTGCAGCCGGCAAGCAGCAGCAGCGCGGCGGCGGCAGGAATGCGTCCCAACTTGGCCCTCGTCTCGGCCGCGCCCGAGCGCCGGCTCCGCGCCGGCTTTTACGCGGGAAGCGGACGCGAGGCCAGACCGGGTGTTGACGCAGGCAGATGGGGGCGCTTCGACCAGCGCCGCAGTGCTCATCCTGCGTTTTCGTAGTCCGGCAGCAACCACTCCGCCGGTTCGGCGGCGGCGCCGTCGTACCAGGCGCTCACCAGGGGGTGGCCGCGCACCGCGTCGCAGTAGCTGCGCGTCCCGGCACTGATCTCGGGCCGCCAGGTGAGGAAGCGCGTTACTACAGGTGCATACATCGCATCCGCGGCGGTGAAGTCGGCGCCGAACAGGAACGCGCCGCCGGCACCGAACCGTTGGCGCGTCTCGGCCCACATCGCCTCGATCCGGGAAATATCGGCGAGCGCGTCCGGCGTGCGGCCAAGTCCGGAGAAATCGCGCCCGAGGTTCATCCACATCGCCTGCCGCAGCCCGCCGAACCCGGCGTGCATCTCCGCGCTGATGGCGCGCGCATGCGCACGGGCGATGCGATCCGCGGGCCAAAGCGAGGGCGCGATCTCGGCGCAGTATTCGCACACTGCGAGCGACTCCCAGACGCGCGCGCCGCGATGCTCCAGATACGGCACCAGGCCGTTGGGCGACAGTCTGCCGATCGCCCCGGTCGGACCAGGCCGCTCGAAATGGATCAGCACCTCCTCGACGTCGAGCCCGGCAAGCCGCACCGCGAGCCAGCCGCGCATCGACCAGGACGAATAGCGGCGGTTGCCGATATACAGGCGGCCTTCAGGCATCGCGATGCTCCCTCATTCAAACAGCTTCTGCGGCGCCGGCGCACCACGCGAATAGTCGAGCGAACAGAACGCTCCACCCATGTAGCGCTCCTCCACCGGATCGCCGCTGACTGTTCCCCCGAGCTGACCGGCAAACGGATCGGCGCTGTCGCTCGGCTGCCATCCGACCGTGCCGCGCGCGTCGTCCTTCCACCACGTCATGCGCTGGTTGTCGGAAGCGCCCCAGATCACGCTGCAGCCGACCTTGTCGGCCAACACACAGCGCACCACCAGCCGGGAAAGATCCGGATAGGACAGCCAGCTGGCCAGCATGCGCGCATTGGTGGGCTCGGGGAAACACGAGCCGATGCGCACGAACACACTCTCCACGCCGTGCTTGTACCAATAGAGCCGTCCCATCAGTTCGCCATACGCCTTCGACAGACCATAGAATCCATCAGGCAGGAACTGCGTATCTGCACTAATCGTCTCGGTCCGCTCGTGGAACCCGATTGAATGATTGGACGAGGCGAAGATCACCCGGGCCTTCTCGCGCCGTGCCGCCTCGTAGATGTGGTGCAGGCCGCGGATATTGGGGCCCAGCACTTCCTCGAACGGTCGCTCGACCGACACGCCGCCCAGATGCACGATCGCGCCGCAGCCTTCCGCAAGGCGGAGAATCGTCACGCCGTCGTTGAGATCGGCCTTTGTGAAACTGGCGCCCGCCGGAACGGCGTCGGGGAACGGCGCGATGTCGGTCAGCCGCAGCGCCCAGCCCTCGGCCGACAGCGACTTCGTCAACACGCGGCCAAGCGCGCCGGACGCGCCGGTGAGCAGCACAGGCTTTGCCGGTCGGTCGCTCATTGTGCATCCTCCCATCCAAATCGAGAGGCCGTATCATGCGCACGATCGAGCAGCACGCCCAAGCCCTGGCCGATGGACGCACCACCAGTCGCGCATTGGTGGAGCAATGCCTGGCGCGCATCGCCGATCCGAACGGCGAAGGCGCCCGCGCATTCATCAAGGTTCATGCCGATCAGGCGCGCGCGATGGCGGACGCGATGGACGCGCTGCGCCGCGCGGGCCGCGAGCCCAGCCGCCATGCCGGCATTCCGATCAGCCTGAAGGACCTGTTCGACATCGCCGGCGAGCCGACGCCGGCGGGCTCGCGCGCCCTCGCCGATGCGCCACCGGCGGCCTCCCACGCGACCGTGGTGCAGCGGATGCTGGCCGCCGGCTTCGTGCCATTGGGCCGCACCAACATGACGGAGTTCGCCTTCTCCGGTCTCGGCATCAACCCGCATTACGGCACGCCGCGTGCGCCCTGGGATCGCGCGGCGGGTCGCATCCCCGGCGGCAGTTCGTCGGGCACCGCCATCTCGGTATCCGACGGTATGGCGGTGGCAGGGTTGGGCACCGACACCGGCGGATCCTGCCGCATTCCGGCGGCATTCTGCGGCATCGTCGGTTACAAGCCGACGGCACGCCGCGTGCCGATCACCGGCGTGCTGCCGCTGGCGCCAAGTCTTGATTCGATCGGACCGCTGGCGCCAAGCGTCGGATGCTGTGCGGCGATCGATGCGGTGCTGGCGGGCGAGACGCCGTCGCCGCCGGTTCCGGCGGAGCTTTCAGGTTTGCGCCTTGCCGTTCCGGAGAACGTCGTGCTCGATGGACTGGACGCGACGGTGGGCGCCGCATTTGAACGCGCCCTGAGCGTGCTGTCCCGCGCCGGTGCGCGCATTGTGCGGAGACGGTTCGCCGAATTGGATGCGATCGGGCTGGCAAATACCAAGGGCGGTTTCGCTGCATCCGAGGCCTATGCGTGGCATCGGCCCCTGCTGGCGCAGAAAGGCTCGCTCTACGATCCCCGCATCCGTATGCGCATCGAACGCGGCGAGCGCATGAGTGCCGTCGACTACATCGATGTGGTCAACGCCCGCCGGCAGATCATCGCGAATTTTGATGCGAGCACATGTGAGTTCGATGCGCTGATCATGCCGACTGTGCCGATCGTGCCGCCGCGCATTGCTGAACTCGATGACGAACGCGAATACAACCGGATCAACATGCACATCCTGCGCAACACCGCGATCGGCAATTTCCTCGATCGCTGTTCGATCAGCTTGTCGTGCCACGGCGGTGGCGAGCCGCCGGTCGGACTGATGCTGATGCGGGAAACCATGGGCGATGCGCGGCTGTTCAGCATCGCGGTGGCGGTTGAGGGTGTGGCGGGTTCATTGTGACGGGAAGTAAAGCCTAATCGAAAACGAAAGATTATTATTCCTTGACGACATACACGACATCGTGCAATGAACCGCACCGTCACACGTGATCTCGGCCGTGAAATTGCGTGTCGTGACTTTTTGTCTGATTAATAATACCAACAGCCGATAAGCTGGACGCTTCGGCTTGGCCTTCTCCGTCATGGCGGGCGAAGATCCACCATCCAAAAAGTTTGCTGATCGCAGCGGGGAAAGCCGTGCATGCCGAGCTTCGTCGGCATGATGGTGTCGTTCGCTCCGTCAGGTACTCCGGATGGTGTTTCTCGGTTCAGCCAAGCGCCGTCTCGTCATCTCGGCTGGATATTGGCAGGTGCGGCAGTCGGGCCGTAAGGCCGCGCAATGCGCTGCCGCATCATGTCGTTTTCCGGAACCGACCGCCCAGCAATCGAATGGCACAGTGGCTTCCGGACCAACCTTGATGAATATCATAACACAGTGGTTGCAATCTCGGGTTTGCAATATCATGTGCGTTGCACGTCCGCCTGGAGACGTACAAGCCATTACCCCCGCGGGCAGGTGCTGTCTGCACCGCGGCAGTATTGGCATAACCTCAGTCTATAATGTTGCCGACTCGCACTCTTGCGCGTTGCGATATTAGTTGCCCATTTCACCAATAGGAGTACACGATGACGAGCTGGAAAGACAAATTGGCGCTGACAGCTCAGCGAAATCGTCAGGAAATCGTAAAGGCCAAGTTAAACCGGCGGGAGATGGTACGCCTGGGCTTGCTGACCGCGGGCGGGAGCCTGATTGTGAAGGCGGGCCTAAGTGCTCGGGCGTTCGCCGCTCCAGGCCCCCCTGACGCTGGTGCTGCTGGCCTTACCCCCCTTACCACGCCCGGCGTCGTTGGTCCTCCGAGCCCGCCGGCCGCTCCGTGGGCGCAGCCGATGCCGCGCCTGACGGTGAAGCAGGCGATTGATCCCAACACGATGCAATTCGGCCCGCCCGACGGCACGACGCCGGTCGATGGGGCCACCAACCGGGTCAAACATCAGTTCTTCAACGTCGATGATTCCGATCCCACGAAGTTCAACGACACGTTCGGGACGACGAACGGCTCGTACACAGGGTTCAACATTGCCGCATCGAAGACGAAGTTCTACCAGCTGGAAATGAAAGAGGTTCAGGTCAAGCTGCACCCCACCTATACGCCCACCACCGTCTGGGGCTTCGACGGACTGGTTCCCGGCCCGCTCTTCAGAGTCAATTATGGCGAGCCGGCCATGGTCCGGTTCTATAACCAGCTTCCGTCGATCACCAAGCCGCAGCCGTTTGGCATTACGGAGATGACGACGCACCTGCACAACGGCCATACCCCGTCGGAAAGCGACGGCAACCCGGTCAACTTCTTCAACTCGATCAACAGCCCCAACCCGGTCAACCCGAACGGGTTCAAGGACCAGCACTATCCGAACGTCAAGGCCGGCTACACTGCCCTGGGCGACCTGGTCGGCGACCCGAGCGAAGCCATGAGCTCGCTGTGGTACCACGATCACCATCTCGATTTCACCGCCCAGAACGTCTATCATGGCATGTTCGGCTGCTATAACCTGTTCGACGACAAGGACACCGGCGACGAGACCACCGGCCTGCGCCTGCCGAGCGGCGACTACGACGTGCCGATCTTCTTCAACGACTTCGTGTTCGACCAGAACTGCCAGCAGGTGTTCGATCTGTTCGACCTGGACGGCATCCTCGGCGACCGGTTCTGTGCGAATGGCGCGATCCAGCCCACCTTGGCGGTCGACAAGCGCCGCTATCGCTTCCGGTTCTATGCTCCGGGTCCGTCGCGTTGGTGGGAGTTCGCGTTCTACGACGGCGCCAAGTACATCCCATTCTGGCAGATCTCCACTGACGGCAACCTGCTGCAACAGGCGATCCAGGTGAGCAGCGTGCGTGTCGCCGTGGCCGAGCGGGTCGATATCATCATCGACTTCAACAAGGTCGCTGTGCAACGCCTCTATCTCGTCAACCGGCTGGAGCAGGTCAACGCGCGCGGGCCGACCGGGAACGTTCTCACCCCGGGGACACCGCTCGTGCAGATCAACATCGGCAGCGTGGCGCCCGACCACAGCGTCGATCCCGCGGCCGGGCCGCTGCTGATGCGTCCCCTGCCGGATCCTGACTTCAACGCCTTGCTGGCACGTGCTGCCAAGGCCAACACCCGCAGCTGGCGCTTCGAGCGCGGCAGTGGCGGCTGGATGGTCAACGGCAAGTTCTTCGACGAGAACGTGGTCAGCGCCGCCATCCCGCAGGGATCGGAAGAGGTCTGGATCATCCAGAATCCGGGCGGCTCGTGGCGTCACCCGATCCACATTCACTTCGAAGAGCATCGTACGCTCAGCCGCAACGGTGTGCAGGTGAAGCCGAACGTTCAGAACAACGCCAGCGTCGATTACGGCCGCAAGGACGTGATCGAGCTCAACACCAGCGAGGAAGTGAAGATCTTCATGCGCTTCCGCGACATGGGCCACACGGGCAAGCCATACTATGACCGCTACGTGATGCACTGCCACAACGTGGTGCATGAAGACCACGCGATGATGGTCCGCTGGGACATCGTATAACCCGGCACTTGGCTGGCGCCCGCCCCGACCTCGGGGCGGGCGCCACACCAATCAGGTATTTGAAGGAACCGGATTCATGGACAGGCGAAAGTTTTTCGTCAGCGCTGCTGCGACCGCTCTCGCGCCCTTTGCGCTTGCGGCGTCAGGCAAGGCGCAGGAACTTCATCAGGACGGCGCCGCGTGGTTTACCAACGTCGAGGTAAAGACCCAGGACGGGCGGACGTTACGGTTTTACGATGACGTATTGAAGGGCAAGATCGTTCTGATCAACTTCTTCTATACCGACTGCGATGCGATCTGCCCGCTGATGACAGAAAACCTGGCCCGCGTTCAGGAGCTGCTTGGCCCACGCGTCGGCAAGGACATCTTTATGGTTTCGATCTCGCTCCAGCCGGAGCATGACACGCCCGAAGTGCTGGCCGCCTACGCCAAGACCTATGGCGCAGGGCCAGGCTGGACGTTCCTCACCGGCCAGAAGGAGGACATCGAACTTCTGCGCCACCGTTTGGGCTTCGTCGACTCCGACAAGGTCGAGGACGCCGACCCCGATCAGCATGTCGGCACCGTGCGCATCGCCAACGAGCCGATGCACCGATGGGCAATGAGCCCCGCGCTGCTCAACCCGGCGGCGATGATCCGTGCTTTGAAACGGGTGATCCCAGAAACTGTCTGAGGCTATGCTGTGAGCAGCAGCGGCAGGTGCCGGGTCAGCATGCCGCCGGCGTCGCGCAGTTCGTGCATGATGGTGAAGTGGTTAGCACCGGACACCGGCAGCAGCGGCCCGGGCGCATGCGCGGCCGCCCGCATCGCATGCAGATCGCGGCTGTCGGAGACGAGCGGCGGCAACTCGGCCGTCCCATAGGCGATGGCCAGCGGCTTGTTCGTCGCCGGCAGACGCAGTGGCGAAAGGGACAGAATCTCCTCATCCGTCAGCCGCAGCTTCTCGTTCAGATAGGTGTCGCGCACCGGTCCCAGTTCGAACACGCCCGATATCGACAGCCCGGCAACCACCCTCGGATGCCCGAGCGCCATCGCGGTCAGATGACCTCCCGCCGACCATCCCGACAACACGACCGGCCCGGCGATGCCATGCGACGGGCCATGCTCGGCCAGCCAATCCAGAGCCGCATGAATTTCCGCGGTGATTTCCTGCAACGTTGCATCAGGAGCCAACGTGTAGCCGGGCAGCGCCGCAGCCCAGCCGTGGGCATATGGGCCGGCGATCAGATTGGTGAACATGTCCTTGCTGTTGCGCTGCCAGTAGCCGCCATGGATGAACACGAGGCACGGCGCCTTCGGATCGGCCGCCGGAAACAGGTCCCAGGAGTTGCGTTCGCGCGGCCCGTAGCGCTGGTCGAGATGCTCGGCGTGCTCGGACCGGAACGCCCCGGATGCCATCCGCCACTCGGCAAGCAACACCGCGCTGTCCGGCACCGCGGCCGGGTTGTTGTAAGCCGCGTCGCGCTCGGCGCGGCTCATGGTTCCCCAGTTCATGCCGTGGCCGTCAGATACCAGTCCATGATCTGCCGGCCCTGCCAGAACAGCGTGCCAGGACGCGCCGCCATGTATGCCAGTGCCTGCTCGAACCAGCCGATGCGGTGCGGCACACCGCTGATGTACGGATGCACCGCTAGGCCCATCACCTTGGCACCCTGCGTCTCCGCCTCCTGACACAGCCGGTCGAACTGCGCGACGGTCCGGGAAAACAGTTCCTCGGCCCGATGGTGCTGGATCATCATCATCGGAATGTCGTTCAGTTCCACGCTGTACGGCATGGTCAGCAGCGGACCATGCTCGGTGCGCAGCGTGCACGGCAGATCGTCCACCACCCAGTCGGCGCAATAGCGCACGCCGGCCTCCGCCAGCAGGTCAGGCGTATCGAGCGTCTCGGTCAGGCCCGGCGCGAGCCAGCCGACGACATCGTGGCCGGCGGCATTGCGCAACGCATCCATCGCGCTGCGGATCATCGCGCGCTGGTCCTCCACCAGATGCGTCGCGATCTGCCGGAACCCGTGTCCCATGAACTCCCAGCCGGCATCGCGCGCCGCCCGAGTGACGCGCGGATACGCCGCGGGCACAGTGCCGTTGATCGTCATGGAAGGCGCAATGCCATGAGCATCCAGCGCCGCCTTCAGGCGCCAGAACCCGACGCGCATGCCGTATTCGTGCCAGGCCCAATTGGGAAGATCCGGCAGCACCGACGCCCCTTGCGGCGCGGTCAGCACCTGCCGCGGCATGGCGCGCTCGATGTCCCAGTCTTCCACGTTCACTACGATGAATACGGCGACGCGCTTGCCGTCCGGCAGCGCAACACGCGGGCGGTCGATGCTTGCCTGGTAGTCCAGGCGCTGCGTCGGCGTCATGGCAGTTTGATCCCGGTCAGCGACTGCCAGACTCGGATCACGAATGCATCGTCCTTCGCACCCTCGCCATGCGCGGCGGCGGCGAGGAACAGCTGATGCGCCGCCGACGCCATCGGCAACGGGAACGTCAGTGTGCGCGCCTGATCCAGCACGATGCCGAGGTCCTTGACGAAGATGTTTACCGCCGAGAGCGGCGTGTCGTCGCCGTCGAGGATATGCGGCACCCGGTTCTGCCACATCCACGAACTGCCGGCCGACGACGAGATCACCTCGAACAGCGTGCGCGGATCGGCGCCGGCGCGGATGCCGAGCGCCAGCGCCTCCGCCGCGGTGGCGATGTGCACGCCGGCCAGCAACTGGTTCACCATCTTCACCGTGCTGCCGACGCCGGCCTGCTCGCCGAGCCGCCACACTTTCCCGGAGATTGCATCGAGCACAGGCTGCGCCTTGGCGAACGCCGTATCCGAACCGGATGCCATCACCGTCATCGTGCCGCTCTGCGCTCCCGCCTTCCCGCCGGATACCGGCGCATCGAGCATCAGGAACCCCGCCGCGGCGATCTTCGGTTCGAGTGCGCGCGCCGCCTCCGGTGCGATGGTCGCGCAGCAGAGGATCACCGCGCCCTTCGTCAGCTTCGCCAAGCAGCCTTGCGGGCCGAACAGCACGGCCTCGGTCTGCGGCGCGTTCACCACGAACACCACCACGGCCTCGGTGTCGGCCGGCAACTCGGCGGCGCTGGCGACCGCGGTGCCGCCGGCTGCCGCCAGTTCCGCCCGCACCGTATCGCGCACGTCGCAGCCAAACACCTGATGCCCCTTTCGCACCAGGTTCAGCGCGGCGCCCATGCCCATGGTGCCCAGTCCGATGACCGCGACCTTCATGGCTTCATCTCCCGTGGCGGAAGCGCTCGACCGCGGCCACCAGGGCGCGGCGGATACCCGGCTCCAGTGCCGAATGACCGGCGTCCGGCACGATCGAGAGCCGCGCCGCCGG
>DATMND010000445.1:0-4592 GCA_035569235.1 Acetobacteraceae bacterium | reverse complement strand
CCACCATGTGCCGGTGCACCGCGCCGCCCTCGGCCGAACCGCCGCCGATGACTCCGCAGATGCCGTGTTTGGCCATGAAGTCGAAGCCGCGCTGCGTGCCGCCCTGGATCGGCTGCCAGCATTCCACCGGTTGGCGCAGCGGACGCGGCACCAGGGTTATCTCCTTCAGTGTGTAGCCGCGATAGGGCACTTCCGGCGGGAGTGTGTAGTACTTGCCCTTGTGCGCGAAGCTCTCGCTTTCGAAGGACTTGAAGATGATATCGACCTGCTCCTCGAACAGCTCGCGGTTCGCCGGCTGATCGATCAACGGCGCGCCGAACGTCTCCACTTCGCGCGTGTGATAGCCGCGACCGACGCCGAAGATGACGCGCCCACCACTCAGGATGTCCGCCATCGCGTAGTCCTCGGCGAGGCGCAACGGATGCCACATCGGCGTGATGTTGAAGCCGCAGCCAACCTTGAGGTGTTTGGTTACGTGCGTCAGATGCAGCGCCATCATCAGCACATTGGGAATGCACTCGTAGCCTTCAGGCTGAAAGTGATGCTCCGCCATCCAGAACGCGTTGAAGCCCACGCGGTCCATCAGCTTCGCCATAGCCTCGGCCTTGCCAAGTGCCGTGGCGAGCTGCTCGTTCGAATAGACGCGGTCATTGACCGGGACGCCGCCATAGCCGAGGTCATCCATATCAATGTGGCCGGCGTAGGAGCTGTCAAATTTGGTGATCATTGTTTGTTCCTTTCACGACTGCAGCCAATCGTCATTTCCACCTTCGCGGGAATGACAATATTGGGCGTCGGCGGCATTAGGCCGACTTCCTGACATTCCAGAATAACGGGAACGGCGCCTTCACAATACCCTCGATTGTAGTCCGGTGCGCGATCGGTTGCAGCCACTGGCCGAGCGGATAGTACGGCGCTTCTTCCCACACATCGAGCTGGATCTGCTCGGCCACCTTCTTCTGCGTGGCAAGATCGGGCGCATCGAACCAGGCGGTGCGCAGCTCTTCCATCTTCGGGCTGGCGAACCAGCCGAACCAGCCCTTTTCGCCGGTACCTGCGATCGGATAGTGGGCGCCGGGATCAACGAGGTTCAGCCCTTCCCAGCCAGTGCAGAAAGCGCTCCATCCGCCCTTGTCGAGAGTATCCTTGTTGTTGCGGCGTTGGATCATTGTACCCCAGTCCATGCTCTGCAGATCGACGCTGATGCCAAGCTTGCCGAGCAGGTCAGCGCCGACCAGCGACTCCGCGTTCAGCACCGGATAGTCGGTCGGCGTGATGAACACGATTTTCTCGCCTTTGTAACCGCTCTCCGCCACCAGCTTCTTCGCCAGAGCAAGATCGCGAGGGCCCGTCAGCGTCTCCAATCCCGCGGTGTTGGCCAGCGGAGAGCCGGGCGTGAACACGCCAACGCCGATGCGCGTGAGCTCCGGATCGCCCCCCATCGCGGCGTTCATGAAGTCCGCCTGATTGATCGCCGGCAGCACGGCGCGACGCAGCTTCACGTTGTCGAACGGCGGATGCAGCATGTTGAAGCGCATCACGCCGACGATGCCGAAATCATCCAGGCGTTCCACCACGACGCCGTGCGCCTTGCGAAGCAGCGGCAGCAGATCGACCGTCGGCGTCTGCCACCATTCCTCCTCGCCGGACTGGATCGCAGCGGACGCGGTAGCGGCATCCGTGATGATGTTCCATTCAATGCGCTCGAAGTGCGCGGGTTTGCCGCCGGCGACGAAGCTCGGTACCTCCTGTCGCGACGCGTACGCGTCGAACCGTTTGAATGTGGCCAGTGCGCCGGGGGACCACTCGCCGCGGTTGAATACGTAAGGGCCGGACCCAGTGTATTCGTCGATCTGCTTGTATGGATCAGTCTTGGCGACGCGTTCGGGCATGATGAAGCAGACATTCGCGGTCGGTTTCCCCAGCCCGTGTGCGAGCAACGGGAACGGCTTCTTCAGGCGAAAGACGAATGTGCGGTCATCAGCTGCACTCAATTCATTAAGCGAGGCGTCGATCCGCTGGGCGAAACCGTCACGCTTCATCCAGCGCTGGATCGACGCAACGCAATCGGCGGAGCGGACAGGTGTGCCGTCGTGGAATTTGAGCCCGTCGCGCAGACGGAAGCGCCAGGTCAGGCCGCCATCGGCTAATTCGTGGCCCTCGCACATCTGCGGTTGCGGCACGAGATTGCCGTCCCACCCATACAGCGTGTCCCAGATCATGTAGCCGAAATTGCGTGCCACCGTGGTCGTGGACCAAATCGGGTCCGGATTCTGCAGATTGCCCTCGGGTATGAACTTCAACGTCTTCGCCGCCGCCTGGGAGATCGCCGGGCGCGACAGGCCGGTGGCCGCTACAATGGCAGCACCCGCCGCGGCAAGCACTTCGCGCCGTTTCATCTGTTCTCCCCGATCGCGCCCAGCTACTGCGTGAGCCGTTCGTACGCCGCCGACACCGTGAGCGGCCGGTCCGTATCGACGCTTACCCCACACAGTGTTCGCCGCATCCCGGGCGTGCGCCGCTGCTGGAACGCCGCCCTCGCCGCCTCGTCTGCACCATGCAGAATTCCCTGCGGCGTGTGCGACAGCATGCCCGGTTTACGGCCGCCCGAGGCGTCGTGATGCACGAACACGCTTTCATCGTTATCGACATTGCGATGATACGATGGCAGCTCTTCGGCGTTCAGATCGGCCACGGCCATCTGCGGCACGAAAGTGATCACCACAAACCCAGTCGCCTGGAACGTGCACCAGGACGAAGGTGCCAGGTGGATGCGATCTGAACTGATTGGGATGATGTCGCGTACATTGAGTTTGTAAGGGAACAGATCGCCCTTCCAACCCACCGACGCCAGCGGATTGTTGCGGTAGAAGATGGAGCTGTGCGCCCCGCCGTGTTTGACCCGCAACTCCCACTCCTCACGCTGGAGCCAGCGGTAATCGTGCAACTCCGGCAGCTCCAGGACAGTGGGATCGACCGGCATGTGCCTGCCGACCTGCTGGTGTTCTGACAGCGACAGCGGCGCAGGCGATTCGACCACGAGCATGTGGCTGTCGCCCGCGTCCGGCATCACGCTGAATGTGATGCCCTTTGGGATCAGCACATAGTCGCCCGGCTCGTACACAATGCGTCCGAACTCGGTGGCGAACTGGCCGGTCCCCTTGTGCACGAAATACAGCATGTCGCCGTCGGTGTTGCGATACGCGAACGGCATCGCCGCAGCTCGGCGGCTGACGGCGACGCTGACATCGGCGTTCGACAACATTACTTCCGGTCCGCCGCGCGGATCGGCCATGTCAGACGGCTCGACCCGCACGGTATCGGCGATGCGCCGCGGATGCAGCGTGCCTTCGACGCGCACGACCTCATTGGGACCGTGCTCGCGATAGATCATCGCAACCGGGCCAAAAAAGCCCTGGCGGCTTATGTGCTCCTCACGCAGGTCGCCGAGTCCGACCCGCGCCTGGCGGACGTGTCGCCCTACGGCATGGTGAATCCAGGAACGCATGATTTTGCACCTCCCAGCACTATTGCACCGTCTCCGCGCGCAGTTTGCGCGGCAGGTAGTGCGCGCAGCGGCCAAGCCCGACGCAGAAATGATTGACCACCGGCGCGAGGCTCTCTGCCAACGGACGAGCCGAGGCGTTTGCATCAGCCAGCCGCGCTGCTGCATCGCGTGCGCGGGAGACGATGCGCTTCCAGTCCAGGCCGGGCAATACGCCATCTTTCAGCACGAATCGCCCGCCGATCATCACGTCGCGGACCGCCGCGCCATCCTCGGTGTTCACCAGTTGATTGACCGCGTTGTTGAGCGGCACGAGGTTCACATGATCAAGATCGAGGAACACGAGATCCGCCTTGTAACCGGGTGCGATCTTGCCGATCAGATCACCCATGCCAAGTACCGCAGCACTACCCTCGGTTGCCAACCGCAACGCTTCCGCAGCGCCGATCCATTCTTCCGGCGGCCGATCGAACACGCGGGAGACGAAGGCCGCCAGCCGCATCGCCTCGAACATGTTCTGGTTGTCGGACGAGGACGACCCATCGGTGCCGACGCCCACGGTAACGCCGCCGGCGATAGCTCGGCGCATGTCGGCGATACCGTTGCCCAACCGCAGATTGGAACCGGGATTGTGTGCCAGCGCCCCGCCGTGCCGGGCGAGCAGTTCGACTTCCGCCTCGTCGATCCAAATGGCATGGGCACCGCTGAAGCCCGGTCCAAGCAGGCCAATCTGGTGGAGATGCGCCGTCAGTGTCGTGCCGTAGCGTCGCTGCGCGCCCGCACGTTGCACGGAGGATTCCGCCAGATGCGTCTGCAGCGGCATGCCGAATTCCACTGCCATGTCGCGACAGCCGAGCATGAACTCGTCCGAGCAATGCAGCGGAATTGTCGGCGCGATGCCCAAGCGGATGCGGTCGTGCGCGTACGGCCACGCCGTAGCCGCGCTGCGGATGGGCGCAAGGATCGCGTCAGCCGATGCGGTGCGCATCGCCTCGGCAACCGGACGCAACTCTGGCGGGAAGGCGTCGAGCAGACCAGGAATCGCCTGGTAGAAGCTGCGGTCGGCGATCATCGGCGCAATCACCGC
>DATMND010000444.1:0-22211 GCA_035569235.1 Acetobacteraceae bacterium | reverse complement strand
GAGGTCCTCCAGCTGCATCAGCACCGTGATGGTGAAGCTGTCGTAGATCGAGGCGTATTTGATGTCAGACGGCTTGATGCCGGACATCTCCCACGCCGGCGGCCCCGACCAGCGCGCGCCCGAATAGGTCAGGTCGACGTTGCCGCCCATCTGCCCCTTCGGCCCCTCGCCGACGCCGATCACCTTCACCAGCGGTCGCTTCAGGCTCTTGGCGATCTCCGGCTTCGCCACGATCAGCGCGCCGCCGCCGTCGCTGATCACGCAGCAATCGAGCCGGTGCAGCGGCGTGGACACCATCGGCGACTTCACCACGTCCTCGACCGTCACCACGTCGCGCAGCATGGCCTGCGGATTGTGCTGCGCGTGATGCGAGGCGGCGACCTTGATCCAGGCAAGTTGCTCGCCGGTGGTGCCGAATTCATGCATGTGGCGCATCGCGCACATGGCGTACATGTTCACCACGGTCGGATTGTACGGGAACTCGAACTGCACGTCGGGCTGCGCCACGTTGCCGGCGCGCGCCTGGGTGCCGGTCGCCATGCCCTCACTGCGCGGCCGGCCAGCCAGCGTGATCAACGCGATGCTGCAACGCCCCGCGGCGATCGATTCCAGCGCGTGACCGACGGCAACCTGATACGACGAACCGCCGACATCGGTGCTGTCCACGTGGCGGCAGCGCAGGTTCATGTAATCGACCATCGACAGCGGGCCGAGGCCCGGCGCGTCGCCGGCGCAGAAGTAGCCGTCGATGTCGTCCTTGGTCAGGCCGGCATCCGCCAGCGCACCCTTGGCGCATTCGGCATGCAGCAGTGCCACCGACTTGTCGGTCGCCCTTCGCGTCGGGTGCTCGAATGCCCCGACAATGTAGCCCGCCCCTTTCAAACTCATGCACTTCTCTCCCTTGCGAGCATCGCTCTGATCCGGTCAACCGGGCGGAGTATACCGATCAGTAGCCTCTCCGCCAGCGTGCCTCCCGGCGGGTGGGATCGCACAGCGTCAGATAGGCAGCGGCGCCGCCTTGAGGCGTTCCATGGAGAAGCGGCTGGTGACATTGCGCAGCGGCACCGCGGCGATCAGGCGGCGATAGAAGTCGTCGTAGGCAGCGATGTCCGGCACCACGACATGCAGCACGTAGTCCACGTCGCCGCTCATCCGCCAGGCATCGACAATTTCCGGAAGCCCGGCCACCACGTCGGCGAAGCGCTGCAGCCACGCGCTCGAGTGGTCCGCCGTTTCAACCGCGACAAACACCGACACCGGCAGCCCCACCTTCGCCGGATCGATCGTCGCGACCCGTCCGAGGATCACACCGTCCTGCTCCATGCGGCGGATGCGCTTCCAGCACGGTGTCGGCGTGAGGCCGACGCGCGAGGCGATGTCGGCGAGCGACAGAGAAGCATCGGCGGCAAGGAGGCGAAGTATCTCCCGGTCCAGCCGGTCGAGGTCCTTGTCCGAGGCCATGCAGGCGATCCCTGAGGTTGCACATTATCGCGCCAGCCGCCGTTGCAGTTGACCCAGCGCACCGCTCGCTCACCGTCATGGCGGGTAAGGCAAGGCCGGAAAATCAACGCGCTCAGTAGCCGATGTCATATAGCAGAAATATACTGTCGGAGCATCCCGGCGTTCGAGTCTGGAGAATAAAATGCTCGATAGGCGAACGGAACGCTGACCAGATACACTCGACCCGCCAGCAGGGAGACAGTGGTCATGGACTTCGGCGCGGCGATGTTCTTCACCGACTATTCGATGGCTGCCGGCGAACTCGCCCAGGCGCTAGAGGCGCGTGGCTTCGAATCGCTGTGGGCGCCGGAGCATTCGCACATTCCGGTGTCCCGTGCGTCGCCCTTCCCGTCCGGCGGCGATCTGCCCAAGGAGTACCACGACGTGATGGACCCGTTCGTCACGCTGACCGCAGCCGCGGCCGTGACGAAGACGCTGAAGATCGGCACCGGAGTGTGCCTGGTGCAGCAGCGTGACCCGATCCAAACCGCAAAGCTGGTCGCCTCGATCGATCAGGTCTCCGCGGGGCGGTTCCTGTTCGGTGTCGGCTCCGGCTGGAACGCCGAGGAAATGGCGGACCACGGCACGGACTTCAAATCGCGCCACAAAGTCGCGCGCGAGCGCATCGAGGCAATGAAGCTGATCTGGACCGAGAGCCAGCCGCAGTACCACGGCGAATTCGTGAACTTCGATCCGATGATGGCCTGGCCGAAGCCGGTGCAAAAGCCGCACCCGCCGGTGATCGTCGGTGGTGCGTTCCCCTACGGCGCGCGGCGGGCGATCCGCTACGGCGATGGCTGGGTGCCGCACGCCAGCCGGCCAGAATACGGCGATGTCAGCGACTTCCTGCCGCAGTTCCGTCAGATGGCAGCCGAAGCGGGGCGCGATCCGGCGTCATTGCCGGTCACCATGTTCCGCGTCGTGGAGGAAGTGGATCGGCTGCGCCACTACCGCGACATCGGCATCGCGCGCGTCGTGATCACCCTGCCATCGGCAAAGGCCCACCAGGTGCTCCCGATCCTCGACCGCTGGGTGCCGTTGATGCGCGCGACGCAGGCGGGATGACAGCATCAGCCGCTCTGCGTCGAGTAGCTGGCGCGACCGACCGCGACTAAATTTCCGTTCGCGTCGGACACATCGACGTCCACAACGCCGACGCTTCTGCCAGCACGCCGCACGCGAGCGGTTGCTGTCAGCGCCGTGTTCACCGCGGGGCGCAGATAGTCCACACGAAAGTTTATCGTCGGCAGCGGACGACCAAGGCTCATCACCAGAGCGTAATCGCCAACCGTGTCGATGATCGCGGCGATCGGACCGCCATGCCACTGACCGCTGCCCGCGATGCGCTCGAACTCCGGGCGCATCGGCAGTGTCATCGTCACAAGCTGCTGCGCCCGATCAGCTTCGACGACGGTGAGACCGAGGAAGCGGATGAACGGTGACCGCGCCAGCAGTTCCTGAAGCTGCGCCGCCGTCAGTGCGTCGCTCATGGCGTCACCACGATCTTGCCGAACACCTCGCGATCCTCGATCACCCGCAGCGCTTCGGCGGCATCGGCAAGCTGATAAGTGCGCTCCACCAGCGTGTTCAGTTTGCGCTGCTGCACCATCTCCAGTAGTGCCACGATGTCGCCGCGCTGCCAGCCGTTCGATCCGCGGATCTCCAGTTCGAATGTCCAGATGAAGCGGATGTCCTCCTTCGGATCGTAACCCGCGGTGGCGCCGCAGGTGAGCAGCCGACCGCCAACTTTCAAACAGCGCATCGATTTGACCCAGGTGTCGCCGCCGGTGAAATTCACCACCACGTCGAGCCCGTTGCCGACATTCGCACCGCGTCGCGACGGCTTGCCGTAGAGTGCAAATGCAGCCTGCACGAAGTCGCTTTCGGCATAGTTGATCAGATGATCGGCGCCGAGTGACCGCAGGCGATCCAGTTTTTCCCCCGTGCTGGCGCAGGCCACGACCTCCGCGCCCGCCTGCTTGGCGAGTTGCACGCAGCACACGCCGACGCCGCCGCTGGCGCCCAGGATCATCACCTTGTCGCCCTCGCGCACATTGCCCTTGGAAACCAGCATGCGGTGCGCCGTCCCATAGGCGACCGGCAGTGCCGCCGCATCGACGTAGTTGACGGCATCGGGGATTCGCACCAACTGATGCGCCGGCGCGCGGCACAATTCTGCGAGGCCGCCATGCGTGGTCTCGCCGATCAGCCCACCCTCGACGCGATTGATCGGATCGACCAGCACCCTGTCGCCGACCGACCAACCCTCAACTCCCGGACCGACCTCGGCGATCTCACCGGCGACATCGAGACCCATGATCAGCGGCATCCGAATTTTGATTCCGGGCATGCCGCGGCGAGTGAACACGTCGTGGTAATTCAGCGATGAGGCACGAACGCGGACCAGCACGTCGCCTTCACCGACCGTCGGATCGGGGAAGTCGGGCACGAACTCCATCACCTCCGATCCGCCATGTTGGCGGACGACCATCGCTTTCATCGGGCCTCCTGTTACGCCTGCATCGCGGCCTGCATCGCCAGGCGCTTTCGATCGATCTTGTTGGTTCCCGCGAGCGGCAGTTCATCGAGGAACCAGACGCGCCGAGGATGCTGGTAGGCAGGCGCGTTGGCGAGTGCGAATTGCCTGATCGCGTCCTCGCTCACTGTCGCGCCCATGCGCGGCACAACGAATGCGACCGGCTTGTGGGCCTTCAGTTCGTCGGGCAGCGGCACGACGCAAGCCTGGTGCACGCCGGGGTGCCGTTCGAGCATCTTCTCCACTTCCCCGGGATAGATGTTCTCGCCGCCGCAGACGAACATGTCGTCGGCGCGTCCGACAAAGAAGAAGAACCCGTCGGCGTCGCGACGGAACACATCGCCCGTGATGTAGAAGCCATCCACCGTCAGCGCCTTGCGCGTGGCATCCGGCAATTTGTGATAGCCGTTCATCACCGCAGGGCAACGCATCTCGAGCACGCCCTCATCCGTCACCACGACGCCATCGCGACACAGACGCAATTCGACCGACGGATGCGCGACGCCGAGGGATAGCGGCGTCCGTTCAAGCCCCTCGGGATGTGGACCGAACACGATCGGTCCCGCTTCCGTCGTGCCATAGCCGTGGACGATCCGCGCAAGCGGGAAAGCCTGGCGCATCTGCTCGATCAGTTGTTCGGAGAGCGGCGCCGATCCGACGCGCAGGCTCTGCACCGTTGAAAGGTCAGCCGAAGCCATCGCCGCGTGCTCACGCAACGTCATGGCGATCATGGTGGGAACGGCGGTGAGCGCATGCACCCGATGACGCGATGCAGCATCGATGTAAGCGGCGGCAGCGAACGACGGCAACAGCACGATGGTGCCGCCGCTGTTCAGCGTGGACTGGCACACCGACAGCGCATTCATATGATACAGCGGCGCCGCTACCAGCACGCGCTGGCCGGGCGGCGGCGCAGGATTGCCTCGCTGTTCCAACACCCACAAATGGCTCTGGTGCGACAGCACCACGCCCTTCGGCCGCCCGGTCGAGCCCGAGGTGTAGAGGAACATGGCAGGCTCCCCGGCATCGGCTTGCACCGCGTTGAAGCTGCCGTCATCCAGCAGTGAAGTGAATGCGTCCTCCATGACGATCCGCGGTATATCCGGGCGCAGCGACGGGTGCCGAATTGCATCGCACAACACCAGCCGGGCATCGGCATCTTCCACCACGAAGTTCACCGTCTCCGCCGGAAGCTTGTAGTTCACCGGAACGGACACCACCCCGGCACGCATGGTGCCCAGGAAAGCGATGAGGTACTCGGCGCTATTTGCTGCCAGAATCGCAACGCGCTCGCCACGCCGCAGTCCGCGCCGCAACAGGCCGCGCGCGAACGCATTGCTCAGCCGTTCAATGTCGGCGTAGCAGAATGATCGTGGCGCGCCATGGCCGATGTCGATCAGCGCGGTGGCCGCGGGATCGACCCAGGACGCGACCGCGCCGCCGAGATTTGCTGCCGCCATCGTCAGGCGCGAAATTCGAGTGTGACGCCAAAGGCCTCGCTTGCCGGCACGACGATGCGATCGGGCCCACGGTAAACGCCCCGAATCTGGCCCGCCGCCAACGCCGTGGCCGAGGCGTCCAGTGATCGCGTGCGGATGGTCAGCGCCGCCATGTACTCCTCACGCCCATCGCCAGCTGGCGCCGCATCGCCGAATTCATGTGCAAGACCGGCGGGTGTTACAATGTCGAATTGTGACAACCCGATAGTGAGCGAGCAGCCTGTCGCGCTCTGCCGCACTGAGCCTTCGCCGAACATGCGGTTGAACAACTGCCCCAGCGGCCCGGGATCGCGCGCCGCGATCACCGCACGCGCCACGCCGACCGCGCCGTTTGGGTGGTGCCGCCATTCGTCGCGCCACACGAGATCACGATTAAAGTGATGACAAAAATAAATCCGCCCAACAGCGACGCTCCCTGGCGTCAGACGCACGGTGCGGAAGGTCGCATCCCGTGGCCCGTCGGCCAGTTCAACCGGCCGGGAGAACTCGAGAGGCGGTTCGACCGCAACTCCGGCGTCATGCAAGGCAGCGTACACCGAAGCGGAATCCTCGGTGCCGAACACGAGGCCGTTGAGACCGAACGGCGCCGCCAGGATTTCCGTCCGCCGTGTGTCGCCCGCCGGCGCCGCGATCAATTCCAGATACTCGGTCCCGAAGATCGCCAGATGGTTCATTGATCCCAAGGTGTGATAGCCGCGCGGGGTCATGGTGAAACCGAGCCGGCGATAGGTCTCAAGCCCGGCGTCGATGCGATCACGCACGTTGACCACAACGTGGTCGAGCGTCGGCATCGGCAGTGTCCCAGCCATAGCGCTGCCCCCCTTGGTTCACAATTGCACGGCCTGCCCCTATCGCGATGGTATTGCCGCAGGGCGCTGCAAGCCAGCCCTGCGCCGCGGCTCATCGGTCGCGCCTGCGCGAGCGCGTAGAAAAGTGGCGGTACCCCGAGGGGTACCGCCAAGTTTGGGGGGGAAACGTCACGCAGCGGAGCCACATGGCAGCCCGCCGCGCCGCAGACATTGGGCGTCGGCCAAGCATGTCAAGCTCACAGTTCCGCGCGCTGGCTGCGTGATTCGTTATATCGGCGCAATCGGAAGTCCAAACGGCAGCAGCGAATTACGCATTGCTTGCGCTGTGATGACAGCATTGTAACACCGATGCCAGTTCAAATGCCCGAGGCGGACCAAGTGTTTCGGTTGAAGGCCGGGGTGCGAAAGTTTGGTGGCAACGGGCTGTGGTCCCCGTTATTCCCGCCACCCCCCGTCATCCCCGCGAAAGCGGGGACCCAGGCGATGAACATCGCGCTTGCGGCCCCTGGGTCCCCGCTTTCGCGGGGATGACGAAAAGGGTGGGATAACGGGAGGGACAGATGGCGAGAGTGGCGGATGAGAATTGCCGTCCGCCGTGCATCACATGCGCCAAGCGGCTCGCTTGCTTTGTCTCGGTGCTACGTCACTCGCCGCCTGGGCTTCGCTGCCTGGACGATGACGGCCTTGCCGGTGCGGGGCGCCGCCTGCTCCGGCGCTTCGGACCTGGCCGCAAGATCGGGCAGGCGTTGCCGCACGGAGGAAAAACCCTCCCATCGGTCGCCACGCAGTCGCGCCAGCCGATCCGGTGTGCTCCTCAACGTGAACTTCGCCGGATCGAGCTTGCGGTTCACCTCATCCCACGTGACCGGCGTGGCCACATTCGCGCCCGGCCGAGCGCGCGGACAGAACGACGCGATCGCCGTTGCTCCCATGCCGTTGCGCAGCCAGTCGATGAGAATCTTGCCGCGCCGATCGGCCTTCTTCAACGTCGGCAGATAAACATCCGGCTGCTCCTGGCTCATTGTCTCGGCGAGCGCACGGCAGAAGGGTTTGACATCATCCCAATGCGCTACCGGCTCGAGCGGAACCACCACGTGCAGCCCCTTGCCCCCGGTTGTCCGGCAGAACGACTTGAGCCCGAGGCGCTCCAAATGTTCGCGAACGTCAATTGCACCCTTCACGACGTCGCCGAACGGGACGCCCTCGCCGGGATCGAGGTCGAACACGATAAGATCGGGATGCAGCGGATCGGCTTCCGTCGCACCCCAGGCATGGAGTTCGATCGCCGACATCTGCGCCATGGCAACCAGCCCATCGGCATCATCGATCGCGAGATACGGCGAGCCTTCGACCTCGCCCTCACGAATTGCCGACGGCAGCGCACTGTGGCCATGCTTTTGGAAGAAGTGTTCACCTGCGATGCCGGTCGGACAGCGAACAACGGCGAGCGGCCGACGCGCGAGCCCAGGCAAGGCGTGGTCGGCCACCGCCAGCCAGTATTCCGCCAGTTCCTGTTTCGTGATGCCGGGCCATAGCTCGCGATCGGGGTGCGTCAGCGCGACACCTCCGACCGTTACGCCACGCTGCTTCGGTGCGCGCGCGGTTACGATTTTGCTCCCGCGCTTCACTTCGGGTGCATCGCCAGACGCCTGACGTGGACTGACCATCTTTCGCTCCGCCTTTGGATCCGCAGGCTCACGCACGACCTCGGACGCCGATTTGTCTTCCCGCAAGCCGAGATAGACCGAGTGGCGCACCCGGCCCGATCCGGACCACGACGCGAACTGCACGTCAGCAACCAATTCGGGCCGCACCCAATGGATATTGTTTGGCACTGGATCGCCGGCGACGAACAGGGATTTGGGCGTACCGGATGCGAGACCGGCAAGCCGTTCGCTCAATCTCGCCAGTTCGACTTCGGAAAATCCGGATCCCACGCCGCCGGCATAGTGCAGCTTGCCTTGTGGATCGTAATAGCCCAAATGCAACGAGCCGAGCCCGATGCGGCTGCCGCCTGGCGGCGTCCAACCCAGCACGATGAACTCCTCGCGACCGAGGCATTTCACCTTCACCCAACCACGTCCGCGCCCCGCGCGGTACGGCGCGTCCGCGCGTTTGCAGACGATGCCTTCCAGGCCCATTCGGCACGCCTCGCGACGCATGCCGGCTGCGTCGCCCTCGTGGTGGTCGCTGTAGCGCAGCACGCCGCGCCAGTCCGCCAGACCGGTCAGCACATGTTTCCGATCGATCAGCCGGCAAGCTCGCAGGTCCCAACCATCGAGGTGCAGCAAATCGAACAGGTAAAGATTGAGCCTGTCGTCCTTCCCCGCTGAAAGCGCTGCCTGCAACGCGGGAAAGCTCGACGCGCCATCCTTGTCCAGCGCCACCAGTTCGCCATCCACCAGCGCAGCATCCACGTCCAACTTGCCGAGCTCTCGCGCTACCGTGGGGAACCGGTCCGTCCAATCCAGCCCGTTGCGGGTGACGAGGCGCACCTTGCCGTGATCGATCCAGCACAGCAGCCGATAACCGTCGAATTTGATCTCACTGATCCAGCCTTGGCCGTTTGGCGGTTCCTCCGCCAGCGATGCCAACTGTGGGGCCTGACGCTGCGGCAGCTTTGCTCGTTCGGCGCCTTCCGCCGGCGGCCCCTCGTGCCGCATTGAGGCCACTTTGCGCGTGGGCTTTGGTGGCGGCGCCGCCTGCTCGATCGCCGTCGCGTCCGCACCGGCGCGCTCCGCCTCGTCATGTCCCTTGATCAGCAGCCAATTATCCTGCCGGCCGCGCTGTCCGGGACGAGGCCTCAGTCGCACCAGAGTGAAACGGCCACTCAGCCGCTTGCCGTGCAGGACGAATTTGATCTCGCCCTTGCGCATCCCCGCTTCTGGATCATCGAGTGGTTCCCAGGTGCCCCGGTCCCAGGTCTCCACATTGCCGGCACCATATTCCCCATCCGGGATCGTGCCCTGGAAATTTGCGTAATCCAGCGGGTGATCCTCGACATGGACGGCGATCCGTTTGTCAGCGGGATCCAGCGAAGGACCCTTGCGCACCGCCCAGCTCCAAAGCACGCCGCCGTGCTCCAGCCGGAAATCCCAGTGCAGGCCCGCGCGATGCGCCGCGTGTTTCTGCACCACGAATATCGGCGCGCCCGCGGGTTTGGCGCGAGCCTGCGGCGCGGGTTCGCTGGTGACGTCGAAATTGCGCTTCGCCCGATAGGTCCGGATCGAGGTGTCGCGTGCGGTGCTGGTTCGAGCCATGGGATATCAGCCTGCCATCGCATCGGCGGTTCCGGATTACACAACCAATTGATGCCTGTGCCGGGTGGTTGGATATCGATGCCGCGCCGCCAGGGTTGCGCTGTCGTGGCTGCCGGCAACCTGCCGCACGTAGGTCGGAATGTAGCGGATCGCGAACCAAACCTGAGATGGTGCCTTTGATGGGGCTGCTCATGATTAGGCCTCCGTCAGTGGGCAGCGAGCCGCAGGCGGGGCGTAGGGTTCGCCCGCGGATTGGCAAAGAACACTAACCGGTTGCGACACGACCCCCGATGGGTGAAGTGTGTCCGGATCAGGCTTGAGCAATGCAATCTATGGTGGTCAGCGGAGGCTGTCGTCTCTGCCCACGTGCGGCGTCTTGGCTGATTACTCGCATCTGAACTGATGATCCCGCTGCCGGTTTGATCCGCCAGATCGATGGCTTGTTCAGACCTTCTCCAGGCTAGGGTGCAGTGTTCCGGACGCCGGCCCGTCACTGCGCGTCGTTCGTGCGCCGCCGGCGTCCGGAATCCTTCACCAAACCGGCCCTTCTTACTTGGCTGCCGGGTTATGGCGACCGCGCGAACCCTGTTCCCCAGGTCTGCCGCGTCGCCAGCTGCCCGGAGCAGGCAAGGTCCTCTCGTCCTTTGTCCGAGATAAGTTGGAAAAACGGCGAACGAAGGCTAGTTTTCGAAATAGCTGGCAACCAATGAGCGATGGCCCTGGCCCGCTGGGGGAAGCATGGGCACGACGCAAAATGGGACGACCTCGGAGCCTCCGCGCACCATAGCGAAACTGCGACAGGAACTCAGTGAGCGCGAGGCGGCGCTAGCCCAGCGCAACAGCGAGCTTGGCGAGCGGATTGAGCACCAGGCCGCGACCATCGAGGTACTAAAGGCGATGTCGACGTCACTTGACGACGCGCAGCCAGTATTCGATCGGATTGCCCGAGAGGCGGCGAAGCTATGCAACGTGCCGACGGCTGCGGTCGCCATCTTGGATGGTGCGATGATGCATCTGGCCACACAGAGCGGGTTCGATGCCGCGTATGCTGACGCGGATGTCTCGCAGTTTCCCCGGCCAGTGGGTCTGGACTCCGCGATGGGCCGTGCAATTTTAAATCGACGGGTTGAGCAGGTCGAGGACATCACAACCTATCCCGGGCACAGCTCTGTAGATGTGCTCGGCCATTGGTCTGTGCTGGCGGTGCCGATGTTGCGTGATGGTAGGCCACTCGGCGCTATCACCATCGGCCGACCAGTGGCGGGACGGTTCTCTGATAGCCAGGTCACTCTGCTGCAAACCTTCGCCGCTCAGGCCGTCATCGCCATCAGCAGTGCCGATACATATCGAAAGCTAAACCAGCGCACCGCCGATTTTCAGGAGGCGCTCGGATATCAGACCGCGATCAGCGAGGTGCTGAATGTCATCAGCCGCTCGGGCTTCGATCTCCAACCGGTGCTCGATACGCTGGTCGAAACGGCAGCACGCATTTGCCGGGCCGAATCCGGGTTCATCTTCCGGCTGCGCGACGGTCTCTGTCATATGGTTGCCTCCTTCGGAATTTCTGCCGAATATCAGGACTTCCAGGCGCGCAATCCGATCGCGAGGGGCCGCGGCACATTAGCCGGCCGTATCGCGGTCGAGCGGCGCGCGGTGCACATCGAGGATGCGGCGGCCGATCCTGAATACACCCGGCCTGAAGCAGTGAGGCTGGGCCATCAGCGGACCATGTTCGGGGTGCCGCTGGTCCGCGAGGATATACTGATCGGTGTAATCACCCTTGCCCGTGCGCGCGTCGAGCCGTTCACTGAAAAGCAGATTGCGCTTGTGAGCACTTTCGCCGATCAGGCGTTGATCGCGATCGAGAATACTCGACTTCTGACCGAGCAGCGCGAGGCATTGGAACAGCAGACCGCAATCACTGAGGTGCTGCAGGTTATTAACGCCTCGCCGGGCCAACTCGCACCAGTGTTCGATGCAATGCTGGAAAAGGCGACTGCTCTATGCGAGGGAGCTTTCGCCACGCTCGTCACCTATGACGGTGAGCGTTTCACGCCGGCTGCGGCACACGGCGTGCCAACCGAATTTGCTGACTTCCGCAGCGAGCGAGGTGCCTTCGCGCCGCCCCAGGGTAGTTCACTCGAACGCGTGGCAACCGGAGAAAACCTAGTCCACATCGCAAATGTAACGACAGATCCCGGCCAGGCTAATACGCCTTTGGTTGAATTGGGCGGCTGCCGCACTCTCGTCTGCGTCGCGTTGCGCAAGGAAGAGGCGTTGATTGGCGCCCTCACCGTCTACCGCCAGGAGGTGCGGCCATTCGCCGAGAAGCAGATCGCTCTGCTGCAGAATTTCGCGGCGCAGGCAGTCATCGCAATGGAGACCGCGCGGCTGCTCGACGAACTCCGACGCCGCCAGCAAGAACTCCGCGTGACATTCGAGAACATGGGCGACGGCGTAGCCATGTTTGACGAAACTCCACGGCTGGTTGCCTGGAACCGGAAGTTCCAGGAGATCCTGGACATCTCGGATAACATCGTAGCCAAACGTGAGACCTATGCCAATTACATTCGTTATTTAGCCGAGCGTGGCGAATATGGGGCAGTTGATCCGGAGGTTCAACTTCGTCGTTTTGAGGTCCGCGCTGGTGAGCACTACGTTTTTGAGCGTACGCGCCCCGACGGCAGGATCATTGAGGTAAGGCACAATCCAGTCTCCGGTGGCGGCTTCGTACTGATTTTTTCCGACGTCACCGAACGCAACCGGAATGAGGCCGAACTTCGCGCCGCTCGCGACGCTGCCGAGCAGGCTAGCCGCACCATCGAAGGGGCCTTCCGTGACCTGAAAGCGGCTCAGGCGAATCTGATCCAGGCCGAAAAGATGGCATCTCTTGGCCAACTCACTGCCGGTATCGCGCATGAGATCAAGAATCCGCTGAACTTCGTCAACAACTTTTCTGAGCTGTCGCGTGATCTGCTGGATGAGCTGAACGCGGCGGTTGCGCCAAACAAACTCGCCGTTGCCGCCGATCTGCGGGCCGAGATTGACGATCTTACGACCGCACTAAAGGGCAATCTGGAGAAGATCGTCCAGCATGGCAGGCGCGCGGACAGCATCGTGAAGAATATGCTGCTCCATTCACGTTCCGCCCCAAGCGAGCATCGTGCGATCGACCTGAACGCGATCGTCGATGAGGCGCTGAATCTCGCCTACCACGGTGCGCGGGCGGAGACGCCGGGGTTCAACATCACGGTCGAGAAGGACCTCGATCCGGCGGCCGGCATGGTTGATCTGTATCCGCAGGAGTTCATCCGGGTCATGCTGAACCTGATAAACAACGGATTTTACGCTGCGCGGAACCGGGCAAATCAGGGCGCGGTGCCCGACTTCGAGCCGACGCTCGGGCTGACCACGCGAAATCTGGGCAAGCAGGTAGAGATTCGCGTGCGCGACAACGGCGCAGGTATCCGTGAGGCGGCGCGAGACAAGATCTTTGAACCGTTCTTCACCACGAAGCCTGCCGGCGAGGGTACCGGGCTTGGTCTGTCACTCAGCTACGATATTATCGTGAAACAGCACGGGGGACGATTGACCGTGGACAGCCGGATCGATGCATTCACCGAGTTCCAAATCAGTCTACCGCGTGCAATGGCGGCGACCGGCGGAGGCCAGGCATGAGGGTTAGGGTGTTGGTGGTGGACGACGAACCGGATGTCGAGGTGTTGTTCCGTCAGCAGTTCCGGCACGAAGTGCGCGAGGGCCTCTACCTGCTCGACTTCGCGCTGTCCGGCGAGGCTGCGCTGAACAAGCTCGAAAGCTGCGTCGGCGAGGAAGTCATCCTGCTGGTATCCGACATCAATATGCCCGGCATGAGTGGACTTGATCTGCTGCCCAAGGTGAAGGCGCGACGACCGCAACTGCCGGTGTTTATGATCTCGGCCTACGGCGACGCCGCGAGGGTGGCGATGGCGCTGGAGCGCGGCGCAAGCAAGTTCATCACCAAGCCGGTGGATTTCCCGCAACTGAAGCGGGACGTGTCCGTGGTTGTCGCGGATGCCAGGGGGAGTGGATGACCGCACGCATACTCGTCGTCGATGACGAGCCCGACCTGGAACCGCTGATCGTTCAGCGCTTCCACCGGCAGATCCGCGACGGGCAGTTCAGCTTCACTTTCGCCGACGATGGGGTAAACGCCCTGGCTACACTGAGCGAAGACCCGGCGATCGACATGGTGCTGTGCGACATCAACATGCCGCGGATGGACGGTCTGACGCTGCTCGGCCGCCTGCAGGAGCGCGACGACCATCCGGCCACGGTGATCGTCTCCGCCTATGGCGACATGGCCAACATTCGCACGGCGATGAACCGCGGCGCCTTCGACTTCGTGACCAAGCCGATCGATTTCGCCGATTTGGAGACGACCATCGGGAAGACTCTGCGCAACCTGGAGGTCACCCGCGGCTATCAGCGGCGCCAGCAGGAAGCAGAACGGGCACGGGCGCAACTGGCACGCTATTTCTCGCCCAGCCTGGTGGATTGCATCACGTCGGCGACAGACGATATCGACCTCGGCGCGCAGCGACGGGACATCACTTCAATGTTCACCGATATTGCGAGCTTCACGACCCTGGTCGAGGGCCTGGCGCCGAACACGATCGGGCCGCTACTCAACGAGTATCTCACTGGCATGACCGGGATCGTGTTCGATCACGGCGGCACACTGGTGAAGATCGTCGGTGATGCGCTGAACGTGCTGTTCGGAGCCCCTGCCGATCAGCCTGACCACGCCGAGCACGCCGTTGTCTGCGCGCTGGCGCTGGATGCCTATGCAGAGGATTTCCGCGCGCGCTGGCGCGACAAGGGTGTTACTGTCGGTACGACGCGGATCGGCGTCAACTCCGGACCGGCACTGGTGGGCAATTTCGGCGGCGGACGGTTCTTCGACTACACCGCCTACGGCGACACCATCAACATCGCTGCACGGCTGGAGGCAGCGAACAAGCAGGTCGGCACTCGCATCTGCGTCAGCGGCAGCGTGGTCGAGCGGATCGTCGGCTTCTGCGGCCGCCCGGTAGGCAACGTGTTGCTGCGTGGCCGCAGCGAGCCTCTGGCGGCGCACGAGCCGCTGCCGGCGGACCGTCACGCCGACGCGCTGACGATCGAGTATTTGGCCGCCTACGCCAAGGCGGAAGAATGCGACCCCGCAGCTCTACCTGCCTTCGCAGCACTTTTGGGGCGCGACAGCAGCGACGGACTGGTCGGCTTCCATCTAAGGCGGCTGCTGACGGGCGCCACCGGCATCTCGGTCGCGCTAGACTGATTATGGGGCACTACACGCGAGCACTTGCGCAAGGCGGCAACTATTTCGTCAATCTCTCAAAACCTCCGGCTTCGGCGCCGCCCTGGCCGAACGCCGGGTAGGGGGAGTCGCTGAACAAGTACCATTCGACACGGCCACGGACCGATCAGTAGAGCCAGCTTCACGTAGCGGAGCTGACAGACATGCGGTAACTAACCCTGGCGAGGGCGAGTTTTGAGCGATAGTCGGCAGGCAGGTTGGCGATCTTGCCCAAGGTCTAAACCCCGACAGTGCCCCGCAACTATACCAGGACCTGAAGGCCGGGCGCAGTACAAAGGGCGCCACTTCGCTGTCGGGGGGGTCCGCGCATGGGCTCACCGGGCAGACTGTCTGCAAGCCACTGATATAACATCGTGTTCAGAACTACGACTATCCCCAGCACAGGATGTCGGGGCCGACGATGTCCTCCACCGCATCCAGAATGCGCGGATGGCGGATCAGATCGTTCAGCCAGGTGAAGAGCAGATGCGGCTTGTGACGCACCGCGCCCTGCATTCCGCTGCCTGTCGCCTCGAACGCCTCGAGGCGGTGGCGAAGCACGCCGGCCTCGGCGCGCGTCAGCACGGGAACCGGCGCGTAATACCCGAGATCGCGATAATGCCGCACGGCGGCTTCGGACAGGAACTTCATCGTGGTCGTCCTGCTTCAGGATATGATGGACAAAGCCGATACTCCCGCTCCACCATCGCCGGCAAGTCTGGGACGAAACAACAACAACCTGGGAGACTGTACCATGCGGAGACGCACCTTCCTCGCAGCTTCGGCTGCGACCCTTGCGCTGCCCTCGGTTGCGCGCGCCGAGGCCACGCGGGTATTGAAATTCATCCCGCAATCCGACCTGGCGATCCTCGATCCGGTCTGGACCACGGCGTATGTGACGCGAAACCACGGCTACATGGTGTTTGACACGCTGTACGGTCAAAGCGGCCAGCAGGACGGGTTCAAGGCCACGCCGCAGATGGTGGCCGGGCACACCGTCGATGCCGACGGCAAGACCTGGAAGCTTGTGCTGCGCGACGGGCTGATGTTCCACAACGGCGAGAAGGTGCTGGCGCGGGACTGCGTGGCCTCGATCAAGCGCTGGGGCGCGCGCGACGCCTTCGGCCAGGCACTGATGCAGCGTACCGACGAGCTCTCCGCGCCCGACGACAAGACCATCATGTTCCGCCTGAAGCAGCCGTTCTCACTGCTGCCTGACGCGCTGTGCCACGGCGCCTCCAACATGTGCGCGATCATGCCGGAACGCATCGCCGCGACCGATCCGTTCAAGCAGTTCACCGAGGTCATCGGCAGCGGTCCGTTTCGCTTCAAGACAGACGAACGGGTGCAGGGCTCGCTGTTCGTCTATGAGCGGTTCACGGGTTACAAGCCGCGCGAGGACGGTGAGAGCAGCTTCACCTCCGGCCCGAAGATCGTGCATTTCGACCGCGTCGAGTGGCATGTTCAGCCGGACCCCACCACCAAGTCCGCGGCGATGCAGGCCGGCGAGATGGACTGGTGGGAGAACCCCACCGCCGACCTGCTGCCGGTGCTCCGCAAGAACGGCATCGCAACGCCGATCACCGACCCCACGGGAACGCCGTTCCTGCTGCGGCCGAACCATTTGTATCCGCCGTTTGACAAGCCGGCGGTGCGCCGCGCGCTGATGGGCGCGATTGATCAGAAGGAGTACATGACCGCGATAATGGGCGAGGATACCTCGCTGTGGTCAGCGCCGTGCGGCTTCTTCCCACCGGTCTCACCGCTGGCGAGCGATGCCGGGTTGTCAGTGTTCGGCGGCAAGCGTGACTACGGGGCGGTGAAGAAGGCGTTGGAGGCGGCTGGCTATCAGGGCGAGAGGGTCGTGCTGATGGGCGCCACCGATCAGCCGGCCAACTATCCCTTGGCCGAGGTCGCCGCGGATATGCTGAAGCGCGTCGATGTGAACGTGGAGTACCAGGCGACCGACTGGGGCATGGTGGTGCAGCGTCGCGCGCTGACCAAGCCGCCCGCCGAGGGCGGCTGGAACATGTTCTGCACCGGTTTCTCAGGGCTCGATTTCTCCACTCCGGCGAGCCACCTGCCGTTGCGCGGCAACGGCAAGGGCGCGTGGTTCGGCTGGCCGACGATGCCGAAGATCGAGGAATTGCGCGACGCGTGGTTCAACGCGCCGGACCTCGCCGCACAGAAGAAGGCCGGCGTTGAGATCCAGCTTCAGGCGTTCCAGGACGTGCCGTACTACCCGCTCGGATTGGCGCAGCTTCCGACGGCGTTCCGCCAGGACATCACCGGCGTGCCGGAGGGTTTTCCGATTTTCTGGAACGTGCGACGAAGCTGAGCGCCCGACCCGACGCGGTGATTGTCATATTCGGCGCGGCGGTGCGTCCGGGCGGCGGGCCGAGCCTGACGTTGCGGCACCGTGTCGAGGCAGCCGCGACATTCGGCACGCGGTTCTCCGCGCCGCTCTACCTGCCGACCGGTGCAAAGGGACGCTATGGCGCTTCCGAGGCATCGGTCATGGCGCAACTGCTGCGTGGGATGGGCGTGCCGCGTGAACGCATCCTGCTGGAGGAGACCGGAACGGACACGCTGTCCTCCGTTCGCGCGGTGGTACGGCTGCTTGGGGGCGATGCCCCGGTTTATGTCGCGACGAGCGGCTACCACTTGCCGCGCTGCCGCATGCTGCTGCGACTGGCCGGGATTGCGGCGCGTGCCTGCCCGCCGCCGCCGGCTTCCACGGGCTTCTGGCAGCGCTGGTACTGGCGGTTCAGGGAGGTGGCGGCGATTCCGTATGATGCCGTACTCGGCGTGGTTCTGCGCCTGCGCGGACGGTGGTGATGCGCTGCGGCGCGTGGGGCACCGGTCGCGGGCGTGCCGTGCTAGAATGTATGGTGCCGGTTGGTACTTTGGAACGCAGCGATGGACATCAATCAACGCGTGACAGTCTCCCTGTTCGGCGATCCGACCAGGATCGCGCATGTGCTTGGGCTCGACATAGAGTTGCCCGACGTGGACTGCACCGACCCCGACTACTGAGAGCGCGTGCACGCCAAGGGCTGGAAGCCGCAATTGCAGGGCAGGATCGCCGATCCGGAATTCGACGGCGATCCCACGTGGTGCACGCTGCTTCAGCTTGAGTTCGCGACGGTGCGATTCGATCTGGAGGAGGGCATCAAATTCGTGACCGAATTGCCGCACCTGCCGCGCGTGATGCGGTTGGTCCATCGCCTCGGCGATGCCGGCATTGCCCTGAAGGACGTGGACGGCAAATGGCTTGTTCATGCGATGGCGGTTGTCTTCCCGACGCCGCCTGAATTTGACGCCGGAATGCGCGCGGCTGGTCTGGTGCAGAACCCGAGGCATGATCTGTGGTGGGAGCCGCTTCCGGGCGCGGGCGGTGAACGGTGAGAGAGCGCGAACCGACAATGCTCTTGGGTGGAAACGGAGTTGCAAATGTCCGTGGATCAAAGCATTTGATCGCCGCCTTCAAACGGGGCTGGCCAGCGCGTCTGCCCACTTTGTCCAGCGTTTCGCCTCGCGCTCGGGATGTATCAGAGCAGCGCCGATTGTCCCGCCGGCGAGCATAATGACCCCGCAAATAACGAACCCTGTGTTGAAGCCCTCGAGGGGTGCTGCCGCGGTTTCGATCACGCTGCCCATGATGTAGGGGGCCAGCAGCCCGGCCGAGGTGCCCACTGCCGTACCCATCGCGAGCACTGCGCCACGCTTCGCCGGTGGCGTGATCTCAGCCATGACCGTATTGCCGATTACATAGATGGCCGCAGGAAGGGCCACACCGATCGTCGTCAGCGCGACCTTGGCCCAGATGCCGGGAACCATCGGCATGATCACCAGAGCGGCTCCTCCAAGCGCGACGCTCAATCCCCCGAGAACGCCGCGCGCCAGCCGACTGGAGACCCCACGTGACAGCAAATGCTGCGAGTACCAGCCAGCGCCGAGCATGGCGATGACGCTGCCTACGGCCGGCAGCGCCCCCAATAAGCCGATCGAGCCTTGCGTGAGGCCGAGCCCCTTGATCAGAAAGGCTCCCTGCCAGGACAGCGCCAGCGACAAAGCCCAATTGGCGCCGAACGCCGCAGCCCAGCACGCCAATATCGTCGGGTTCAACAGCAATTGCCGATAGCCGATATGTCCGATTGCCGGCGGACCGTCCTGCGTCCGCATGCCCAGCGATCCCTCGCGGCCAAGTGCGACCCAGAGCGCGCACCAGGCGAGGCCAACAATGCCGAGCACACCGAAGGCGGCATGCCAGGAGTGGTGCACAATGATCCAGTTGAGGAGCGGGATCGCCACCATGACGCCGGCGGCACCGCCTTGAACGATGATTGCCGTTGGTAAGGTGCGCAGCTTATCAGGGAACCATTTGTAGATCGCATGCAGCGCCACCGGTGTGGCGGGACCCTCGCCGGCACCGAGCGCGACACGGCAGGCAACCAGAGTTCCAAACCCCACCGGGCCGATCATCGGGAATTGGGTCAGCGCCCAAATCAGAGCCATCGCCGCCAACACCCAGCGCGTTTGTACACGGTTGACAAGGAAGCCTGTCGCCACTGCAGAGAACGCAAAGAGCAGGAAGAAGCTCGACCCGACCAAGCCGAACTCGCGCGGGCTGAGCTCCAGTTCCTGCATGATCGGGACAGCGGCGATCCCAATCACCGCCTTGTCCGCGAAGTTGATCAATTGGAACAAGAATAACAAAGCGACGACAAGCCACGAGGCGTTTCGATCGCTTGCGGGCATGGCATCCACCTGAGCGGTATTGCGTCGTCTAAGCTGACGCAGCGACATCAGCCCGCGGGAGCGGTTGGGGAGGCTGAGGCATCGCCTCACTCTGCCGCTGGCGGACCCGGCGGACCAGCAGATAGAACGCGACGACGTGCGTGATCATCAGCAAGGGTACATAGACGATCGGGATCACGTAGGTAGCGCCCAACTCCCCCGCCAGCGCCGGAAGGCCGAGCTGGTTGCCGTGATAATAGTCGATGATGATATCGGCCGTCCCCACGAAATTGAAAGCGACGATGAACGACCAAAAGAGCGGACGTATCCTCACGGTGAGAAGCGCCAGCATGGCCAGTACCCCGGTTGCAAAGTCACCGTAGGCGGCGAAGACGGCGAAGCCGGCAGGCAGGTTGGGGCCGACGACGCCAGGAACGACGAAGACCAGCCCGAAGAAGCGGAAGCTGTGCAGCGTGGCGATGACGCGCTGCGCCTCGACCTGGTCCATCGCCTTGAGCCTCGGCCAGATATACGCGCCGAAGCAGAGCAGCCATGGAACGTAACCAACAACGAGATGTATCTGGAAGATGGTTGCCGGCGACATTTGGATTCCTATCAGGTGTTGATTGACGCGGCCTCAAACACCGCGGTCAGGATGCCGAGCCGGCCTTGCATGAGATTTCGACCCAGGTTGGCGGCAAGCTGCGTGAAGTCCGGTCCCATCACCACGCCGAGATTTGGCGAAGGCGGCGACCCGGACTCGCGCATCTGCGCGAACCAGGCCTTGGCGGCCACGGTGTCGTCCTGCCATGCCAGCGTGTGGAAACCGGCCTGTTCGATCGCCTCGCGCGTTGCGGCGGCCGTCTGGAGAAAGCTCGTTGCCGGCGTTCGCGCCCAGGGGACGGGATAGTGCGGCTCGCCACTGTTCAACACGACGTCGAAGGTCGCAAACCTGCCGCCTGACTTCAGCACGCGCCGGATCTCGCGATAGAGCCGCGCCCGGTCGGAGATGTTCATTGCCACATGCTGCAGCAACGCGACGTTGAAACGGCCGTCGTCGAACGGAAGGTCCAGCGCGCTGGCGGTCTCAAACGACACCTGCCCGTTCTGGCCCGTGCGCTCGGTCAGATAGCGCGCGGCATCCACAAATGACTCGCTGAAGTCGATACCCGTAACCCGGCAGCCATAGGTCGCGGCCAGAATGCGCGCGGGCCCCCCGACGCCCGATCCGACATCCAGAACCGACATGTCGGCGGTAATCCCGGCCAGCTTGGAAAGCTCGGCGGTCGCGGCGATTCCCCGGGTGTGAAACTGGTCGAGGCCAGCAAGCTGCTGTGGCGTAAGTCGCTGTTCCTCCGGCCCGAAGGCCGCGAGCGCCGTCTTCAGCCGCTTGGTCAGTCCGGTCGCACGATAGTGGTCGCGCACGTCGTCAAGGATATCGGTCATTGCAACGTTCCGCTGAAGCCTCGGGTTCTCGTCGCGGACATACGACCGCTTCCGGCACCAGACTATCCACGATAATGTCGATGGGCCATGAAGCAGAACTTCACAGTCAGGCAGCAGGCGCTCGACGGCGTGGCGGCGTTCCTCAGCGTTGCCCACCACCGGAATTTCCGCAAAGCGGCCGCGGAGCTCGGGGTGACTCCATCGGCGATCAGCCAGGCGGTACGCACGCTGGAAACGCGAATCGGCGCAGCCCTCTTCATCCGCACAACGCGCAGTGTCGGTCTCACCGAAGCTGGCGAACGATTCATTTCGCGCGCCAAGCCCGCCTTCGAGGAGCTCGTCGCGGCAAGCGAAGCCGCGCGTGACCTCGGGCAACGTCCCGCTGGGCTGTTGCGTCTCTCGGTTCCCCGAGCGGTCGTCCCGCTGATCCTCGAGCCGGTGATCGCATCCTTCTGCCAGGCTTATCCCGAGATCGAGCTGGAGATCGCCGCCAGCGCGGAACTGGTCGACCTCGCGGCCGAGGGGTTTGACGCTGGCATCCGGTTGGGCCAGTTCATCGCCGCCGACATGGTCGCGGTGCGGCTGACGCCGCCGTTCCCACTCGCGGTCGTTGGCAGCCCCGATTATCTACGCCTGCGGAAGCGACCGGAGCGTATCGACGATCTGCGCGGCCACGCCTGCCTGCGCATGCGCCGCTCAAACGGGTCCATCGCACCCTGGCCATTTGTCGAAGGCAACAAGACGGTCGAGGTATTCGTCTCCGGGCCGCTCGTTGCACACGACTACCCGACACTGCTCGGAGCAGCGATCCAAGGTGTAGGACTTGCGCAGCTGCCCGGCCCGCTTGTCAAAGCGCCGATTGCTGACGGCCGATTGCGAGCGCTCCTGACACCCTTCGCTGTCACAACGCCGGGAGTTTTTCTATATTACCCCGGCAGACGTCAGGTTTTGCCCAAACTGCGGGCATTCATCGAGTACGTCAAATACCCGAATGCTGCCGCTCTCCGCGACCGAACAATTGTGCGGAAGTTGCGCAGGCAGGGCGGTGCAGACAGCTCTCGGTGACAAACGCGAGCGGCGTCC
>DATMND010000443.1:0-24045 GCA_035569235.1 Acetobacteraceae bacterium | reverse complement strand
AAATACATCGCAACGCCGCGGGGAACGTTCGAGTTAAAGTATTTCTTCACCACGGCGATCTCGGGCACGCATGGTGAAAGTCACAGTGCGGAGGCGGTGCGGTATCGCATCCGGGCGCTGGTCGGGTCGGAAACGGCCGATGAGATATTGTCGGACGATGCGCTGGTGGCGGCCCTCCGGCAGGAAGGCGTGGACATTGCCCGCCGGACCGTGGCCAAATACCGGGAGGCGCTGCGCATCCCCAATTCCGTGCAGCGCCGGCGGGAGAAAGCCGTACCGGCCTGAGGCCGCCATTCCGGCGCGACCCCGCTTTTTGGCGTTGGGGGAGAGGCATGATGCAGATCACCGTTTCGGGCAAGCAGGTGGAGTTGTCGGACGCGTTGCGCACGCGCGTATCGGATCACCTGGACGTCATCTCCAACAAGTATTTCGATCATGCGCTGGAGGCGCATGTCACGTTCAGCCGCGCGCGAAGTTTCTTTACCTGCGACATCAATGTGCATGCCGGCCGGGGGCTGACGCTGCGCGGCGAGGGCGAGGCGGCGGATGCCAACTCGGCGTTCGACGATGCCGCCGAACATATCGCCAAGCGCCTGCGCCGCTATCGCCGGCGGGTGAACGAGCATGCGCGCGACACGGCCAATCGCGAGCGTCCGGAAGCGGCGCGGCAATATATTCTGCGCCAGGAAGACAATGCCGCCGCGCCTGCCGCCAACGGCGAAGCCGAGACGGTTGCCTATGCGACCGTGATTGCCGAGCAGGTGACGGAGATCAGCCTGTTGTCGGTGGGCGAAGCGGTGATGCGGATGGATCTTGCCGATCAGCCGGTACTGATGTTCCGCAACAGCACGTCTGGCGAGCTGAATGTCGTCTATCGGCGGAGTGACGGCAACGTCGGCTGGATCGATCCAAGCGGCTGCTGATTGAGGGCGCACGAAACGGTCTCCCCCTCCCCTTGCGGGAGGGGGGTAGGGGGAGGGGGCGTCTCTAAATCGAAGGCGGCGATTGCGTGCGGCTTGACCCCTCCCCCCAACCCCCTCCCGCAAGGGGAGGGGGAGGAAATTGCACCTTGCCTCGGCTTACCCGCTGACCAGCTTGCAGCCGCCCTGGTCCATCGGACGGAACGCCTGTTCGGCGGGGATCGTCCGTTTGTGCGTGTAGTAGTCCCAGGGTTCCTTTGACTCGGCGGCAGACTTCACCTCGAACAGATGCATATCGTGAATCACGCGGCCGTCCTGGCGCACGCGTCCCTTGCCGAATAACGGGTCGTCGGTCGGCACCGCCTTCATTTGCTCGATCGCCGCAAGTCCGCTGGTCTTGGCGCGGTCGACGCCGATCGTGGCAACGGCCCGGAGATAGTGCATCACCGCCGAATATTGCCCGGCGTGGACCGAACCTGGGACGACGCCATTGAAGCGCGACGCGAAGCGCCTGCCGAATTCGCGCGTTCCGTCGTTCATGTTCCAGTAGAACGGCTCGGTCAGCAGCACCCCCTGCGCGGACGCCAGGCCGACGCCATGCACGTCGTGAATCAGGAAGATCAGGCCGGCAACCTTCTGGCCGCCCTTCATGATGCCGAATTCCGCCGCCTGCTTGATGCAGTTCACCGTGTCGGTGCCGCCATTCGCCAGCCCGATCGCCTTTGCGCCGCTGGCCTTTGCCTGCACCAGGAACGAGGAAAAGTCGGTCGTCCCGGGGAACGGCGCCAATGCCTGGCCGAGCACCTTGCCGTTCGCCGCCGTCACGAAACTTGCAGCGTCCTTCTGCAGCGAATGGCCGAAGGCGTAGTCGGCGGTAATGAAAAACCAGCTGTCGGCGCCTTCATGCACGGCCGCATCGACCACGCCGTGCGGCATCGACCACGTGTCATAGACCCAGTGCAGGTGATTGGGTCCGCACTTTGGCCCCGTGATGTCGGCCGATGCGCCGCCGGTGAAGATCGCGACCTTGTCCTTCTGCTTCACCAAATCGCCGATCGCGAAGGCCGCGGATGAAAGCGGCACGTCGGTGACGACATCGACGTCCTGATTGTCAAGCCAGTCACGCGCGATCGACACCGCGACGTCGGGCTTGAGCTGAAGGTCGGCCTGAACGATTTCCGCCTTGATCGAGGAATTGCTGCGCATGAAGTCCTCGACCGCCATCTGCGCGCCGAGCACCGAGCCGAGCCCGGTGTTGGCGGCATAGGCTCCCGTCGTGTCGGTCAGCACGCCGACGCGGATCGGTCGGTCGGCGGCACGCACGCGCCGCGGCAACGCGGCGGCCAGGCCTGCGGCAGTGCCCGCGCGCAGTAGCGCACGACGGCTGATGGATCCCTGCATGAAGTCTGTTCCCCGATATCGTTATGCGCCGAACTGGCCCGACTGTAGACGGCTCCGGCGGCCCGCGCCTAGGGTTCGCCAAACGTCGAACGGGAGGAAAAGATGCGCGCAGCCGATGCCGTCGTGGAGATCCTCAAGCGCGAGGGCGTGACCACCCTGTTCTGCTTTCCCACCACGTCGCTGATCGAGACCGCGGTGGCGGGTGGGCTGCGCCCGATCATCTGCCGGCAGGAGCGCGTCGGCGTCGATATGGCCGACGGCTATGCCCGCGTCACCAACGGCCGGCCGCCCGGCGTGTTCGCCATGCAATACGGACCGGGCGCGGAGAATGCGTTCCCCGGAATTGCCACCACGTACTCGGACTCGGTGCCGGTGCTTTTCCTGCCGCTCGGCCATGCGCGCGAGCAGGCGCAGGTGTTTCCGATGTTCCATGCGAGCCGCACCTACGCCTCGGTTACCAAACAGGCCGAGCAGATCCTGGTGCCCGAGCAGGTGCCGGCCGCGATGCGTCGCGCGTTCAGCCAGTTGAAGAACGGGCGGCCCGGTCCGGTGATGGTGGAGCTGCCGCGCGATGTGCTGGACCTCGACATCGGCACCGCGACGCTCGATCACCGGCCGGTGCGCCCGACCCGCAGTGCACCGGCGGCGCACGATGTGGACGAGGCGGCGCGCCTGCTGCTGGACGCGTCGTGCCCGGTGATCCTCGGCGGACAGGGTGTGCTGTACGCCGAGGCGACCGATGAATTGGTGCGGCTGGCGGAGCTGCTGCAGAGCCCGGTGATGACGACGGTGGACGGCAAGAGCGCCTTCCCCGAGGACCACGCACTGGCGCTCGGTTCGGGAGGCAACGGCTTCACCGGCCATGGTGCGCATTTCCTATACTCCAAGGCCGACCTGATCCTCGGCATCGGTACCGGACTGAACCGACATCCGCTGACCACGCCGCCGCTGCCCGCGGGCCTGCGCATCATCCACGCCACCAACGACACACGCGACCTGCACAAGAGCTACGCGACCGAGGTGGCATTGCTCGGCGATGCCAAACTCGTGCTGGCGGCGCTGGTCGATGCGGTGACCGATCGGCTCGGCGGGCGGCTGCTGAACCGCTCACCGGTGGAGGAGATCGCGACGCGGCGGGAGGTCTGGCTGGCGAAGTGGCAGGCGAAGCTGACGTCCGCGGAAAAACCGATCACGCCGTATCGCGTCATCAACGAGTTCATGCGCGTGGTGGATCCGGCCGGGGCAATCGTGACACATGACTCGGGCAGTCCGCGCGAGCAGCTGCTGCCGTTCTATCGTGCGACGCGGCCGCGCGGCTATCTGGGCTGGGGCAAGTCGCATCAGCTCGGCACCGGGTTGGGTTTGACGATCGGCGCGAAGGTCGCCGCACCCGACAAGTTCTGCGTGAACTTCATGGGGGATGCGGCGTTCGGCATGACCGGACTGGACTTTGAAACCGCGGTGCGCTGCGGCGTGCCGATCTGCACGATCGTGTTGAACAACTCGACGATGGCGATCGAGATTCCGCACATGAAGCTGTCGCATGAGAAGCACCATTCGCGTGATCTGGGAGGCAGCTATGCCAACCTGGCGCGTGATCTCGGCGGCTGGAGCGAGCGGGTGGAGGACCCGTCGCAAGTGGGTGGCGCGATCCTGCGCGCTCGGCGGCAGACGGAGGAGGGCAGGGCGTGCCTGCTCGAATTTGTCACCAATGCCGAAACTGCGTTCTCGCGGCGGGAGTAGGTAAAGGAAAGGTTCCACACGGAGTGCGCAGAGAAAGTCAGAGGGCCACCGAGATAGAACTTTGTATAGCGCGCGATGCGCAGAGTCTGCTTCCTCAGTGGCTCTCTTGCGTGCTCTGTGCACTCCGTGTGGAACCTTGCCTTGCTGACCGGCCCGGGACAGTCCGACGATGAGCGACGACGACCAGTTTGAAGCGGAGGAACTGGAACGCGTGGCCGCGTGGCGTTTGCGCCGCGTGGACAGGGACCCTGCCGACAAGAAAAGTGCGGCCGCCGCCGGGCAGTTGGAAAAGCTGGCGGACGATGTCCGTCGTCTGCGCGTCTCGGCGCTGTTTCAGGAGTATCTCGCCATCTGCAACTGGCTCGCCGAGTCGGACGGCATCTCGGATTTCATGCAGCTTGCGAACGACTACCGATCACGGATCGGCATCGATCGTTGGCCGGAGGATGGGGAGGCGTATCTGCGCGCGCTGATCGATCTGGCGAAGCAGACGTACGGGACCGCGTGAATTGGGCGGCCATGACGTGGGGATCGAGCGGTGACAAAAGTCATTGGCTCGGGCCGTTGCTACAAGGGCGACTGTCGAACGAAGCCCACCTTCCCGCGACGTAGTCATACAGCTTGCACCGCCGGCACACCCGCCTGTAGGCGCGCCATGTGAACCGCCAGGTCACCAGATTTCCCTGTTCCTCCAGGGCCCGCTGCAGGCAGGAAAGATTGTAGAGCGGCACACCCGGCGACAGGTGATGCGCGTTGTGCTCCATGATGGACAGCACGAGCGGCCCGAACGGCCACGGAAAACGGACCGCCACCGCGCCTTGCAATGCGCCGCGGTCGGCTGTCCATTCTGCGAGCGACGAATACCACTTCACCGCCGGATGCGTGTGGTGCAGGTAGATCGCGAACGACATGAAGCCGCTCCATATTAGGAACGGCACTGCGACGCCGAGCAGCAAGCTCTCCCACGGCCCTTTGTCAAATGTCTCGCCGATCGCGACGATGGACCACAGCTGCAACGGCAGGAACGTCAATACCAGCATGCTGTCGAGCGCATAGACCGGTCGCAGGCGCTCGATGAAACCCGGCAGCGGCAGCACAAGCCGGGGTGCCCAGATATGGATCAGATAGTAGAAGGCCACGCCGATCGGCGCGCGACAGAACCGGTACACCACACGCCGTGCCCACGGTGTGCCGCGATACTCGTCTAGCGTCATCGGCTCCCACACATAATCGACGCCGCGGATATTGTTATAACGGTGATGCGTACGGTTGTGCGCCAGATCCCACAGCGAGAACGAATGCAGAGCAGGCAGGAACGACAATCGCCCGATCAGCCGATTTAGCCGCGTCGATGCGGTGAAGGCGTTGTGGCAGGCGTCATGGCCGATGATGAACAGCATCCCGATGGCCATCCCACAGGGCACCGTCAACGCCGCCGATATCAGCGTCGGAGACGCCAGCGACAGGAACAGCAGATTGGCATAGAGCAGCAGGACGCTGACAAGCAGAGCCGCCGGCAGCAGGATGCGCCGGCGCGCGAAGTCTTGTCTTTCGGCGCGCGTGAAGCCCTGCTGTTGGGCCAGCTCGGCGGTCACCCGGCGTCCCCCTGGTGCAGTCCAGTGATCTCCGCAACCAGTGCCTCGGTCGTCATTTGCCGGCAGTATCCTCGATTGTTGCGCAGCGACCAGTCGTGCCGCTCCTGGCTCAGGGTCGTGCAGGCGTCGGTCGGCACCGTCACCAGGTAGCCGAGATCGCAGGCATCCCGGACGGCCGAGTCGATGCACTGATCGGTCAGCACCCCGGCGACGATCAGCGACTTCACGCCGAGATTGCGCAGCACATAGTCGATGTTGGTCGAGATGAATACGGACGATGACGTCTTCGGCAGCACGATCTCGTCGCCGCCCGGGGCAATTGCGTCCAGCACTTTCGCGTCCCACGAGCCGCGCGACACAAACAACCCACTGATCTTGTAGTCGAGGCTCAGGTCGCGCCCGTCCCGTGTCAGGGACTCGATCACGGTGTACAGCACCTCGATCTTCGCCAGCCGGCACGCCGCCTGCAGGCGTTGCATGTTGGGGATCGCGGTGTCGCGCAGTGCGTGGAAGAACCAGCCGTAGCGGGCCTCGCGTTCCGCCGCGGTGAGCGAGGCGTATTCGCCGCCGTCCGGATGCGCGGTGTAGTTCTGCACATCGATGAACAGCAGCGCGGCGTGAGCGGGATCAATCGGAGCTTCGCGGCTTGGGGGACGCTGATTCAAAAATGGCATCCGTCTGGTTGGCTGACAAAAAATATTCGCCACAAAGACACGAAGACACAAAGGTATCTCCGTGTCTTCGTGTCTTTGTGGTGAAACTTATTCACGACCGCAGTCTCGCATCGGCCGCCGGAAGCAGCCGCGCGAACCGCGCCGCCCATTCTGCCTGGCCCGGCTCGTCCGCGATCAGATCCTGCCTGATCTCGATCTCCACATGCGACAGGCCCCGTCGTTCGGCGTGCACCGGCACACCGTAGTCGGTGACGTCGCTCACGGCGTAAGGCGCGTTGTCGCCCACAATCAGGTCGCCCTCTGCTCGCAGCAGATTGAGCATGATTGTCGCCAGCCGAGCATCGCGGTTGTAGAGCACACCGACCTGCATCGCCCGCGACTCGCCTTTGAACATCGGCGTGAAGCTGTGCATCGCGACGAACACGGTGCGCCGCGCGGCCGCCTCGCGCGCATCCAGCAGAGCACGAATGCGCGCATGATACGGCTCGAAAATCGCCTGCCGTCGCGCCGTGCGTGCCTCCGCCGACAGGCCCAGGTTGCCGGGTATCTCCGTCGCCTCGCTGATCTCGGGGATCGAGCTTGCCACCCACGGGTCGCGATTGCAGTCGATCACCAGACGCGAATAGGTCTGCAGAACCGCTGTGGCATCGAGGGCGGCCGACAGGCGTTCGGTCACGCCCGCTATGCCGATGTCCCATGCGATGTGCCGGTCCAGTTCGCTCTCCGGCAGACCCAGACGGTCCAGGGTGCGTGGGATCGCGCGTCCCGCGTGGTCGGCGGTGAGCAGGAAGTCTGACCGGCCTGTCTCGCGCAGCGTGCGCACCGGCGTGAGGTCGTCGTCCCGCAGCAGTTCTGTCGATGTCGGCATGCGGATCGTTCTACACGATCGGCCCATGTCCTGGCGACCGGTGTACCCACCACTCCGCATGGAACCCGCGCAACTCGATCGAGCCCTCGCGCACCGCCCCCAGTTTCTCGGCCACCCGGATCGAGCGCGCGTTGTCCGGCAAGATGAAGCTTGCCAGCCGGGATAAGCCGTGCCGCGCGAACGCCCAGTCCCTCGCCGCGCGTGCGGCCTCGCTGGCGAGTCCCCGGCCCCAGAACGGCTGATCCAGCGTGTAGGCCAGTTCCGGTTCCGGCCATTCCAGCGGATGCAGAATGCCGGTCCAGCCGGCGCAGCGCCCCTCCGCCTCGACGGCGAACAACCCGTAGCCGCGCAGTGCCCACTGGCCCAGAACGCGCTCCATCAATCCCCAGGTCTCGGTCCGGCTCAACAGATTCCCGCCGAGGAACCGCCTCACTTCGGGATTCGCCCCAATTGCAGCGAATGCATCCAGATCGGCGGCGCGGAACGCCCGCAGCACCAGCCGCTCGGTGCGCAAGGTCGGGATCTCGAATGTGGTGCTCATGCGCCGTAGCATTGCGCCGCAATGCCACGATCCACCAGCCCGCTGCCCTCGCTTGATTCGTTGTTGCGCACGCCCGAGGCCGAACTGCTGGTCGCCCGGTTCGGCCGGCCCGCGGCCATCGCCGCATTGCGAGCCGAACTGGCGTCGCGCCGCACAGCTCGCGCATTTCCGGCAGCGTCCGCCGTGGTCGTGCACGCCGCGGCCGATGCATTGGTCCGGCGCTTCGCCGCCTCACAGCGACCGGTGTTCAACCTCACCGGCACCGTGCTGCACACCAATCTCGGCCGCGCGCCGCTGCCGCGCGAGGCTGCCGATGCTGCCGCGGAAGCGCTGGCCAGCGCCACGACGCTGGAGTTCGACCTTGCCACCGGGCGGCGCGGCGACCGAGACGAGCACGTCGCGCGCCTGCTGCGCGAGATCACCGGCGCCGAGGCTGCGACTGTGGTGAACAACAATGCAGCGGCGGTGCTGCTGATCCTGAACACTCTGGCGCTTGGCCGGGAGGTGCCGGTCTCACGCGGCGAACTGATCGAGATCGGCGGCTCGTTCCGCATCCCCGAGATCATGGTCCGCGCCGGGGCCATCCTGCGTGAGGTGGGCACCACCAATCGCACCCATCCGCGCGACTTCGAGGCTGCCATCGGGCCGGAGACCGCGCTGCTGATGCGGGTCCACCAGGCGAACTACGCCATCGAAGGCTTCACCGCGGCAGTGACGGCGGCTGAACTTGCGGCGATCGCCCATGCGGCCGGCCTGCCTGTCATCGAGGACCTGGGGAGCGGCAGTCTCGTCGACCTGGCGGCCTGGGGCCTGCCGCACGAGCCCACCCCGCAGGAATCGCTCGCCGCGGGCGTCGACGTCATCAGCTTCTCCGGGGACAAGCTGCTAGGGGGCCCGCAGGCCGGACTGATCGTCGGTCGCACGGCGTTGATAAGCCGCATGAATGCCAATCCGCTGAAGCGAGCGCTGCGGCTCGACAAGGCGCGGCTGGCTGCGCTGGAGCATGTTCTGCTGCTCTACCTCGACCCGGAACGGCTGGCCGAACGGCTGCCGACCCTGCGTCTGCTGACTCGCCCGGCCGCGGAGATTTGTGCGGGGGCCAAACGGATGGCGGCTGCGGTGCAGGCGGTCTGGCCGGATCGCCCGGTGGAGGTGGAGGCCTGTCATAGCCAGATCGGCTCCGGTGCCCTGCCGGTGGACCTGCTGGCGTCGTACGCCATCACAATCAGTGGTGGTGATCTGGCGGCTCTGGCGGCATGGCTGCGCGCGCTGCCTCGGCCGGTGATCGGCAGGCTGCACGAAGGCCGCATGTGGCTGGACTGCCGCTGCCTGGAGGCGGGCGACGAGGCAGCCTTCGTTGCGCAGCTAAGCGACGCGGCCAATACTCACTGACGGAAGAGAAGCGGCCCCGGTGGGTCGGCCGGCCTTCAAAGCCGGTTGGGGCTGCTCGGCGGCTCCGGGTAGGTTCGACTCCTGCTCTCTTCCGCCTTTCTGTGGCGGGCCTGCCGGGGCCTGTTGCTCAACGGCAACACTGTGCTCGAAAATCTCCGCACCCCCTCGCGTTGCTGTCGCCGTTTGGTCTATGGTTCGGTGATCGCAAGGGCGTGGTGCGCCTGACAAGACCCACAGCGCCACTGGCGTCGGAAGAACGAGGAGAGAGCAAATGAAGCTTCGAAGTGCGCTTCTGGCCGCCACGGTCGTGGCCCTGCCCTTTGCGGCAAATGCGCAGTCCTACTATGGGCAACAACCCGTTACCGGGCTATACGTCGGTGCCGGCGTCGGTATTAACGAAACGCAGAAGATGGACATCAAGAACCTGTCCTCTTCCACCCTCGCCCCGCTCGGCGCCGGGCTAGCCACCGTGGGCAAACTTAACGCCAACACCGGGTTCGCGGGCTTGCTCTCCGTCGGCTGGGGCTTCGGCAACGGGTTCCGGGCCGAGATCGAAGGCAACTTCCGCAAGAACGACATCGACCACCTCACGAACGTCACCATCGGCCCGGGCGGCGGTGCCCAAGGCGGCTCGACACAGCAGACCTTCGGAGGAATGTTCAACGTCCTGTACGACTTCAACGGCGTGTCGACTTGGGTCGTACCGTATCTCGGAGCTGGCGTGGGCTGGGTCGGTATCCAGGAGAAATTCCACGCATTCAACCCGAATGCATTCACGGCAACCTCCACCACTGGAGTCACGGGAGCGTTCGGCCCGGGCAGCGTCAATATTTCGGGGCAGGAGACGACGGGTACTTTCGCCTATCAGGCGATCGTCGGTGCGGCATTTCCCTTGACTTTCGTGCCGGGGTTGGCGTTCACGACCGAGTACCGCTTCCTAGGCACTTCAAACGACCGCTCTTACGCCGCGACCGCCAATGCCACCGCCACCAACACAGCAACAGGCACGACGACGACCGCTACGGCTCCGGCCACGGTGAAGTTCGGCCCGAGCTACAACCATGCATTCCTGGTCGGACTGCGCTACAACTTCGGCGTCGCGCCACCGCCTCCACCACCCGCTCCTGTGGCCGTTCCGGCTCCGGCTCCGACGCGCTCCTATCTCGTGTTCTTCGATTGGGACAAGTATAACCTCACCGATCGGGCGCGCCAGATCATCGCGGAAGCGGCGGCCAACTCGACCAAGGTGCAGTACACGCGGATCGAGGTGAACGGCTACACAGATACCTCGGGCACGCCGAAGTACAACCTGGGTCTGTCGATCCGCCGCGCCAACGCGGTCAAGGCAGAGCTGATCAAGGACGGCGTTCCAGCGAACTCGATTACCACGCAGGGCTTCGGCGACACGCACCTGCTCGTCCCGACCGGGCCGGGCGTCCGCGAGCCGCAGAACCGTCGCGTCGAGATCATCATCCGCTGATCGCCGACCGGCTGACGACGACAACGGATCGGGGCGCCGCGAGGCGCCCCTTTTCGTCCGTGCCTGAGGAGGACACGAGGCATGCGAATTCGCAACATAGCGCTGGCGATCGCTCTTCTTCTCGCAATTACCCTGACCGCGAATGCACAGCCCTTCCAGGGTCTCTATATCGGCGCCGGCGCCGGCTATGTTCTTCCGAAGAACGTCACAGCCGCCCCGCTGACCACTGCATTCGGTTCCGGCAGCCTGGAGTTGAACGAGGGAGGCGGCTTCGCCGGTGTCGGCAGCATTGGCTACGGCTTCGGCAATGGGCTGCGCCTGGAGGTTGAAGGCGACTATCGCAATGCCAGCTTGCGCCATTTGAGCGGCACGCCGTTTCCCACCTCGGCGAGCGGCAACGTGAAGATGTACGGCCCGATGGTCAACGCGATGTTCGACATGGATATCGGCGTGCCCTGGCTCTATCCTTACATTGGCGGCGGCGCCGGCTATCAGTGGACGAACCTGAACGGTGTCTCGGCAACCTCGCCGTCGCTTCCGTTCAGCTACACAACCGGGGGCACGCAAGGCGCGTTCGCATGGCAGGTGATCGCAGGGTTGTCGTTCCCGATTCCGAACGTGCCGGGTCTATCGCTGACCAGCGAGTACCGCTTCACGCAGGCGACAAGCGGCGAGAAATTCGGCGGGACGGTCGTCAACGCCAGCGGCGTCGTACCGACGACCATCAAACTGGGCAACCAGGGCAACAACAGCTTCCTGTTCGGCGTGCGCTACGCCTTCAATGTTGCCGCGCCAGTGCCCGTCGCGCCCGTCGCGGAGGCGGCGCCGGCGCCTAACCCGGCGCGTTCATACCTGGTGTTCTTCGATTGGGACAAGGCGACGCTGACCGATCGCGCACGCCAGATCATCAAGGAAGCGGCGACCAACTCCACCAGTGTGCCTTACACCCGGATTGAGGTGAACGGTTACACCGACACTTCCGGCACGCGCCAGTACAATCAGGAGCTTTCGCTGCGTCGGGCGCGTGCCGTGCAGGCGGAGTTGGTGCGCGATGGGGTCCCACAGTCCGCAATCACCGTCCAGGGATTCGGCGACACCAACCTGCTGGTGCAGACTGGCCCCGGCGTTCGCGAAGCGCGGAACCGCAGGGTTGAAATCATCATCCGCTGAGGTTATTGCCGGACGCGGCATCACGCCGACTGTGGCCGGCGCACACGCAGGCTGCTCAACACCATCGCAATGGCTGCAAACGCGGCGGCCATGCCGATGCAGAGCTTCGTGCCCACCTCCACCCCGTGCGGCCCGCCATGAGCGAGCCCCAACACCAACGCGACGAGAGCGCTGCCCGTGGTCTGACCAAGCAGGCGCGAGGTCGACAGCATGCCGCTGCCCGCGCCGGCACGATCCCGCGGTGCGCTGGCAATCATCAGCCGGTTGTTCGGCGATTGGAAGAAACCGAAGCCGATGCCGCAAACGGCTAGCCGCCACGCCACGTCGATCCGCGCGGGCGGTTCCGGCATGAACAGCACGAGCAGCAGACCGGCGGTCATCACCGCAAGACCGAATCCCCCGAGCAGACCAGCCGAGTGCCGATCCGCCAGGCGTCCGGCAATCGGCGCCATGATCACCAGCGCGGCCGGCCACGGCGTAATCAGTACACCGATCTCAATCGGCGACATGCCGCCGACGTACTGAAAGTAAAATGGCAGTGTTACAAATGCGATAAGCTGTGCAGCGTGTGCACAGATTGCGGTGGCCACCGAAAGCGCGAACGCCGGACGCCGGAACAGGTCCACCGGCAGCATGGGCGCGGCCAGCGTGTACTGCCGGTGCACGAAGAACCAGCCGACGGCGATGCTGACCGCAAGTTCCAGCAGCACAATGGTGGCCCCCTGACCGCGTCCGATGCCGTCAAGCGCGGTGATGAACAGGCCGAACGTGACGGCGTTGAGTACCGCGCTCAGCGGATCGAACGGATGCCCCGCGAGCGGCGTCCTCGGCAGGAAGCAGTACGCCAACAGGAGTGCCACCACTCCGGCCGGTACCTGCAGCGCGAACAGCCAGGGCCACGACAGCACCGACATGATCGCAGCGGCCACCGACGGCCCCGCCGCGGACGATCCGGCGACCACCAACGCGTTGAAACCGATCCCGCGCCCGAGTGCTTCGCGCGGATAGATGAAGCGTACCAGCGCGCCGTTCACGCTCATGATGCCGGCGCCGCCGAAGCCTTGCACCACGCGCCCGATCACCAGAACCGGCAGCGATGGCGCCAGCGCACAGAGCAACGATGCCGCGGTGTAAACCACCAGACCCCAGATATAGATCCGGCGGTGACCATAGATGTCTCCCATCGAGGCAAACGGCAGCAGCGTCACGGTCACCGCGAGCTGATAGGCGTTCACCACCCAGATCGACGCCCCGGGCGTGGCGCCCATATCGCGTGCGATGGTTGGCAGCGCGATGTTGGCGATCGAGGTCACCAGCACCGACATGGCGACCGCGATGGCGACGGCGAGCATGGCACGCCATCGTTCATTCGGCGGCAGCCCATCGGCTACCTCCATATCGCTTGCCCGTATCCAGCGCATGCAGCCCCGTGTGTGCTTGACCCCGTGCCGCTTCGTCAACAAGCTGGCGTGCAACGGAGGTGCACGGAACCGCAATGGACTTTCTGCAGTTGGAAGGCGAGGTCCTGCCCGAATGGATCGATGCCAACGGCCATATGAACCTGGCCTATTATGTCGTGTTGTTCGATCAGGCGACGGACCTGCTGTACGACGCGCTTGGGGTAGGACAGGCGTATCGCAACGTCACCGGCAACTCGACGTTCACAGCGGAGACGCACACGCTGTATGAACGCGAGGTGCGGGTGGGCGAGCGGGTGCGCGTGACAGCACATCTGCTCGGCGCGGATGCCAAACGCCTGCACTACTTCCACGAGATGTTTCATGCCGAGGGCGGCCACCGTGTCGCTGCGCAGGAGCTTATGGCGCTCCATATCGACATGGCCGCGCGTCGCGTCGCACCGTTCCCGCCTGACCTGCAGGTGAGGATACAGGCGATGGTAAAGGAGCGCGCCAGCAGGGCGCTGCCGATCGGCGTCGGACGACGCATCGCGATGCCTGGATAAATAAGGTTCACCACAAAGACACAAAGACACAAAGACACGAAGTCAGCTCATCTTCGTGCCTTCGTGTCTTTGTGGTGAATTTTCTTTTTCAGCCCCCGAGGAACTTCTCCATCCAGCTCTTGTAGTCACCCCCGCGCGTGACCCGGCGCATCGTCTCGGCCGATGCGATGCCCTGCAGATCGCCCGGTTTGGTTCCTTCGCGCAGCGCCTTCAGCGTGTTGTAAACCGCCTGCACCGCGGCCGAGAACGGCTGATGCCCCTGCAGCGCAACCCGCACGCGGCGGCTGGCGAGATAGTCGGAATCCTGCAGCTCGCGCCCCGAACCACCGAGCATCAGCGGCACCTTCACCGCGCCGGATATCGCGTCCAGCTGCTCGCGCGTCATGCCGCCGGCGAAGAACAGCGCATCGACACCGGCATCGGCGTAGGCCTTGGCGCGCGCGATGGCATCTTCGGTCCCCGTCGTGGCAGCCGCACTGGTGCGGCCAACAATGACAAACGACGGGTCCTCGCGCGCGGCAAGCGCGGCGCGCATCTTGCCCACGCCTTCCTCGAGCGAGATCAGGCCTAGCGTCTTTTCGCCGAAGGTCTTCGGCAGCAGCGTATCTTCGATGCACATCGCCGCCACCCCGGCGGTCTCCAGCTCCTGCACCGTGCGCATCACGTTGAGCGCATTGCCGTAGCCGTGATCGGCATCGACCAGCAGCGGCAGCTTGCCGGCGCGGTTGATCCGATAAGCCTGCTCGGCGAATTCGGTAAGTGTGAGGACGATGAGATCCGGCGCGCCAAGCACTGTGAACGATGCGATGGAGCCGGCGAACATGCCCACCTCAAAGCCCAGTTCCTCGGCGATGCGTGCCGAGATCGGGTCGAACACCGATCCCGGATGAACACAGCGATCCCCAGCCAGGACTGCGCGAAAACGTTGGCGTCGATCGGTCCAGTGCATGTGCGTTTCCCTCCTGCCTGCCGCAGCTTCGACCAGTTGGGACGCGGTGCGCAATGCCTGTCCGGCGTGCCTATGGCCACCACACCCGCACCGCCGCGGCGAACGTCGCAACGTTCACTCCAAATGTAGCCGCCATCCCCGGCGCGCGCAGCAGCGGTCCCATCAGGTAGCCGCCCCAGAAGACCAGCCGCGCTACCCCGAACACCAACCCCAAAGCCACTACGCCCGGCATCCACCCGGGCGGCGCGCCGGCCGCAAGCGCCATGAGAGCCGGCACGAATCCCGCAAGCTGCTCCACGGTGTTGGTCAGCGCGCGCTGGTTCACCTGCAGGAAGCGGTTGTCGACGCCGGCCAACGGATCGATCGCCCGGCTCCATGCCCGCACCAGCATCTGGAACGCGATCATCAGGTTGAGCATAAGAACCCCGGGCAGTAGCGCGGCACACGCCAAGCCGAGGCGTTCGGCTGTTGCAGCCGCGGGATTGACCAGGAGGATCCCGGTCAGCACCCGCCACAGGAAATATGCACCGGCGATCCCGAGCGCTGGGCGCAGAACGAGTCCCATGCTCAAGTGCCTTGATTGTCGAAGATACGTCGACACTGTTACGCCGTCACCGCCAGCCCATCCAGCACTCCTCGCACAGCCCGAGCCAGATCGCGGCGATCATACGGCTTGTGAAGCATGTGTTGCCCGGCATATTCAGACAGCTCAGCAGCATAGCCGGTTGTGAACAGAACCTTCAGACCAGGCCGCAAGCTCCGCGCTGCTTCGGCCAGTTTACGGCCGCTCATGCCTTCCGGCATGACGACGTCAGTGAACAACAGATCGACAGCTTCGCCAGACTCGAGGATGGTCAACGCCGATGGCCCGCTCGTCGCCGAGACCACGTTGTAGCCCAAAGCCGCGAGGTGACGGCGTGCCACCGCCATCAGGGTCTGATTGTCGTCAACCAGCAGTATGGCTTCGCGTCCACCGCGATCGGCCGACTGCCCCTGCGGCGCATGCGGCGCCGCCACGGTGTCTTCGTTCACACGGGGCAGATACAGCCTAACCTTGGTCCCGACACCAACGACGCTTTCAATATCGAGATGTCCATTCGACTGCTTGGCAAAGCCATAGGCCATGCTGAGGCCAAGCCCGGAGCCGGCGGACGGTGGCTTGGTCGTGAAGAATGGCTCGACCGCCCGCTTGACCACATCTTCCGGCATCCCAGTGCCGGTATCCGTCACGGTCAGCAAAACATAGTCGCCCCCGTCGTCGTCGGCGCATGCGGGTGCGTTTCGCTCGTCCAGATGGACGTTGGCAGCTTCGATCGTGAGGTCGCCACCCTGCGGCATCGCATCGCGCGCATTGAGTGCCAGGTTAAGCAGTGCGTCCCCGATCTGGGATGGATCGGCGCTGACAAACCAGAGATTCGGTGCCTGCATCACCTTGACGCGGATCGCTTCCCCGAGAGTCCGTCGCAGCATCTCCACGTGGTCCTGCAGCAATGCGTTCAGATCGACGCGCTGCGGTCGTAATGGTTGATTGCGTGCGACAGCCAAGAGCCGGCGGGTCAAAAGCGATCCGCTCAGCGCGCTGTTGAGGATCTCGCGTGCCAGGCCGGCTTGCTCGGGCATATCCTGGACCGCTTCGATCAGAAATTCCGAACAGACGATGATCACGCCCAACAAATTGTTGAAATCATGCGCTATACCACCCGTGAGTTGCCCCAACGCCTTCATCTTCTCCGACTGGCGCAGCATTTCCTCGACGCGCAGGCGCTCTGCGGTCTGACGCATCAACTCGCGATGTGTCGCCTCCAACTCAGCGAAGGCTCCCCGTAATTCAGCCTCGGCGCGCTCGCGCTCACCTATCTCATATCTAAGATGTTGATTCAGCTGCGCGAGTTCACTCACCCGTGTCTGCAGACTACCCGCCATTTCATTGAATGAATTGGCAACCACGCCGATTTCGTCTTTCGATAGCACTCTGGCGCGCGCGCTCATCTCTCCCGCGGAAATCGAATTGGCCGCTCCAATTATGTCCTTCAGTCCCTTCTGTATTCCTCTGCCTACGGATATTGCCAGCAGCAAGCCCGTGGTTTCAACGGAGAGCGCGGTTATAAAGAGTAGTTTGAACACCACTCTTTCCAGCCAGCGGGAGCCTTCGCCAAGGGTGAATGAAAATTCATCCTCAAATGCGGTGAGTCCCTCATTTATGGTATAGACAGAGCCGAGCAACTCGTTGATTCTGTCCTGAGATGGGTTTGGAGAATTTATCTCTCCACGCAATTCTTCCGCGACAGGCAGCAGCTGCATGGCAATAGCTTGTGCATTGCCCCATATGCTCACCGCCTTTCTTATATAGAAAATGCCACCGAAACGGGTAAATAGGCTTATCATACCGTCAACATCGTCAGGATGGTTTCGTCCCTGCAGGAAACCTTCACGTGCCCTATCCAAATTCCCATTTTCCGCTAGCAGCTCGCGCCGCGTCTTGGCATCGCCGATCGGAACCTGCATAAATTTCTCAAAGAGCTGGTAATCCTTCTCCGTGCGTGAAACGCCATATTTGTACAAATGGAAGACCGCATCCTTCTGCGCCTTGGACCACAGACCTTCGCCGCCGACATAAGCTCGCAGAGAGGAGAGTGTATTCAACGAAAACAACAGGACGAAAAGCTCAACTCCTATCAGCAGGGCCATGGTGCCAATTGTGAAGTACAGTTTGCGGGCGATGGAGACATCCCTGAACCACCGATATAGGAAGAAACCGTTCTTCATCGCGTGCGTCCTGCATCATCTAGACGGGTGCCGCTTGTCCTGCTCCAACTCCTTGTAATGACTGGCGGCGACGCTGAAAATCGTCAACTTGCCAACGAAGGCATTCGGCAAGCGGCAATGCCGTCGATGGGCTTCACATTGCAGCGTACAGGGAGGATGCTGCGGCAGATGCGATGCTGATCCACGCGCTCGGTCGCGGCGGTCGCCAGGAGGATTTCGCCGTTAACATGGGGCCAGTGTTGCCGGTGTGGTGCCAGCGACGGTCAGCCAGCGGCCGTCCCTGGTCGCTCCGGTGAGCGTGCCAATAGATCGAGCAGGGCGCGTGCTGGCACCTGGAATCTGGCTGCGTCGGACGGCGCCCGCCGGGGCAGGGGTCGATAGCGCCGGCCCTGGCAGCCAGTGGGCCGCGCCGCACGGCCGGTCCCAGGCGAATGAGCGCATCGGGAGATCGTCGTGAATATGGCTTGCAATCCTGCTGTCCGCCTTGCGAATTGCCTGCGCTTCGCCGTTCTGGTCGGCCTGCTGTTTGGATTCTGTCATGCTGCCAGGGCGGCTGACCCAAATCCGCTCAGCCCCCTCGATACGTCCAGCCCCAGGGCGACCCTGCAAGGGTTCATCGAGACCGTCGACGGTATCTATCTGGGTATGGCGGACGTGCTCGAGGCATATGCAAATTCCGATGAGCTCTACCTGAGCTCCGGGCTGCGCAAGAAGCAAATAGCTACCCTTCAGCACGCACCCAAGGCGCTCCGGGCCGTGGACACATCCAACGTCTCGCCAGTGCTCATGGAGACCATCCCGATCGAGCGTCTGCTCCAGCTCAAGGAGATCCTCGATCGCATCGAACTTCCCGCTCGCACGGATATTCCCGACGCGGAGGCGATGGCGCGGCTTGGGTTGAAGCGTTGGCGGCTCCCGGGCACGGAAATCGATTTCGTTCTGGTCAAGGACGGGCCGCGTGCGGGCGAGTATCTGGTGTCGGCCGAAACCTTGGATCGGCTTCCGGAATTCTACCGGAAGGTCGCGAACCTGCCGTACAAGCCCGGCCCCGCACAGCAACTGAATGCGGTCTTTCGGACATTGAGCTCCGGCAATACCGACACGATCTACGACGCCTTCCTGAGTTCTCCCGTCGGAATGGCTGGCCTTGTCCCGCCCCGTTGGTTGCTCAGTCTGCCAGGATGGGCCAAGGTGCCGCTCGCTGGTGTGACCGCATGGCAATGGCTGGGACTAAGCGTCGGACTTCTCGTCGGTGCGCTGTTCATTTACGCCAGCCATCGCCTGGCGCGGCGCCTCGCTGTTCGCGGCGAGGACGATCCTAGCCCGCAATGGCGGGCGGTGCCGGTTCCCCTGGCGATCATCCTTGTGGCGGCCTTCCTCGTGCCGCTGCTGTGCACACTGTTGCACATCGGCGGAATCACGCGCGTCGTCATCGCCATTACCGAGACGATGGCATTTTACCTCGGCGCAGCGTGGCTCGCCATCGTCGGCTTGATAATCCTCGGCGATGCCGTTGTAGCGTCGGAGCATCTGAAACGCAGCAGCCTGGACAGTCAGCTCATCAGGCTGGGCGTGCGACTTGTTGGGATCGTGTTGGCCATCTTGTTTCTGATCCGCGGCGCGGACGAGCTGGGCTTTCCGGCCTATTCGGTGCTCGCCGGGCTGGGCGTCGGCGGTCTGGCCGTTGCGCTTGCGGCGCGCGACAGCCTTGCAAACCTTCTGGGTTCCTTGCTGATCATGTTCGAGAAGCCCTTCCGTATCGGCCACTATATCAGGGTGGGCGGGAGTGAAGGCACGGTCGAAGACGTCGGCTTCCGCAGCACGCGCATCCGTACGCAGGACAATTCGCTGATATCGATTCCGAACAATGCGGTGGTGAACACGACGGTCGAGAACCTCAGTCTTCGCGCGATGCGCCGCCAGCGCTTCTTCCTGCAGGTTACCTACGACACCTCGCGTGAAAAGCTGGAGGCACTGGTCGCCGGAGTCCGGCGCCTCATCGTTGATCATTCGCTGACCAACAAGACCAACTTTCAGGTGCGCTTCAACAATTTCTCAGAGAGCAGCCTGGATATCCTGGTCATGTTCTATTTCGACGTGCAGGACTACAGCGTCGAGATCAGGGAGCGCGAGGCAATACTCCTGCGGACCATGGACCTGATGAACGAGATTGGCGTCGAGTTCGCGTTCCCGACGCGCACGCTTCAGATCGAGGCTGCGCCGCCGGTGGCAAGGGCCATGAACGCCACCGTGTCGCCAGTGCCGATCTCCTGAGGCGGCAGCGGAGGCGCAGTCAACCCAGCCCCTCGCGGCCCATCTCCAGATACTTGTCCCTTCGCCGTGCCTTCAGCGTCGCGCCATCAAACGCCGTCAGCGCACCGAACGCCTCCGCTACCGCTTCGCCCACCGCCTGGATTGCTGCTTGCGGGTCCCGCTGCGCTCCCCCCAAGGGCTCGGGGATCACCGCATCCACCAGCGCCATCCGCTTCAGATCTTCCGCGGTCAGCCGCAGCGCCTCGGCCGCCGCAGTGGCCTGCGCCGCGTCGCGCCACAGGATGGAGGCACAGCCTTCCGGCGAGATCACCGAATAGATCGAATGCTCCAGCATCAACACGCGATCCCCGGCAGCCAGCGCGATCGCCCCGCCGGAGCCGCCCTCGCCGATGATCGTGGCGACGAACGGCACCGGCGCCTCCAGGCACGCCTCGATCGAGCGCGCGATGGCCTCCGCCTGCCCGCGTGCCTCGGCATCGATGCCGGGAAACGCGCCCGAGCTGTCCACGAAGGTCAGCACCGGAAGGCCGAACCTGCCCGCAAGTTCGATCAGCCGCCGCGTCTTGCGGTAGCCCTCCGGTCGCGCCATGCCGAAATTGTGCTGTACGCGGCTGTCGGTATCGGAGCCCTTCTCCGTCCCCAGCACCATCACTGAACGGCCACGGAATCGCCCGAGCCCGCCGACCACGGCCGCGTCATCGGCGAAAGCGCGGTCGCCTGCCAGCGGCGTGAAGTCGGTGATCAGCGTGCCGATGTAGTCCAGCGCCCTTGGACGCTCCGGGTGGCGCGCGACCAGCGTCTTCTGCCATGGTGTGAGCCGAGCGTAGGTGGCGCGCAACTGCCGGTCGGCCACCGCGGTGAGGCGAACGACCTCGTCGGCGATATTGATGCCACCCGGCTCCGACATGCGCCGAAGCTCTTCGATCTTCCCTTCCAACTCGGCGATCGGCTTTTCGAAATCGAGGTAATGGCGCATGGGCCGCGGGCTTTACCACAAATCTCCAGCACGAAAAGGCCGGGCGATCAGCGTTGACTCATCCTATCGCGCGCTCATTATCATCCCGGCAGATTCTGGTGACTGAAGGAAGCCGCGAGATGGCGCACTCCCCGGCCTTGAAACGTAGCGGAAGCACCGTGCTCGTCTCGTTATTGGATCCTTTCCGTTATGTGCGCGAGGCGGATCAGGCTCTGGCGGACGGCGATCGTGATCGGGCGCAGACCCTGATTGCTCGGGCGTACTTTGCCTTCGACCTATGCGCGGCCGGCTGCGAGCACGCTAGGGCCCGGGACAGGGAGTCGTCGGAAAGAAATAGCTGACCGAGACGCCAAGGAGTTCCGCCAGCTTGATCAGGTGTTCGGACGGCACGCGCGTGCCGGCGCGTTCATAGGCCTCGATCGTATCGCGTCCCACGCCGACCGCCTTGGCGAGATCGTCCTCGGTCAGTCCAAGAGCGCGGCGCTTTCCTCGGATGCGGCGTCCGACGTGCTGGTCGATCGGCGTCATGATTCCCCCACCCTGCCCCGGATGTGACTTTTTCGTTAATCGCCCATCAATCTCTTGGCGTGAGAGGCTCTCTTAGTCGGAGATTCTCCAGCGCGCCAGAGTAATAATCTGGCGCTATCGCACGCGTTACCCAGAGCAGCCGAGTGCCGGTGCGGTCAATGTCACCAATGTGATGCGCTGGGCCGCCGGGTGTTTAGCGTGAGCACGCCGCCTGCTTCGTGGCAGCAAGCAGCTCCTCGGCAAGCTCCGGATCGTCCGACAGGCGCGCCAGCACCACGGCCCCGACCATGCCGGAAAGCGTGGCCAGTGCGTCGCGGCGGCGCTGCCCCGGCAGGCACCGTGCCAGCGCATCGGCCATCTTGCGAATCGAGTCTGTAATAGCCGAACGCGGACCGATCCGCCGCGCCACCTCAGGGCCGAGGGTGGTCAGCATGCAGCCCTGCTCCACCGCCGCAACATGGGCAGGATCGAGATAGGCCTCGACGATCTTCGCAAGCGCGGTTGGGCCGTCGTCTTCCTGGCTGACCCTTTCCCATCGCGCCGCCGCGCGGGCAAGCGAGGCGGCCGATACCTCAGCCACCAGAGCCTCCTTCGAGGCAAAATGCGCGTAGAATCCGCCGTGCGTCAGGCCGGCCGCGTGCATGATCGCGTCCACGCCGACCGCATCGATTCCCCGCTTGCGGAACAGCGCGCCGGCAACCTCCAGGATCTTCTGCCGCGTCTCGGCCTTGCGTTCCTCGCGCATGAAATCCGGTCTCCGTTTGACATGACGATCGTCATATGCCAACCTGACGAAGATATGACGATCGTCATGTCAAGGCAAGCTCGGCGGAGTGCAACATGACGGCGTCCCAAAGGCTGGCCCGCCTGCTTGTGAACCGGGTCCACTATGGCTGGATCGTCGTCGGGGTCATGTTCACCGTGATCCTAGCGACGGTTGGCGTGCGCGCCGCCCCGGGCGTGCTGATCGTCCCGCTGGAGCACGCGTTCGGCTGGAGCGCGACGACAATATCCGGCGCGATCTCGCTGAACATCCTGCTGGGAGGCCTGATCGGGCCATTCGCCGCCGCGCTGCTCCAGACGATAGGGCTCCGACGTACCGTGCTGCTGTCGCTGCTCCTGTTGCTGCTGGGTGCTGGCGGCAGCGCCTTCGCCCGAGAGCCGTGGGAGCTGTATGCCACCTGGGGCATGCTTGTCGGCATCGGGTCCGGCGCCGGCATGATCGGACTGGCGACCGCGGTGGCGAACCGCTGGTTCGTTGCGAATCGCGGCCTGGTCGTCGGATTGCTGACCGCCAGCAATGCCAGCGGCCAGCTTGTGTTCCTGCCGTTGCTGGCGTTCCTCGCGCAGCGCTTTGGTTGGCAGAGCGTGCCCTGGGCCGTGGCGCTGGTGATTCTCGCCCTTGTGCCGATGGTGCTGCTGTTACTCGCGGAGAGTCCCGGCAGCGTCGGCCTCGGCCCATACGGTGCGGCAGCCGAGGCGCCGATCATGCCAACCTCCGGCAATCCGTTCCGGATCGCGGTCGCGGGGCTGGCGCGCGGCGTACGATCTCTGGATTTCTGGCTGCTGTTCTCGACCTTCGCGGTGTGCGGCTTTTCCACCAACGGCCTCGTGGCGACGCACCTGATCTCCTATTGCCTGGATCATGGCATCCCAGCAGTAAGCGCCGCTGGTCTGCTCGCGGTGATGGGGGTGTTCGACCTGATCGGCACCACGCTGTCGGGCTGGCTGACCGACCGCCACAGCGCGCGCTTCCTGCTGTTCTGGTACTACGGCCTGCGCGGGCTCTCGCTCATGGTGCTGCCGTTCACCAACTTCGACATCGTCAGCCTCTCGATCTTCGCCGTGTTCTATGGCCTGGACTGGGTGGCGACGGTACCGCCGACGGTGAGCCTGACCAACGAGGTGTTCGGCAAAAAGGATGCCCCGGTGATCGTCTCGTGGATCGTCTGCGGCCACCAGATGGGTGGGGCCTTGGCGGCACTCGGCGGTGGGGTGATGCGCAACGCCACCGGCAGCTATCTGATGGCCTTCATCGCCAGCGGTGCGGCGTGTCTGATCGCGTCGCTGCTGGTGCTGCGCATCGGTAGGCGTGCAGTGTTGGCACTGGCAGAGTAGGGGCGGCGGGCTCTACGCCGTCAGCCAAAGCGCTTGCGGGGCGGCCCAATCATCCCTACACGCAGGCGCTGCTTTTGGAAGTGCCGCGCATCGAGGCGCGCAAGCGGCGCTTCACTGCGCGAGATCGCGCCCGGCCATTTTTCGGTGATGGATCGATCTGTAGAAATGTTCTCATGCCGGCTGACAAAGCGCAGATCGGGGAACTTCGATCCAAATGCGGATTTGAACAGGCGGCACGACTCCGCAAACGCGCGGACGATTCCAAAAACGGCCCATCCGAGCAGAAGGACTTTCGTCTCAACAAGATCGGCCTCCATAGCTTCGGCGGCCTGAATGTCTGCATAGCGGCATGACGCTGCGGACAGGTGGATCACCTGGTAGTTGCGTATGACAACGCCGACCCCGGGTGTTCCGAGCGACCATCCGACGTAATCCAGACAGCTGCCCTCGCGTGCGACATGATGGCCAGGTTGTGTCGGGTCGCGCCGAGCAAAATGATAAACCGCGCGCGCACGATCGATCGGGTGGCGCAGCAACACGATCGAGTGGACGTATTGGCCCGGGAGCGGCGGACGCGCGCTGTGCCGCGGTCAGATCGGGTCTTTCCAAGAGGAAGGCTGCAATCTCGTCCGGCGAAAGCGTGTGCGCCTCGGGCGCGCATTCGCAGGTGCCCCATCGGGTGCCAAG
>DATMND010000442.1:0-5090 GCA_035569235.1 Acetobacteraceae bacterium | reverse complement strand
GGCGACCAATGCACCGAGGTCGAGCGACAGAAGCTGCTTGCCCTTCAGTGCCTCGGGCACGTCGCCATTGACGATGCGCAACGCCAGGCCGTCCACGATGGCGGTCTTGCCGACGCCGGGCTCGCCGATCAGCACGGGATTGTTCTTGGTCCTGCGCGCCAGCACCTGGATGGTGCGGCGGATCTCTTCGTCGCGCCCGATCACCGGATCCAGTTTGCCCTCGCGTGCGAGCGCGGTTATGTCGCGGGCGTACTTCTTCAGCGCATCGAAGTTGGATTCGGCGTTAGGGCTGGTGACCGTGCGGCCCTTGCGGATGTCGTTGATCGCCTTCTCCAGCGCCTGCGGCGTGACTCCGGCATTGCGCAGCGCGCGGCCGGCCGGGGTGTCGGACATGGCGATCGCCAGCAGCAGGCGATCCTGCGCCACATACTCGTCGCCGGCCTTGGTGGCGGCCTGCTGCGCGGCATCCAGCAGGCGGATGATCTCGGTGGTGAACTGCGGCTGGCCGGCACCGCCGCCCTGCACCTTGGGCTGCCGCGCCAGTTCGGTCTCGACCGCGGTCAGCGCCGCCTTGGGATCGCCGCCCGCGGCCCTGATCAGGCCGGCGGCAGCGCCTTCCTCGTCGTCCAGCAGCGCCTTGAGAAGGTGCTCAGGCGTGATCCGCTGATGGAATTCGCGGATTGCTATGGTCTGGGCGGCCTGAAGGAATCCCCGGGCCCGTTCGGTGAATTTCTCGATTTCCATGTTGATGTCCCTGTCGGTCGGCGACTGGTCAGCACCCGCCCCTCATCAGGCAGCGGCGGCGTAAACCTTTGGCAATCCAGTTGGGTCCAGGCACACTGTGTTCCAAGAGGGAGTACCAGATGCGTATCGAATACCTGTACCGCTACCCGGTGAAGGGTCTGACCGCCGAGGCGCTGGAAGTGGCGGAGGTCGAGCCCGGCGGCTGCATTCCGTGGGACCGCGCCTTCGCCCTGGCCCAAGGGGACGCGGACTTCGATCCGGCGCAGCCCAAATGGCTGCAGAAGGCGAACTTCATGTGCCTGATGAAGAATGCCCGCATCGCAGCGCTGTTCTCCTTCTTCGAGCCGCGCAGCGGCATGCTGGCGATCCGCGCACCCGACGGTTCCTCGGTAGTGGAGAATGCGCTGACGGAGGCCGGACGGGAGCGCATCGGACACTTTCTGGCGGAGTATTTGGGAGAAGAGGCGCGCGGCACGCCGCGCTTCCACCACGTCGCCGGGCATAGCTTCTGCGACCAGCGGGGCAAGGTGGTCAGCCTGATCAATCTGGCCAGCCTGCGCGACTTCGAGGCGAAGGTCGGCGCGCGCCGCCACCGCCGGCGGTTCCGCGCCAATGTCTGGTTCAGCGGCGCGCCGGCCTGGAGCGAGCGCGACTGGGTGGGCCGGGACATCCACATCGGCGGCGCCGTGCTGCGCGTGGTCAAGCCGATCAACCGCTGCCCGGCCACGGAGGTGAACCCGGTGACGGCGGTGCGCGACGCGGACCCCGTGGCGGAACTGCGCCGGCTCTACGACCACATCGAGCTTGGCGTGCATGCCGAGGTCGTTGAGGGTGGGCGGTTCGCGGTTGGGGATTCGATCGAGGTGCTGCCGGAGTAACGACAGCCGGCCCAGCGCGACCTTTGCTGTTCCGATCGCGACGGATGTGGAATGCTGATCAGGTAAATCTGGGCAAGCGATCCATGCCAAGTGCCGCAATGACACCGCCGAGATTGGAGCGCCGGCTGGCGGCGATCCTGGCGGCGGACGTCGCCGGCTACAGCCGGCTTATGGGCACGGACGAAGTCGGCACGCTGAATGCGTTGAAGGCGCACCGAGGCGAGCGTGTCGATCCCGCCATCGCCCGCCATAACGGCCGTATCGTCAAGACGACAGGCGACGGTCTGCTGGTAGAATTCGCCAGCGTCGTCGATGCCGTGGGCTGCGCGGTGGCGATCCAGCGCGTCATGCTGGCATTCAACGCGGACATCCACGTGGACCGGCAGGTCGTGTTGCGCATCGGCATCAACGTCGGCGACATCATTATCGACGGAGGTGACATATTTGGCGACGGCGTGAACGTCGCTGCCCGCCTGGAGGCCTTGTGCGAGCCTGGCGGCATCTGCATCTCGCGCTACGCCAACGAGCAGGTGCGCGACAAGTTGTCGCTCACCTTCGCCGACCTTGGCGAGCAGACGGTGAAGAACATCGCCCGTGCTGTCGGCGTGTTTGGGCTGACTGCGAAGGACATTGCCGCCCTACCGGAGGAGGCGCTGCCGGCGCCTGAGCCACCCAAATTGCGCACTCCGCTGGCGCCGGTGCGTCGCCGCCCGGCCGGAGCGATGGTCGCAGGCGGGATCGCCGTAGTAGCAATCCTTGCTGCCGGGGGATGGTGGACGCTGCACGACAGGCCCGCGCCGCCGGTCGAGGCCGTGGTAGTACCGGTGCCGCCGCAGCCGGTCGCCTATTCCCCGCAGGACCGGCGTCAATCGATCATCGTGCTCCCATTCGAGAACAGCAGCGGGGACCCCACACTGGACAGCATCGCCGCGGCCATCACCCGGGATGTGCACGACCGCATCGCGGCGGACAGCACTAAGCCACTCATCCCCGTCGGGACCGCTTCCGCATACCGGGGCAAAACGCTCGACCTGCATGCGATTGGGCGCGACCACGACGTGCATTTCGCGCTTACGGGCAATGCCCGCCGGCAGGATGGGCGCCTCATCGTATCGGCAACCCTGTATGAGACGGCCGCCGTCCGGCCCGTGTGGTCGCAGCGGTTCGACCATCCGGAGAGCCCCGATGCGTGGGGCAGCATCACCGTGAGCATAGCTGACAGCATCAATCAGGCCACCGTCGACGCGGAGGTCGCACGCGCCACACGCGATCACCCGGACAGCCTCGACAAACGTGATCTCATGTTCGTAGCCAAATCGACCGCCCTGCAACAGGGGTCAAAGGCAAACTTTCTGGCGAGGATCGCGCTCAACGAGCGGGCGCTGGCCCTCGATCCCAACTATGTCTGGGCGCTACGGGAGGGCGCCCTCAATCTTGCATTCCTCATAATCAACGAGTTTTCAGCTAACCGCGACGCTGATCTGGCGCTCGCAACCAACTTTGCGGACCGGGCGCTTCAGCTTGCGCCCAACGACGTCAGTGTGCTGAGGAGCAAAGCGATTGTGCTGCGCGCAAAAGGCGATCTGGATGAGGCTGCGGCGCTCTTGCGCAAGGTGATCGAGCTTGCCCCGCAGTGGGGCTGGCCACGTCGCGATCTCGGCCAGATCATGCTGTCGCAAGGGCATTACAAGGAGGCTCTGGAGGCCTTCGTGAGCGCGAAGCGGCTCATCTCGGCCACGGGAGTCGACTCCGTAGCGCCGATTGACTGGAGCCTCGCCATGGGATTGCTGGTGAACGATCGGTTCCCCGAGGCGATTGCACAGGCGCGGCTTGCGATCGGGGAAATTCCCCCAGAGATGGGCCTTATCGCTGAAGCCGCGTGGCTCGTTTTGATCGCAGCCGAAAGCACCAATGGGCAGGACGCGGAGGCGCGTGCGGACTTGCAGAAGTTCCTCGCCACTCCGCGAACCTTGCGCACCACGGCCGAGATTCAGAAGTTCGATTTCCTCGCCGCTCCCGAATTGCTCGACGGCCTACGCCGCGCTGGGATGCCCGAGGGGTAGCCGCGCCGGCCCACAAGCGTCCCAGTTCGGGCGATCTCATTGCGGCGCTGTGTAGAACAGGTAATGCGCCGTGTAGCGCATCCGGGCCTGCGTTCCCATCTTCGCCGCATCACAGCCTGTGGCTGGCGCTGCGCCGCCCAACGTTTCGGTGCGGCGCACGAATTCGGCGTTGTTCAGCACGCCGTTCCCCTCATGCGACTTGGCGCGCAGCAGCAGCCAGGCGATGGCGTGCGGCTCCGGCGCGGGCGCCTGCGTCACCACCTCGCCGATGATCTTGCTGGTGTCCAGCAACTGCCAGGACGGACCGGCGAAGTGGGTGCCGATCTGCCGGCCGGTCTCATCGAACAGCGCCGCATCGGGAGCGATGAAGGTCCAGCGATATAGGTCGACTGCCTTCTCGCACGTGTAGATCTGCACGCCCTGCGCCGCAGTCTCCAGCACCAGCTTGGCGCCGGCCGGTGCAGCCACACGCTGCTGGTCCTCGGCCGAAGCTGCGGTCGCGGCAACTCCTACGACCAGGCCAAAGAACACATACAACAAACGGTGCGGACCCATCGTGGCATCCCTCCCCGACCATGACTGCATCGTAGCGACCGGCCGATCTACACCGACGACCCCGGCGGAAACGACGGACGCCGCTTTTCCTTGTGCGAGGCAAGGCCCTCCTTCGCCTCGGGCCCAGTGAACCCCATGAACTCCAGCGCCAGCGATGCGTCGAACGACGGCCCCGCCATCCGCAGCCAGTTGTTCAGCGCGTACTTGGTCCAGCGGATCGCACTCTGCGCGCCCTCGGCGAGGCGCGCGGCAATCTCCACGGCCTTCGCATCCAGCTCCGCATCCTCCACCGCGAGCGAAATCAACCCGATGCGCTCGGCCTCGGCGCCGGACACGGCATCGCACAGCAGCAGGTAGTATTTCGCCTTCGCCAGCCCGCACAGCAGCGGCCAGACGATCACGGAATGATCGCCTGCCGCCACGCCCAGCCGCGTGTGGCCGTCGATGATGCGCGCATCCTTTGAGGCGATCGACACATCGGCCAGCAGCCCGCACACCAGGCCGGCACCCACCGCGGGGCCGCGCATCGCACTCACCACCGGCTTGGAGCAGTTGATGATGTTGTAGACAAGATCGCGCGCCTCCTTCCAAACCCGCGCGCGGATCTCGAAGTCCGCCATCATCTCCTCAATCATTGCGAAGTCGCCGCCAGCCGAGAACGCACGGCCGGCGCCGGTGATGATGACGGAATTCACCTCCGGGTCGGCATCCACGTCGCGCCAGATCTCGCCCAGTTCGCGATGCATCACTGCATCGACCGGATTGGGCCGCTCCTGGCCCAGGCCCATGGTGACGCGCAGCACGCGCGGATGCGGCCGGTCGAAGCGCAGGCGGGTATAAGGTGCGTAGC
>DATMND010000441.1:0-8680 GCA_035569235.1 Acetobacteraceae bacterium | reverse complement strand
TCCAGGATCGTGATGTGGAGCGAGAACGACACCTCGCCGTCTTCGTCGTCCCGGTGCAACGTCCCGAGGAACTCCGGCCCGGCATGGACTTCGACCGACGCGCCGCGATTCTTCGGGGTGTCGATGTGGATCCGGTCGCTTCCCAGGGTTGTGCGCAGATAGGCTTGTACCCGCGCTATATCGGATGGCTTCATGGAATGACCTCTCATGTCATGCAACGACCAGGCGGGACGACGGCCCCGCCGCTGCGTGCCTCCATGTCCGTCTGCAACATTATACCCGATGTGAGTGAACCAGGTCACAGTTTGCTGAACATGATGGGCTCATTGTCTCGAAAACAGTCCACAAGTGCAAGGGGATGAGAAGCAAAGGCATGCCAGCCCGCGTGCGGGAGGCTTGCAGTGAGTGCTTCGCAGGGTCGTCACAAGGAGAGATTCGGTCATGCTGAAGCTTATCTGGACACCAGGTGCCGCGGCGGCACCCGACCAGGACAGGTATAAGCGGGCTGCCGATACGCTCACCGCCAGCTACGGCGACCAGCACGCGGAAGCCAGGTTCCCGCGCGACGGGGCTACAGCGATCAGCGGACTCGATGAACTGGCGGGCGTCATCAGAGCGTGGCTCGGCGCCCGAACTGTGCCGAGCGCGGCGGCCAAATTGATGCTGCACGGCTACGACTACGATCCTCGCCATGTGGGCGATCCTGCGTTCGACCCTTTCACATTGGTCTATGCCTATCCGGGTCCGGGCGGACCAAACGCTCGACTGAGCTGGCTGCCGCTGGTCGAGGAGTGTGATGACCGCGGTTCGCGCCGACAGGAAACCGCGATAGCCTTCGCCTGGGTCTCAACCGGCTCGTTGGCCGAATACGCAGCGGCCGGATGGAGCGAGTCATACGAATATGCCTGCGTGGATCTCGCCCGCCTCGCCGCGCAGGCGCTCGCAGCCGTCCTCGGCATATTGGAAGCCGAGAATGTCCGGGTAGATGTGCTCGCCCATAGCCTTGGCACGCGGCTTTTCACGCAGACCGTTGCCGCTCTTGGCGGCGCGGATGGACCGCTGAACAATGTCATTCTGCTCGATGGCGCGGAATATTCCGTGGATGCGGCGGCGACATTCGCCGGCCGCCAGTTCAACGTGGTTAACGTCACCAACGAGGTCGATGCCGTGCTGGCTTCCGGCGCCGAGCAGCTGGGCGATCCGTCACGTGTTCCCGGTTCAATCGTGGCATGCAGCCTTGGCCGCTACGCTCTGGGCACGCCGATGAGCTGGACCGGCATTGCGAACTATCCGCCTAACTGGGTCGATATTTCGCTGGATCGACGCGACCTGCAGGCATGGTTCAAGGCGAACGGCGGCTATACGCTGACGCCAACCGCAAGCGACAACGTGCATCCGACCGGAAACCTCAATCACTGGGCCTGCTACACCGAGATCGGCAATCGCGCGTGGGTGACCGATCTGCTGTGGAAGCCCCTCCTGAACGGCGGAGCGCTGGCGCGGACCGCTGGCCTGCCGAAAGGCGTTCTGAGCAGCAATCAACCGGTGTTCGCCGGTTTCGGCGTCCCGCAGACTACCCCGATGACGATGGCGGCAAGGATCAGGTACCAGCAGGGCGCCAACGCGGGCGGTGGTGTCGGATAGAGCTGAGTGCATGAGGCATGCGAAGCGCGTGAGCGACATGCAAAATACGTTCTTCGGCAATTACCGCAGGCGGTGACGGGGAGGCAGATCACTTCCCCATCGCCCGTTGCTTCCACAGCTCCCACGGCCGATCGACCAGTCCGTCGTTGGTCTTCGTCGCGGCCGCTGCCTCCCCGTCGTTCAGGAACGTGGGATCGCCGAGGCGCAATGCCTCGCTTTCCATGCGCGCGTTCACCTCGGTGTAGACCGCGCGGAACACGACATGACGCACCGACTGCGCCACCGCCACCGAACCGTGGCCGCGCATCAGCGCGACCGGGTGCGGCCCGAGCGTCGTCGCGAGCGCATGGCCGAGCGTCGGGTTGCTGATCAGCATGTTGGATGCGGGGCCGGCCACGTCGCGGATTTCGAACACCGGCACGCCGCCGCCGAGGAAACCGGAGATGTGGTTCATCGGCCGAAGTTGCACCTTCGTGTCGGCAAAGGGGATCACGGCCGGCGAATGGCTGTGCACGACCGCGCGCACGTCGGGCCGCACCCTGTAGATCTCGCCATGGATGAAGCGTTCAAGGTACACGGCGCGTCCGCGCTGATCCACCGGCGTGCTGTCGAGATCGAACTCCATGATGTCGTCCGCGGTAACGAGCGCAGGCGCCATGCTGCGCGCGAGCAGGTAGCGATTGGGGTCCTTGTCATGGCGCGCACTGACATGACCGAAACCGTCCACCACGGCCTGGTCATAGAGGATGCGGTTTGCTGCCACGAGGTCCTCGATCAGCGCCGCGTTTGCCGGGCCGGCGGACGCCGGAGCAGGCGCCTGCGCGTCCACGGCGGCTGCCACCAATGCGCCGAGAAATCCGCGCCTGCCGATACCGTGCACCATCCCGCAAAAGCAGGTCACCATGACGTCCCCCGTTTGTCCTGTTGTCGAAATCCTAGACGAGCTTGCCTTTGCCCGCCACGCCCGGCACGCTTTCCGCCATTCCAGCGGGAAGGAGGTGGACGATGAGTGATGCATTGCGCCGTTCGCTCTGCGAGGCCGTCGATGGCTCCATCCTGATGAGCCACATGCAGGAACTTGCCCGCTGGGTTAAACTGTCCGGCACACCGGACGAATTGCAAAGCCTGCGCTACTTCCGGGCCAGGCTCGACGAATACGGCTACCGCACCGATGTCATCATGCACGACGCCTATATCAGTCTGCCTGGCAAGGCGCGGGTGGATGTGGACAATCAGGCGCTCACCAGCATCACGCACTCGTTCTCACGCAGCTCGCCGCCGCAGGGCGTGACCGGACGGTTGGTCTATGTCGGCGACGGCGACGAAGCCGACTTCACCGGACGCGATCTGCGCGGCGCGATCGTGCTGACGGAAGGCATCGCCAGCCCCGGTCAGGCCGCGCGCGCCTCGCATGCCGGCGCAGTGGGGCAGGTTCAGATCAGCCCGCACGAGCATCTGCACGAGATGTGCGTCTCTCCCGTATGGGGTAGTCCGTCGGGCGAGACGCAAGCCGAACTGCCCACCACCGTCGTCTGCACCGTGTCAAACGCCGATGGCAGCGCGCTGCGCGAGCGCCTGGCACGCGGCGAGCACCCGAAGGTGACGCTGCATGCGGAGGTGGACACAGGCTGGCGGAAGACGCCGATCCTGGTGGCCGACATCGACGGTCCCGCGGCGGATGGCCCGTTCATCTTGTATTCCGGTCATCATGACACCTGGCACTACGGCGCGATGGACAATGGCGCCGCCAACGCCACCATGCTGGAGGTGGCACGCCTCACCGCGCGAAAGCGTGGCCGGTGGCGGCGCGGGTTGCGGCTGTGCTTCTGGTCGGGGCATTCGCATGGCCGCTATTCCGGTTCCACCTGGTATGCCGATAAGAACTGGGACGAACTGGAACGTCGCTGTGCGGTGCATGTGAATGTCGATTCCACCGGCGGCATCGGCGCGACCGTGCTCCGGAATGCCGCCGCCGCGCCGGAACTTGTCGGGCTCGCCGGCGATGCGATCGGCGAGCAGGCCGGCTCGGAGTATGACGGGAGGCGCATGTCGCGGTCGTCCGATCAGTCGTTCTGGGGCATCGGCATTCCCGCAATGTTCGGCGCGCTCAGCGAGCAGCAGCCGGCGCCGGTCAAGATGCGAAATGCGCTGGGCTGGTGGTGGCACACGCCGCACGATCTGCTGGACAAGATCGACGAAAAGAACCTGGTGCGCGATACGCGAGTTTTTGTGCACACGCTGTGGCGCCTGCTGACCGACCCTGTGCTGCCGCTGGATTTCGCCGCGCATGCGCGCGCACTGCTGGACGAACTGGGGAAGTTGCGCACGTCGCTCGGCGACCGTTTTTCCGCCGACAGCCTGATAGCCGGCGCGGAGAGGCTGCGCGAGAGGGCGGCGGCCGGGGGACACTCCGACGCGGCACTGATGCGTGCGTCGCGTGCGCTGGCACCGGTCTATTACACGAGCGGCGATCGGTTCGCGCATGATCCGGCGCTGCCGTTGCCGGCTTGGCCGATACTCGACCCGCTGCGCAGATTGGCCAAGGTGGCGCCCGGCACCGACAGCGCGCGCTTCCTCGCCGTCAGCGCAACGCGCGGCCGCAACCGCCTGGCGCACGCATTGCGCGAGGCGACCGAGGCGCTGAGCGGTTAGACTGCGTGCGGCACGGGCGGATTACGCAGCGCCTACGCCATCCGACGGGGACGGCAGCGGAACAGGTTCATCGGCGTCATGCTCATCACCACGTCATCGTTCTGGTTCAGCACTTCCACAAAGGTGCGCACCATCCCTCGATCGGGCTTTGAGCGTGACCGGTTCGCCTCCAGCACGGTGACCCGCACGCGCATCCGGTCGCCGGGCCGGACGGGGCGTACCCAGCGCAACTCGTCGATCCCAGGTGAAGCCAACGCTGCCACCTTCGAGAGAAAGTGCTCGACGAACAACCGCATCATCAGCGAGCCGGTGTGCCATCCGCTGGCGATCAACCCGCCGAACGCACCCTGTGCTGCCGCCGCCGGATCGACGTGGATGGCCTGCGGATCGTAGCGCCGCGCAAATTCCACGATCTCGTTCGCCGTCAGCGCGACATCGCCAAATTCGCACACCATGCCGACACGGTAGTCCTCGAAATACCGCTGGCCAGGCGGAATCGTTGCTTCTTCATCCATCGGGACCGATCCGTTTCGCTGTTGCTCGCCAATTGTCTGACATGCCATATTGCGCTTCACAATAACGTGGCGGCGCGATGCCGGCATGCAGGAGGATCACGTCCCATGCAGCAGATTTCCCGCCGTGGCATTCTCGCGGGCACCGCGGCATTGGCTCTCGCCCGCCCCGCCATTGCGCAAGGCGCTCCAATCAAAGTCGGCCTCATGCTGCCGTTCTCCGGCACCTACGCCGCACTCGGCGAAAACATTGCGGCCGCTTTCGAACTGTACCTGCAGGAACGGGACGGCAGGCTCGGCGGACGCGCGGTGACCTTGATCCGCCTCGACGACGAGTCGGATCCGGCGAAGGCGCCGCAGAACGTCAACCGCCTGCTCGAGCGCGACGGTGCGGAGGTGCTGATCGGCACCGTGCACTCCGGCGTGGTGATGGCGCTGGTGCACGCAGCGCGCGAACGCGAGGTGCCGCTCATCATCCCGAACGCCGGCAATGTCGCCGCGACCCGCGAACTGTGCGCGCCATCGATCTTCCGCAGCTCGTTCAGCAACTGGCAGCCCGCCTACGGGATGGGAAAGGCGCTCGCCGCGAAGGGCGTCAAGAAGGCCGCATGGGTCACCTGGGACTATGCGGCAGGCAAGGAATCGGGTGAGGGTTTCCGCGACGGCCTGCGTGCCGGCGGCGGCGACATGACGCATCTGCTGACGCTGGCGTTCCCCGACACGCACTTCCTGCCGATGCTGGGGGTGCTGTCCGGACTTGACGTCCAAGCGGTCGGCTCGTTCTTTGCCGGCGGCGGGGCGGTGCAGTTCGTCAAGGACTACGCTGCATCGGGGCTGCGTGAGAAATTCCCGCTCTGTGGCTCGGGGTTCCTCACCGAGGGCGTGCTGACCGCGCAAGGCGCGGCGGCGGAAGGCATTCAAACCGCACTGCACTACGGCGACGGGCTGGACAACGCGAAGAACACTGCGTTCCGCGCCGCGTTCAAACAGAAGACTGGCCGCGACGCCGACGTCTACGCGGTGCAGGGCTACGATGCCGGCCAAATGCTTGCGATCGGTTTGGATGCGACCAAGGGCGACGCGACCGCGATGAAGCCGATGGCGGCGGCAATCGTGGCTGCGAAGATCGACAGCCCGCGCGGCGCATTCACCCTCTCGCCGTCGCATAACCCGGTGCAGACGATCTACCTGCGTGAGGCGACGGGCAGCGAGAACCGCGTGATCGGCGTTGCGGCCGATGCGCTCGCGGACCCCGGCGCCGGCTGCAATATGAGCGCCTGACGGGCTGATGGATCTTGCCGGGCTGCTCGCCCAGATTCTGAACGGCGTGCAATACGCGCTGCTGCTTTTCCTGATCAGCAGCGGTCTTACGCTGATATTCGGCGTCATGCGCGTAATCAATCTCGCGCATGGCAGCCTGTTCATGATCGGCGCCTATCTCGCCTACGTGCTGGCCGGCGCCACTGGATCGCTGTGGTTCGCGTTGCCAGCCGCATTGCTCGGCGGCGCACTGTTCGGCGCATCGCTCGAGCGCGTCCTGTTCCGCCGGTTCCGCGAGCGCGAGCATCTCGACCAGGTGCTGCTGACCTTCGCGTTGATCCTGCTGTTCGAGGAGGCGCGCGCCGCTTTAGTGGACAACCAGTTCCACAGCGTCGCGGTGCCGGCGGCGCTCGATTTCTCCGTGCAGATCACGGCGAACTTCGCCTATTCCGCCTATCGCATCGCAGTGCTCGGCATCTGCATCGGGGTTGCTGCGTCGATGTTCGCCTTCGTCGAACGCACCCGTGTCGGTTCGGCGATCCGCGCCGCCGCCGAGAATGCCGAAATGGTCGATCTGCTCGGCATCGATGCGCACAGTCTGCACACGTTGGTTTTCGCCGCCGGCACAGCGCTCGCGATGCTGGCGGGAGCGCTGGCCGCGCCGTTGCAGTCGGTCTATCCGGGAATGGGGGACGAATATCTGATTATTTCGTTTGTTGTGGTGGTGATTGGCGGGCTGGGTTCGATTGCAGGTGCGTTCTGGGCTGCATTGCTGATCGGTTTGATCGACACGCTCGGCAAGGTGTTTGTGCCGCAGGCGGCGGGCACTGCGATCTACGTGCTCATGGCGGGCGTGCTGGTGTGGCGGCCCGCAGGCCTGTTCGCCCGGAGCTGACGGCATGCGTTGTGCCTCCTGGCGCGGCAACACGGCATTGGCGGTCGCAGCACTCGCCATCGCCTGCATGCCGCTCTACGTATCGCTCTATCACATGCAGCTCGCCTCCACCGCGATGATCGCTGCGATGTTTGGGCTGAGTCTCCAGCTGCTAGTTGGCGGGGCCGGTATGGTGAGCCTCGCACAGGCTGCATTCTTCGGCCTTGGAGCCTACACAGTACATTTGTTGGGCCGCGTCCTGGGCGGTTCGCCATCGGTCCTCCTCAGCCTGCCGGCATCGGCCTTGGTCGCCGGATTTGCCGCCTTGGCGATCGGCCCTTTCGCGCTGCGCACGCGGGGATTCTTCTTCCTGATGACGACGCTCGCTTTCGGGCAGATGCTGTTCTTTGTGTTCCATGACACGCCGCTCGGTGGCGGCGCCGATGGCGTGTTCATTCAGCGGCCAGTGTTGGCGGCGTTCGGCGCGGGTTTTGAGGTGACGCGCGCCAACCGTCCAGTCGTTTTCCTGTTGATGAACCTCTTTGTGCTGACCGCGATCTACGCCTTTCTGTGGTGCCTGATGAAGACATTGTTCGGCCACGCCCTGCTCGGCATTCGCGCCAACGAGGATCGCATGCGTGCGACGGGCCACGACGTGCTGCGGCTGAAGCTCGCAGCGTTTGTACTGGCGGGCGCGTTAGCCGGCATTGCCGGCCACATGGCCGCGTTGAACGACGCGTTCGTCAATCCCGAGCTGCTCGGCTGGCACCGCTCGGCCGAGGCGCTGCTGATCGTGTTGCTGGGCGGCATTGGTGCATTGCATGGGCCTATACTGGGTGCCTTTGCCTATACGCTGATCGGAGAAGTCGGCCAGAGCATCACCGAGCGCCAGCGTTTGGTTGAAGGCATCGTAATTCTCGCTGCGGTCGTGTTGCTGCGCCACGGCTTGGCCGGATTGCGATTGCGATTGCGACGACCCGTGCTGACATGACCCCAGTGTTGCAGGCCATCCGCCTCTCCCGCCGCTTCGGCGGGCTGCTCGCGGTGGCGGGCGTGTCGCTGGATCTCGCCATCGGCGAGTTGCACGCAGTGATCGGTCCAAACGGTGCGGGCAAGAGCACGCTGGTGAACCTGCTCGCCGGCGAATTGCTGCCCACCGCGGGAAGCATCCGCATCGACGGCGACGATGTCACGGGCCGGGGCAACTGGCGCGTCGCACGCTGCGGCGTCGGACGGTCGTTCCAGCGGACCAACCTCATGCCGCAGATGACCGTGCTGGAGAATGCGCGCCTCGCCGTGCAGGCGCGGGTTTCGGCGCGCGGCCTGCTGCGCACGCTGCGGCGCGACGATGCCTCGGTGTCCATCGCCCGCATCGCGTTGTCGCGCGTCGGGCTGGCGGAGTCCGCCGACCGGATTGCCGGAACCTTGAGCCACGGGCAGCTTCGGCAACTTGAAATCGGCGTCGCGTTGGCCGGCCAGCCGAAGGTGCTGCTGCTGGACGAGCCGCTCGCCGGCATGGGGCCGGAGGAGAGCGAGACGTTCGCCACGCTGCTGCGCGAACTGTCGCGCGACCATGCCGTGTTGCTGGTGGAGCACGACATGGATGTGGTGTTCGCCGTCGCGCATCGCATGACCGTGATGCTGGACGGCCGCGTACTGGAATGCGGCACGCCCGAGGCGATCCGCGCCTCCGCCGCGGTGCGCGATGCGTATCTCGGGCACAGCGTATGACCGCGCC
>DATMND010000440.1:0-50134 GCA_035569235.1 Acetobacteraceae bacterium | reverse complement strand
AAAGCGCAATAATCTGTTCGAGCCGCTGCGTCAGCTTGCCGGCATCGCCGATCATCGAGCGCTCATGTTTCAGCGTGACGTTCGCAACATGCCAGCCCTTGCCGCGTCCCAGCACGATCTGTTCTTCGGGCACGCGCACATCGGTGAAGAACACTTCGTTGAATTCCGCGCGTCCGGTCATGGTGCGCAGCGGGCGCACATCGAGACCTGGCGTCTGCATCGACATCAGCAGATAGGAGATGCCGTCGTGCTTCGGCTTGTCCGGCTCGGTGCGGCACAGCAGGAACATCATGTCGGCGTAGTGCGCGGAACTGGTCCAGATCTTCTGGCCGTTGACCACGAAGTGGCCGTCCTGCAGCACGCCGCGCGTCTGCAATGATGCGAGGTCGCTGCCGGCACCGGGCTCGGAATATCCCTGGCACCAGATGACATCGCCGCGGATCGTCTTTTCGATCCACTGTTTCTTCTGCGCATCGGTGCCGACCTCGAGCAGGGTCGGCACCAGCATGCTGATGCCCTGGTTGGTCAGCCCGGCATACACGCCGGCGGCAGCGAACTCCGCTGCGATCACCGCCGCTTCCATCACGTCCGGTGCGGCGCCATAGCCGCCGTATTGGCGCGGGATCGTGCGGGCGACATAGCCGTGATCCACCAGCAGCTTCTGCCAATCCAGTGCCTTCTGATCCGGCCGCTTCCGCCCCCCGCCCAGCTTCGGCGATTTGTCGCCGTGGCCGCGGATGAACGCGCGTACCTCCTCCTGCAACGCACCGTGCTTGTCCGACAGGCTCAGGTCCATCGCGTCCTCCTTCGCTGCCCGCCGCTGCTATGCATCGGAGCGCCAGACAACCAACGCGTCCAGCGCCTCGACATCGGCGCCACGCACCCAGAGCGGGTTCACTTCCAACGCTTCCAGTTCAGGGCCAAGTGCAACCGCCGCGTCGCCGATGCGGGCAATGACCATCGCGAGCGCGTTAAGGTCCGAAGCCGGCGTACCGCGCGCACCCTGTAGCAGTTTTCCCCCGCGCAGTTCGCCCAGCATGCGCCGCACCTCGGCTGCATCGATCGGCAACGGACGCAGCGCGACATCCTGCAGCACTTCGACCCATACGCCACCCAAGCCGACCGCAATCACCGGCCCCCACTGCGCATCGCGCGTGCAGCCGACGAACAACTCGATCCCACCAGTGCGCATCGGCGCCACCAGAACGCCATCGACGCGCGCGTTGGCAGGCGCGGCTGCCATGATGCGACGGAATGCCTCGACAACCGCCGCGTCACCGTGAACGTTCAGCGCGACGCCGCCGATGTCGCTTTTGTGCGTGATGTCGTCGGACGCGATCTTCAGCGCCACGGGGCCGCCGTTCGCGTGCGCCGCGACGACCGCCTGATCCGCATCCGTGGCCAATGTCGTCGGCACCGCCGGCACGCCGCGTTGGGCGAGGAAGGCGAGCGTCGCACGCTCGGATCGCGGACGTTCGGCTGAAAGCGCGATCTCCGACACCGATGCCGGCGCGGCGGCGAGACGCCGGTATTGTTCCGACCACCATACGGCATTGCCGAGCGCGTTCATGCCGTGATGGATGCCGGCGCTGACATAGGGCAGGCCGATGTCCTCGATGATGCGCGCGGAAATCTCGCTCACCGGCTTCACCGAGTGGCTGATCATCAGCGCCGGCACCGTGGCCGCGCGCAATCCCGCGGCAATGTGCCGCAGCGCCGCAAGCACGAACTCGGTCGCCTGGTCGGCGGCGACCGGCACGTCGAACAGGCACGCGAGCGCGGCGAAATCCTGCCGTGCCAAAATGCGCAGGCCCTGCTCGAACAGGTCGGGCTGCAACACCGCGCCGCCGGTGATGTCCAGCGGATTGTGCGGCGTGCCGAAGCTCGGCAGCGCGGCGCGCAGTTCGTCGATCGTCGCGTCGGTCAGCGCGGGCAGCGGGATGCCGAGCACCTGAGCGCGATCGGCGACGATCTCGCAGGCACCGCCGGAGATCGATACGAGGGCCAGCCCGCGCGGTTCCATCACGCCAGTCCGAGTGATGAAGTCGGCGGTGAACAGCAGATCCTCGATCGAATCGACACGCACCATGCCAAGCTGCCGGCACACGCCGTCGAACACGCGGTCATCGCCGACAAGCGAACCGGTGTGCGCCTGCGCGGACCGCGCGGTGATCTCGGACAGGCCGATCTTCAGCACGACGATCGGTTTGCCCGCCGCAATCGCGCGCCGCGCAGCCGATGCAAAGCTGGGCGCGTGGCGGATCGTCTCAGCGAACAGCGCGATGGCGCGCACCTCGGGCTGATCGACCAGATGGTCGATGAAATCGGCGCAATCGAGGTCGGCCTCGTTGCCGGTGGACACCATGTGCGACAGACCGATCTCGTGCTGCGCTGCCAAGCTGGAAATGAAGCTGCCATTGGCGCCGCTTTGGGTCACGACGGCAATGCACCCTGGCTTGCTCGGCGCACGGAATCCGCCCGTCCAAAGCGGTACGTTGTCGATGAAATTGACGAACCCCAGGCAGTTGGGACCGAGCAGCGATACGCCATACTGACGCGCCAGCGCGGCAAGCCGCGATTGGTGATCCGCGCCGTCAAGCCCGGTCTCGGCAAATCCCGACGTCAGGATCACAGCATTGTGGACATTGGCGGCTGCGAGGTCGGCCAGCGCCTCCTCAATCGCCTGCATCGGCACCATCAGCAGGCCGAGGTCGATCTCTGCACCGACATCCACACAGGACGTCGCCGCACTGCGTCCGTGGACCGTGCCGCCGCGGCGGCTGACCAGGTACACCTCGCCGGCGTACTTTCGGTTGATCAGGTTGTCGAACGTGTTCTGCGACCAGCGCGAACGATCGGTCGCTCCGATCAGCGCGATCGACCGCGGCCGCAGCATTGCCGAAAGATCGCGCTTAACTGCCTGCATCACGCTGCTCTATCCCTTGTGGGCCCAAGGCGAAACAAATGCGTCGTTGGCGAAGCCGCGACGGTTTGCTGTCCATCTCCGCCACCGCCGTCATCCCCGCGAAAGCGGGGACCTAGGCCACGGCAACTGGGTCCCCGCTTTCGCGGGGATGACGACGGTGGCGGGGATGACAACGGTGGCGCGGACGGCGACGGTGGCGCGGATGACCGGGGACCGGAGGTATGACATGCGCCAGCTTACTCGCTTGCTTCGTCTCGGGTTTTAACCGGAAGTCAGGTCCCGCAACAGCGGCATCGCCTCAGCTGCAAAGCGAGTGACCTGATCCTGGCGCTGTTCGTATGGTCCAAGCAGATCGAGAGCCACATGGCGCACCCCAGCGGCGTAAAATTCGCGAATTCGTTCGGCGACCTGTTCCGGCCGACCGAGCGCGCAATACCGCCGTGCGGCCCTGCGGAAATCCATGGCATAGGGCACACTGAGCGTCTCGGTCGCGGCGTCCAGCGCTTTTTCGTAGCTGTCGTCGATGCGCGTGAACAGCAGATGGCCGGTGCCGAACTGTGTCATGCTTCGCCCCGCCTCGCGCGCAGCGGCGTCGATCTTCTCGAGCGACGCCCGGTACATATCCGGTGTAACCACGTACGACAGCCAGCCATCGGCGAGCCGTCCGGTGCGTCGCAATGCACCGTCCGAGCGGCCGCCGCACCAGATCGGCGGACCGCCACTCTGGCGTGCCGGCGGACGCATCGGCACGTCGGTGAAACTGCCGTAGAACCGTCCGGAGTAGCTGACCGCCTCGCCGGACCAGAACTGGCGGAGCAGCTTGATACCATCGGTCAGGCGGGCGCCTCGCTCGCCGATCGGCACTCCGCAGACTTCGTATTCACGCGGGAACTCGCCCCCGACACCGACGCCGAAGATCAGCCTTCCCTCGGTCAAATGATCGAGCGTCGCGACCTGCTTCGCCACCGGCGCCGGATGGCGCAACGGCAACAGATACACCGATGTGCCCAGCGTCAATCGCCGGCTCGCCACCGCTGCCTGCGCCAGTTGCAGCAGCGGGTCGAGCACCGGCACCGCGAACGAAATATGGTCGCCGACCCACAGCGAGTCGTAGCCGCTGCGATCGACCAGTTCGACCAGTTCGACCAGCTCGTCGATCGTCGGCAGCCACGGGCCGATGGCCGGTTCGGTGCGGCGATGGATCGTCTGGATGCCGATCCGCAGACGCCGGTCGAGCGGCAGAAAGTCCATGTTGTCTTGCCCAATGTGCCAAACGCGTCGATCCTGACGAGCGGATAACGACACTGTCAACAATGAGGGGACTGTCCATGAAAATCGCGCATGTCGCCGCCGTGGCGCTGCTGTTGGCCGGCACGTCCTACGCGCAACAGCCGCAGCAGGAGGCAACACCGCCCGTGCCGCCGGGCGCGCGCCACGTGCCGGATCATATCGTTCCGGTGCCGGACACGGTCAGCCCGCAGATGCAGGCGATCATCGCGCAGCCGTACAACCCGAACTGGAATGTCGTGCCGAAGTCACCGGGCGAGTGGAAGGCGATCGTCGACAAGGCGGCTGCCGCGGTGGTCGCGACGCTGCCCGAGATACGCGAGAAGCTGGGTGTGACGGTGCAGCCGACCACGATCGCGGGCGTGAAGGCGTTCATCGTCACGCCGAAGGTGATTCCGCCCCACAATCGCGACCGCGTTCTGGTGCACGTGCATGGTGGCGCCTACGTGCTCAGCCCCGGCGAGGCGGCGACCAAGGAAGCGATCGAGCTGGCCGGGTTCGGCGGCTTCAAGGTGATCTCGGTCGATTACCGCATGCCGCCGGATTTTCCATATCCGGCGGCGATGGACGACGCGATGGCGGTGTACCGCGCGGTGCTGAAGACGACGAAGGCGAAGAACGTCGGCATATTTGGCACATCGACCGGCGGCGGCATGACATTGGCCATGGTGCTGCGCGCGAAGATGGAGCATCTGCCGCTGCCCGGCGCCATCGCTCCTGGGACGCCATGGTCCGACATGACGAAGACCGGCGACAGCTTCTATGCGAACGAGATGCTCGACAACGTGCTGGTGTCGGACGACGGGTTCCTGCACGCGGCGGCGCTGCTCTACGCGAACGGGCATGATCTGAAGGATCCGCTGCTGTCGCCGGTGTATGGCGACATGCATGGGTTCCCGCCGACCATCCTGACCAGCGGCACGCGCGATCTGTTCCTGTCGAACACCGTGCGGGTCCATCGCAAGCTGCGCGAGGCCGGTGTGGAGGCGGTGCTACAGGTGTTCGAGGGCGAGTCGCACGCGCAGTACTATCGGGACATCAACGCGCCCGAGACGAAGGAGTATAACGCGGAGGTGGCAGGGTTCTTCGACAAGCATTTGGGACGGTAGGTCCGCAGCACCCCCTCCCCAACCCTCCCCCGCTTCGCAGGGGAGGGAGTCTAAGCGCCCCCTCTCCCGCGAAGCGGGGGAGGTTTGGGGGACGGGTGCCTTCCGCCCATCAGCGTGGTTCGTATCGTCTCCACGCACTCATCTGTATCGCCGACGTGTGGCAATGCACCACCACCGGCTTGGTCTTTATCGCAAACGCGCGTGCGATCCCGTCCGCCACCTCCGACTCGTCTCGGATCGTAATCCCCTCGGCACCAAACGAACGCCCCCAGGCCGCGAAATCCGGATTGGTCAGCTTCATCGATTCCTGAAACGGCCGACCCGGATAACGCACATGGTGGTGCATCCCTATCGTTCCATACATCCGGTTGTCGGAAATGATGATGATCGGCGCACCGCCGTACTGGCACGCGGTCGCGATCTCGTTGCCAGCCATCAGCGCGCCGCCATCTCCCATGAACGCGACCACCTGCTTCCCCGGCCGCCGCAGCGTCGCGGCCACCGCCATCGGCATGCCGGAGCCCATCGCGCCCACCACCGCTGACAGAAAGATCTGTCCCGTCTTGAAGCCGATATACCGGTGAATGAAGCTGCCGAAATTACCGGCATCCGACGTCACCGTGGCATCCGGCGCCAGATGCTTGTCCACCTCGCAGACAATCGCGGCAAAATTCACGCCATCCGGCGTGGGCTCCCACTCCTTCGCCAGCAGCTTGCGATGGATTGCATGCAGCCCAGCAACCCACCCACGCCGCTTCTCCGCCCCCGCGGGCGCGCCACGCTTGAGCAGCGCCTTGATCACCTCGTGCGGACTTGCGGCAATCCCCAACTCGGGCCGCCATACGCGCCCCACCTCATTCGCATCCGGCCACACGTGCACCAACGGCAGTTGCGGCTGCGGCGCGGCGGGGAAGGTGTACGACTGGCTCACGCTGTCGGTCAGCCGTTCGCCGATCGCCACCATCAGGTCGGCACGCTTCATCTCGGTGATCAGCGCCGGCGGCACACGGATCCCCATGTAGCCGCCATAGTGCGGGTGTGTCGCATCGAATAGTTGCGGCCGGCGATGCGTCGGGTTGATCGGCAGCACCCACTCCTCCGCCAGCCGCCGCAGGTCGCCGAACACCGCCTCGTCGTACATCGCATCGCCGAGCAGCGCCCCGCCCACCAGAACCAGCGGCCGTTCCGACCCGGCCAGCATATCCGCCAGCCGATCCAAATCCTCGGCGCGAGGCCCGGCCAGCACACGCGGCCGTGGCTGATCGACGCCGGCGTCGGTGGTTTCGTCGAAGATATCCTCCGGCAGGATCACCGCCACCGGCCCCGGTGTGCCGCTCTCGGCGATGTGGAACGCGCGCGCGATCGCCTCGGACGCCTGCTCCGGTTCGATCACCTCGATCACCAACTTGGTCACGTCGGACAGCAGCCGCGAATAGTTCTGCTCCTGAAGCGCCATGCGGCCGAAGTCCTTGCGCTCGACCTGGCCGACCAGCATCACCACCGGCGTCGCGTCGTGATACGCCGAATGCAGCGACACCATCGCATTCGACAGGCCCGGCCCGCGCGAGACGATGCAGCATCCGGCCCGACTGCGCAGCCGACCGTCGGCGACCGCCATGAAGCCCGCGCCGCCCTCATGCCGGCACACGATCAGCCGCACCGAATTCATGTCGGTGAGCGCATTGATCAGCCCGACATAACTCTCGCCGGGCACGCAGAAGATCTGATCGACGTCGTGCGCTTCCAGGCTCTCGGCGAGCAGGCGGGCAACGGAACGGGTCATCTCGGCAACGTCTCCTCGATTGTTCTAGCGGGCGGGGCAGCGCACCAGCGGGTAGGGAAACTCCGGGCAGCCCGCGAAGCTGATCTCGTTCTCGCCGCGCTTCTGCACGTGCAGCACGTCCGGGTCCTCGCAGCCGAAGCCGACTTCGCCACCGCCTTGGGTCAATCCGAACGGGCTGGACTGGGCGACCCGCAGCGGCCGGTCGAAGCGGAACTCCACGCCGTTGCCGGTGGTGCGCGCCGTCTCCACCAGACGCTGGGTGTAGACCTGATCGACGATGGTGATCCGCATGACGATGTCGCGGGTGAAGATCACGACCGGCTGGGCGAGGCATTCCTGGGCGGACATCGTGCTGGGCGGCGGAAACAGCCCGCCGATCCAGGCGCCGAACAACCAGGATTGCGGCGGCAGCGGGGATTGCGCGCGGGCGCATGGCGCGCCGGCCAGCACGAGCATGGTGGTCGCGGCAAGGAACACGGTCAGGCGGGCGGGGCGGCGCATGAGGTATCCTCGGGCGGGGCGACTAGCCGGCACGATACGGCGGGGTTGGTTCAGTGACCAGGGATCAGTGACCAGTGACCAGTAAGGGGCCATTCGACTGATCGCTGGCCACTGATCCCCGATCACTGGTAGGAACGCGGCATGCTGCAACGCCTTTACATGCGCACGCTCGCGCTGGCTGCCTCGCCGCGCGCCCCCTGGTGGCTTGCCATCGTGGCATTCGCCGAGAGCAGTTTCTTCCCGATCCCGCCAGATGCGCTGCTGATCCCCATGGCCCTGGCGCGGCCCGAGCGCGCCTGGCGCTTTGCCGCGATCTGCACGGTCGCGAGCGTCGTGGGCGGGGCGCTGGGTTACGCGATCGGCTACTTCGTGTTCGACGGACTGATGCGCATGCCGATCGCCCATGTGCTGTTCGGCCCCGACCCGCTGGGGTCTTTCCAGGACTGGTATGCGCGCTGGGGGCTGGCTGTGATCCTGATCAAGGGCCTGACGCCGATCCCCTACAAGATCGTCGCCATCGCCTCGGGCGCCGCTAAGTTCAGCTTCCCCGTGTTCATGGCCGCGAGCATCGTCACGCGCGGCGCGCGCTTCTTCCTGGTTGCCGCGCTGCTGCGCGCGTTCGGCACGCCGGTGCGCGACTTCATCGAGCGGCGGCTGACCCTGGTGACCAGCCTGCTCGCCGCCGGCGTCCTCGGCGGCTTTCTGGCGCTGCGGCTGCTGTGATCGCTGCATCACCGCATCGTGCGTGCGGCGACGACAATCTCGCCCCAATCACGCGATGAAACACGCCGTGTTGCTGAACCGTGGGAGGCGTGATGCGCCGTCGTGAGTTGCTGTTGCGGAGCGCGCTTCTGCCGGTCGTGGCAGCGCTCGGACACGCGGGGCCGGCGCACGCCGACGATGCGCCACCGCCTGACAAGCCGTTCGATGGCGCCACCGTGCGGAACCTGGCGCGCGACCTGGCGCAGCAGGCCTACAAGGCGCCTGACGCCTCGCTGCCGGACACGCTGAACAACCTGGACTACCAAGCCTATCGCTCAATCCGCTTCGACCCGGGCCATGCGCTGTGGCGCGGCCAGGGGCTCAAATTCACCGAGGAATTCTTTCACCGCGGGTTTCTCTACAAGCAGCGCGTCGACATCTTCGAAGTGATCAACGGCCGCGCGGTGCAAATCCGCTACAGCCCAGATCTGTTCACCTTCGACAAGGTGAAGCCGCCGAGCGACGACATCGGCTTCGCTGGCTTCCGCATTCACTACCCGCTCAACCGCCCGGACTACTTCGACGAGATTTGCGCCTTCCTGGGCGCGAGCTATTTCCGCGCGGTGGCAAAGGACCAGGGCTACGGCCTGTCGGCGCGCGGCCTGGCGATCAAGACCGCCGATTCCGCCGGCGAGGAGTTTCCTGTGTTCCGCGCGTTCTGGCTGGAAAGGCCAGCGAAGGGGAGCGATGCGATCGTCGTGCACGCGCTGCTCGACAGTCCGAGCGCCGCGGCGGCATTCCGCTTCACCATCCGGCCAGGCATGCAGACCGTGTTCGACACCGAGATGGTGCTGTATCCGCGCACCGACCTCGCCACCGTCGGCATCGCGCCGCTGACCTCTATGTTCCTGTTCGACGCCAACGACCGCACACGCGTCGATGACTACCGCGAGGCGGTGCACGACTCGACCGGCCTGCTGATCTGGAACGGCAAGGGCGAGCAGATCTGGCGTCCGCTCGCCAATCCGCGGGAGCTGCAGATCAGCTCGTTCTCCGACAACGGCCCGGGCGGTTTCGGTCTGATGCAGCGCGGACGGCAGCTCAGCGATTACCAGGACCTCGAGGCACACTACGAAAAGCGCCCATCGCTCTGGGTCGAGCCGATCGGCGACTGGGGCGAGGGCATCGTGGAACTGGTGGAAATACCGACCAACCGCGAAGTCAATGACAACATCGTCGTCTTCTGGCGACCGCACGATCCGCTGAAGGCGAAGGGCGAATACATCCTGAACTACCGGCTGCATTGGTGCTGGACGCTGCCGTCCGCCTCGCCGCTCGCCTGGGTCGCCGACACACGCTGCGGGCTCTCGTGGGATCAGAAGAACCGCCAGTTCGTCATCGACTTCATGGGCGGCGCGCTGAAGGGACGCCGCGCCGATGCGTCGCCCGCGATCGATGTCGGCGCCGACAAGGGCAAGATCGAGAACGCCGTCGTCGAACCCAACCCCGCGACCGGCGGTTGGCGGCTCAGCTTCCAACTCGCGCAGGGCAGCGAGAAGGTGGTCGAGATGCACGCCCGGCTGATGGACGGCGACACCGCATTGACCGAGAGCTGGATCTATCGGTGGACGACCTGACCACACAGGCTGCGGCGTTCCGCGCGCTTCCGGAAGAGGCGCCGTTGGCCATGCCGACCCAGTCGCTGCGCGAGGCACCTGCACCGAGACCGCGTCCCGCGAGTTCGCCGCGTGCGATGGCATTGCGTCGCTTTGTCGTCATCGGCGGCGCGGTCGTCCTGACGATCGCCGGTGCACAGGAAATGTACCAGGTCTTCGCGGTGAATGGGCTGACGGCGCTGGCGGTCTTCATGCTGGCGCTGTTCCTCGCGCTGTTCGCCTGGATCGCGCTGTCGTTCACCAGCGCGCTTGCCGGCTTCTTTTCGCTGCTGTGCGGCGGCGGGCGCGCACTCGGCACCGGTCCGGACGCGCCGCTGCCACGGCTTGCCACGCGCACCGCGTTGGTGATGCCGGCCTACAACGAGCAGCCGTCGCGGATCATGGCTGAGTTGCAGGCAATCGATGAGTCGCTGCGGGAGATCGGCGCGGGCGATGCGTTCGACCTGTTCATCCTCAGCGACACCACCGATCCCGCCATCTGGATCGCGGAGGAGGCGGGGTTTCTGGAACTGCGCGAGCGGACGGGCGGACACGCGCGGATCTTCTATCGCCGCCGTCCGCGAAACGTCGCGCGCAAGTCCGGGAACATCGCCGAATGGGTGCGGCGCTTCGGCGGCGCCTATCAGCAGTTCCTGATCCTGGACGCCGACAGCCTGATGACCGGCGAGACGCTGGTGCGCCTGGTGGGCGCGATGGAACGTCATCCTGATGTGGGGCTGATCCAGACCTTGCCGATCATCACCGGTGCGACGACGCTGTTCGCCCGCATGCAGCAGTTCGCCGGACGGGTGTATGGGCCGCTGATCGCACACGGCATCGCATGGTGGCACGGCGCCGAGGGCAACTACTGGGGCCACAATGCGCTGATCCGCACGCGCGCATTTGCGGAGTGCGCCGGGCTGCCGGAACTCAAGGGGAGAAAACCGTTCGGCGGCCCGATAATGAGCCACGACTTCGTCGAGGCCGCGCTGATGCGGCGCGGCGGCTGGGCAATTCACATGGTGCCCGGCGTGCGCGGCAGCTACGAGGAGGTGCCGCCGACGCTGACCGACCTCGCCGTGCGCGACCGCCGCTGGTGTCAGGGCAATCTGCAGCACGCGGCGGTGCTGCCGACGCGTGGGCTGTATGCGATCAGCCGGCTGCACCTGCTGACCGGCATCGGCTCCTACATCACCGCGCCGCTGTGGCTACTGTTCATCCTTACCGGCATCCTGATCGCGGTGCAGGCGCGCTTCGTGCAGCCGGACTACTTTCCGCAGGGCAAGGCGCTGTTTCCGAGCTGGCCGGTGATCGATCCAGTCCGCGCGATGTGGATGTTCGTCGGTACGATGGGCCTGCTGCTGGTGCCGAAACTGCTCGGCTGCGTGGCGATCCTGCTGCACCGGAGCGAGCGGCGCGGCTGCGGCGGGATGCTGCGGCTGTTTCTTGGACTGCTGCTTGAGACGCTCGTTGCCGGCCTGATGGCACCGGTGGTCATGCTGACCCAGTCGATCGACGTGGCGGCGATCCTGCTCGGCCGCGATTCGGGTTGGAGTGCGCAGCGTCGGGGAGATGGTGCGATACCTGCGAGCGAAACACGGCGGCTGTATCGGCGGCACACGGTGCTTGGCCTGCTGCTGGGGGCGGTTGCCTGGCTTGTCTCGTTGTATCTGGCGCTGTGGATGCTGCCGGTGGTCCTGGGACTCGCGCTTGCAATCCCGCTTGCGCTGCTGACCGGCCGACGGTGGTCCGGCGCAGGCCTGTTGCGCACGCCCGAGGAAGTGGAGCCGCCACCGGTGGTCGCACGCGCCGCGGAGTTACAACGTGAATGGCAAGCGGCGACTCCCCCCGACGCGGCCGGGCTGTTGCGCGATCCCCGGTTGCTGCAGGCCCACATAGCGATGCTGCCGGCGCCGCGGCGTGCGCGCGTCGACCCGATCGATGCCACGCTCGCGCTTGGGCGAGCGAAGCTGGACGAGGCGGAGACGCTGGAGAGCGCCCTTGCAGCTTTGTCGGCGCCCGAATTGGTCGCCACGCTGGGTGACGCTACGGCCCTCCGGCGCCTATCTGAACTTGCGGGCACCGCGTGAGGGCGCCCGGCTTGTAACCAGCCGCCCTCGCGATTGGCGTACCAGTCGCCACAACGTCGTCATGGTCGGCGAAGGGCGGCCATCTACGTCTTTCCTTGCTACGATCAGCAAATACGTGGATGGCGGGCCGGAGCCTGTCCTCGGGCGGCCCGGAGCCTGCCCCTGCGAAGGCGGGGGCCCGACCCGTGGGCCCGCCATGACGGGAAGGCCAAATGGGAGAGTAAAACTTATTGGGCTGGGCCGTGCTTCATGGCGGCCGGAAGAACATACTGGTTTAGCACCACAAGGGGCACCGATCCTTGCAGGTTGTCGTTGTAGAGCCCCGCGGTGACCACAGCTACAAGATCGAGGGCCGGCACGACAAATATGCGCTGACCCCCTAGCCCAACCGCGGCGGCCCAGTCGATTTCCCTCCCGTCGATGAAAGAACGCCCGAGCCAGAACTGGTAGCCGTAAAAGAATAGCCCCTGGCCATTGATCTGCGGCGCGATCGCCGCATCGACGTAGCTGGCCGAGACCACCTGCCGCCCGTCCCATTGTCCGTGGTTCAGAATGAGCTGTCCCAACTTCGCCATGTCGCGCGGACGCAGACGCAGGCCGGAGGCGGCGATCGGATCGCCGTTGCCGTAGTGGTACCAGGCCATGGCCGTGATGCCGAGCGGATCGAAAAGCTCGTCCTTGGCGAACTGCTCGATCGAGCGGCCGGTTGTCTTCTTCAACACCGCCGAGATAAGCGCCGCGCTGCCGCCGCTGTAATTGTACACCTCACCGGGCGGCGCGACGACAGGCTGCTCCAGCGCGAAGCGATACGGGTTGGGAGACCGGATCATGCGAATTTCACTGTTCGCCGGATCGGTGTAGGGGATGGTCTCGTTCCAATCGAAGCCGGCCGACATGGTCAGCAGATGACGCAACGTGATGCGATCCTTTTCGGGCGTATCGAGCTCGGACCATTCCGGGAAGAAGCCCAGCACCGGCGCATCAACGGTCTTCACCCAGCCATGATCGAGCGCTATGCCGAGACAAAGCGAGGTGACGCTCTTGGTGACTGAGCGGACGTCGTGCAGCGTACCCGCGTCAAACGTCGTGTCGAGCGTCACAACGCCGTAGAGCGAGTCGGCGCCGGCGAAGTAGTGTTCGAATGCGAGCCTGCCGTGGCGGACGACGACGATGCCGTGGACATCGGCCTGCCGCCATTCCGTGAAGCGCGGTACGGCGGCACACAAGGTCGCGGGGTCGAGACCGGCTTCGGCCGGCGCCGCGACAGCCCAGCCGTCAGGGCCGGTAGCGGGTAGCCCGCAATCGGACGCCTGCGCGGCAGCGGGCCGGGGAATGACCAGCAGCCCGAACAGAAACAACAGCAGAAGACACCGGCGCATATCGCATTTTACTCCCTCTGCTGCGAAGCGGAAGGGATGGGGCGGGGCTTTCTTTGACCTAAGGATCGGCCGCGGATTAAGTGCTCCGAGTGGCGCACGGGTCTCACCATCATCGTCATGGCCGGCCCACGGGTCGGGCCACAGGCCAGCCCGAGGACAAGCTCCGGCCGGCCACCCACGTCTTTTCTCTGTGCCGGCAGCGAAGACGTGGATTGCGGGCCTTCGCCCGCCATGACGATGAAACATGAGCTGCGTGCAGTAAATGCTTCGGTTGTTTGTCGGCAGATCCTAAGCCGGCGAGCAGGAACCAAACAGGCAACATGAACCCCTCGGCCCTCGGGACAGATTCGGATGATCCGCCGATTCACATCCACCCGATCTGTTCCCGCACATGCGGGTGCAACCGATAAGAACCCTAATGGTTCAAGCCATTGCGGCGACCCGATCATCGCACCACGTCCCTTCAGTAAGAGACCCCAGGGACTCTGCGGGTCACGCGATAAGCCTCACTCCAGCCCATATATTGCGCGCGCCTCGCGTACACCGCGCAAGCTGTACCGACCGAGCGGTACGAGACGACAGTCCTGGCCGGCCGCGGCGGCGAGTTCGGCCGACACCAGCACATTTCTGCCCAGCGGCTCGCAGAGAGTTTCGATGCGGGCGACCTCATTGACCGCTGGTCCGATAACCGTGAAATCGAGCCGGTCTGCGGCACCAATGTTGCCATACAGCACTTCACCTAGATGTAGGGCCAAATCGACCGCCGCAGGCCTCTTGCCCGCGGCACGGCGCCTCATGTTCATGCGGTCGATCTCCCGCATCGCTTCGATGGCTGCATCGAGCCCCTGGCGACACGTCTCCTGCGGCCGCGCATTCTCGAGCGGGAAGATCGCCAGCATGCCGTCACCCAGGAACTTCAGGATCTGGGCTCCCCGCGGACGCAGGCAGGTCGCCAATGTTTCGAACACATCGTCCAGAAGTTCGATGACGGCAGGCCCCGGCATATCGTCTGCCATTGTCGTGAAGCCGCGGATGTCGGCGTACCACAACATGGCGCTGATCGTATCGACTGAGCCGCGCTCTACCGCCCCCTGGTGCACTCGCCGGCCCGCGTCGTGGCCGAGATACGCCGAGAGGAGCCCTGCCGCGATTGCATGCCTCGCATAAGCTCTCATTGCCAGTGAGACCACCGGCAGCACCGCGCGCAACGTTGCAATGTCGTCGTCGCTAAAGCCATCGGTCCGGTCCGTCGCGAATGAATAGGCGACCGCGTCACCACGCGACGCATCCTCGATACCTGGGCCGACGAGCTCGGCAATGTAGTCCGTGGCCCCATCAGCGGCGAGGTCTGCCAGAACTGGGAAATCAAGCTGGACCTCAGGTCCGGCCAGCCGCCGCCGCAGTGATATCGAGGGCTCACCGTTTCCCGCGACGGCCGACTTGCGCCGCAGATAGCCAAAGACGCTGTCTGCGACGATCTGCTCATAGTAGTTGCCGCGCGGAAACTGCGCCGGCTCGATACCACCGCCGTCGCGCCACCACGTATAGCTGTAGCCTGCCCATTGCGGATGCAGGGTGCGCGAAGCAGCGAACGCCCGCCACACCGGCACGCCGGCATCGACGAGCCGCTGACACAAGCCCATGAATAGCACCGCCGGCTCAGTTCCGCGCAGCCCTTCACGGACGGCCCAGACATGCATCTCGACGATCCGCCTGCCTGCTGGTGCTTCCACGTTTTGCTGTGGGTCTGGCGTGCCGATCATTGCTCTCCATCCCTCGCGAAACTGCGTCTCAACGAAGACTTACCGACAGACGTCCCTCCCCTCCTCGTCTGTGTCGGCGTTGGAACGCTCACGACCGCCCTACTGTTCTGGAATGCCGAACAGTCGCATCACGAAGAAGGATGCTGCCTGTGTCGTTGCACCATCATATGGACCAGGTGTGCCCGTGATTCGAACGCACCCATCATGCGGGTCGCCGCCTCGTGGAACATGTTGTTGGCCACATGATCGAGGAGGTGGCTTTTGAACTGGAAGTCGATAACAAGGTCTACGTGAGTGCCGCCGTCTACCGGCGTAAATGTCCACGTGTTTGTCAGGTGCTCCAGCGGTCCTCCCTCAGTAGCGCGCACCAGCACCTGCCGTGGTCGATCCAGCATGACCTGGCTCGTAAAGCTTTCCCGGAATGGCCCGAACCCGATCTCGAGGTCAGCGATGATTTCCCGCTGATCCTCGCGGCGGATACGCGCGCCGCTGCACCAGGGAACGAACGAGGGATAGTCCTTCACGTCCGCCACGACGGCGAAAAGCTCATCGGCCGAATAGGTAAGCCTCTTTTGCTCCTCGTGACTTGGCATGTCCTTCTCCCCAAAGCCGGCGGAGCCGGAACCAATAGGTCTGGCGTAGGCTACCCGCAAGAGTATTGCCGGGCGCCTCACCCAGACGGTTATCATTCCGACTATGACCTGATGGGATTCTACGCACAGACCGACATGAGTTGGATGACAAGTGACTAGCCACCTGTACCCGTCCCGCGTGCTGTCCGGCGCCCAACCGCTCTGCCAAGCGCACGCCAATCGCCTGCACCAAGGACCATGACCGCCGCGCCGTACGTCACGAGCCCGACCGCCACCAGCTCCGCCAGTGCGACGGCACGCGCAATGCCATGTAGTTCCACCGCGAACAGCACGTGCTGTGTCAGCGCCAAAGCCACGCCCATCGCACCGGTCGCCAGCAGCATTCGGACCACCCGCCGCCGCAATTGCGCGTCCGGCCGCAGCAGTCCGCGCCGCGCCAGCACCACACCCAGTCCGCCCACATTGAATATGGCCGCCAGGCTGGTCGCCAATGCCGGGCCAATGTGCTGCAGCGGCACCATAAAGGCGACATTCATCGCCAGGTTCAACACCACCGCCGCGCCGCCGACCTTCACCGGCATCGCCGTGTCGCCGCGCGCGAAGAAGCCCGGCGCCAGCACCTTCACCAGCACGAACGCCGGCAGCCCCAGCGCATAGGCGGCCAGCGACTGCGATGACAGGCGCGCGCTCTCTGCGTCGAACGCGCCGCGGCCGAACAGCACCCACATCACCGGGTAGGCACTGACGATCAGCGCCAGCGCGGCCGGCAGGGTCAGGAACAGCGCGTATTCGATCGCCCTGTTCTGTGTGTCCAGCGCCGCCTCGGCCTCACCGGCGCGCACCTGGCGCGACAGCAGCGGCAGCAGTGCGGTACCGACCGCGGTCCCGATGACGCCCAGCGGCAGTTGCTGAACGCGATCGGCATAGTAGAGCAGCGACACCGTGCCTGGCGGCAGCAGGCTGGCGATGATCACGTCCACTGCCAGATTGAGCTGGGTCACGCCGGCGCCCACCAGCCCTGGCAGCATGCGACGCAAAAGGACGCGCATGCGCGGCGTGAGCCTCGGGCGAGGCAGCGCCAGCGGCATACCGGCGCGCCATGACGCCCAAAGCAGCAGCGCCAGTTGGGCGACGCCGGATGCGGTCACGCCCCATGACAATGCGTGGCCCGCCGTCGGCACGTAGGGCGTCAGCCCCAGCATGAAGGCGATCGAGATCGCGTTGAACAGAACGTAGGAAGCCGAGGCGGCGGTGAAGCGCTCGAGCCCGTTCAGCACGCCGGACACCAGCGCGGCCAGGCAGATCAGCAGCAGATACGGGAAGGTGATGCGCGACAACTCGACCGCCAGGGCGAACTTTGCCGGAGTCGCAGTGAAGCCTGGCGCGAGCACCGCCATCAGCTGCGGCATGAAGATCTCGCCCACGACGGTCAGCGCACCGAGCCAGAAGGTCATCACCGCGAACGCCTCGGTCGCGAACTGCCGCGCCGCCTGCGGCCCCTCGGCCGCGAGCAGGCCGGAGAATTCCGGGACGAACGCGGCGTTGAACGCGCCCTCGCCGAACAGGCGGCGGAACAGGTTGGGCAGCTTCAGCGCGACGAAGAACGCATCGGCGATCGGTCCGGCGCCGAGCATCGCTGCGATCAGCATGTCGCGCGCGAAGCCGAGCAGGCGACTCGCCATGGTCCAGCCGCCGACCGTCAGGACGCCTCGAAGCATGGGGCGGTCTAGCGCAGGAGGCGGCGTCGCGTCATTCGTCCCGCCGCGGCCGAGCCAACAGCTGAGTGATCGCCTCGGCCAAGGTTGTGCGGCCGGCGAGCAATTCGGCGACGGCGGTGCAGATCGGCATGTCGACGCCGGCGGCTCGGGCCACCAGGGCGGGCGCGGTGGCGACACCCTCGGTCACCGCGCTGCGGGCCGCAAGAACGTCCGCCAGGAGCTCGCCGCGACCCAATGCCAGTCCGAGGCTGAAATTGCGGCTCGCAGGACCGGTGCAGGTTAACAACAGGTCTCCGAGGCCGGAGAGGCCCATGACCGTGTCAGATCGTCCCCCCAGCACGACGGCCAGGCGGGCGAGTTCGGCCAGGCCGCGGGTGATCAGCCCGGCGCGGGCGTTCTCGCCGAGGCCCGCACCGATCACTGCCCCCGCGGCAATCGCGATGACGTTCTTCGCCGCACCCCCCACCTGGGCTCCGACCGGGTCGTCATTGCCGTACAGACGGAAGGAAGGTGTGGCGAGCAGGGCAGTCAGCCTGTCGCGCACCACGGGATCCGCGGCGGCCACCACCGACGCAGCGGGCAGACCTGCGGCGATCTCGTGCGCAAAGTTGGGCCCGGTCAGCACGGCCATCGATGCGTCGGGCCGAAGTTCCGCCACGACTTCCAGGGGCAGGCGCAGCGTGCCGGTCTCCACGCCCTTGATGCAGACGACAAGCGGCGCGGCGGGCGTGGGCAGGCGCTCCAGCACGCTCCGCAGGTGCTGCATCGGCACGACGAGCAGAACGACGTCGGCGGTGGCGGGCAATGCGTCGACGATCCGTATGGCGTCCGGCAGACGTTGGCCGGGCAGGCGCGGGTTTTCCCGACTCACGGCGATGGCCTGCGCCCGTGCCGGATCGCGCGCCCATAGGGTCACGTCATTCCCGGCACGCGCCGCTTGGATGGCAAGCGCGGTGCCCCAGGCTCCGGCGCCGATCACCACCACGCTACTCATCGACGATCCGCCTGATCGTCGCGTTCTCACCGGCCTCGCGATTGCCGAGTCGATCCAGAAGCGCGGCCAGGATCGGCTGCACTTCCTGCTCGAAGCGATAGGGCGGATTGACCACCAACATGGCGCAGCCATTGAGGCGGGCCGGATCGAGTGGCTCGCGCAGGCACAGTTCGGCGGTGACGATGTCGCGAATACGGCCCTCCTGCAGATCCATCAGGAACTTGCGCGAGGGTGCGCGGTGCTTGATCGGATACCACGCGGCGAACACGCCGGTTCGAAAACGTAGATAGCTGGCCGCGAGACCAACTGCCAGATCGGTGAATTCCTGCGGGTCCTCGAAGGGTGGATCGATCAGAACGAGCACGCGTCGTTGTTTCGGCGGCAGCAGGGCTGCCAGCGCGCCCCACGCATCGCGATGATGGACTGCCACCTGGCGATCATGCGCAAAATGCCGGCGCAACGCGGCGGCGTCCTCGGGATGCAGCTCACAGCAGGCCATACGATCATCAGGGCGGAGCATGGCGCGGGCGAGCACGGGCGAACCGGGATACAGGCCGAGCGAACGGACCAGTCCTACATGATCGGCAAGCGCTGGGGGCGGATCGTCCAGCAGTCTGCCAATGCCCTTCCGCCATTCGCCGGTGCGTGCGGCCGGCTCGCCGTCGAGGTCATAACGGCCGGCGCCGGCATGCGTGTCCAGCACGAATAGCGCTGCCGGCTTCCGCATCAGCGCGCCCAGCAGCCACACCAGTACCGCATGCTTCACGCAGTCTGCGAAGTTGCCGGCATGGAAGGCGTGGCGGTAGTTCATGCAGCCGAACCCACACCTAGCGCGTCGAGCGGCCACCGCGGTCGCGGCGCGAAATCCAACGCGTCGACCAACCCAAGCTGTAGCCGCTCGATGGCGGTCCAGGCGACCATCACTGCGTTGTCCGAGCACAACCGTATAGGTGGTGCGACAAGAGTGAATCCCGACGCATCCGCTGCCTCGGCCAGCGCCGCCCGCACCGTCCCGTTCGCCGCCACGCCCCCGGCAACCACCAGCAGTCGAGACAGAGGCACCCGCCCCCGCATCATCGCCATCGCATGCCCCGCCCGGTCCGCCAGCACCTCGGCCACCGCGCGCTGGAAGCTGGCAGCGATATCCGCTGCCGTCTGCATCGGCAGCGCTCCCGCCCCGTGCCGCGCAACGTCCTGCGCCACCGCCGTTTTCAATCCGGAGAAACTGAAGTCGCACCCTGCCCGCCCCAACAGCGGCCGCGGGAACGCGTACCGCCGAGCGTCGCCCCCTTCCGCCAGCTTCTCCAGCGCCGGCCCACCCGGCCAGCCCAGACCCAGCAGTTTTGCCACCTTGTCGAACGCCTCGCCGACCGCGTCGTCCAATGTGCTGCCCAACCGCACGTGTCGCCCAACGCCCTCCACCGCCACGCACTGGCAGTGACCGCCCGACAACAGCAGCAGCAGATAGGGAAACTCGGCCCCGTCCGGCACCAGCCCGGGCAGGCGCGCGGTCAGGGCATGCGCCTCCAGATGGTTCACCGCCACATAGGGCACCCCGTGCGCGATCGCGATCCCCTTGGCGAACTGGCTGCCGACGATCAGTCCGCCGATCAGCCCCGGTCCACCGCTCGCAGCCACCCCACCCAAATCGCCGAATCCCACACCCGCGCGCGCCATCACGCGCCGCACCTGCTCCGGCAAGAAGGCCAGATGCGCCCGAGCGGCAATCTCCGGCACCACGCCGCCATACGGCGCGTGCTCGCTTTCCTGACTCAGCACGGCCTCGGCCAGCACCTGCCCGGACTCGTCCAGCACGGCCGATGCCGTTTCGTCGCAGGACGTTTCGATGCCCAGCACCGGGCCCATTCGCACCAATCCCATCTTTTCATGGCCAAGCGAGAGCAAAGAGTAATAGGACGCACCCATGACCGCCGCCATGCCGCCAGCGCCCCCGTCCGCGGATAAGCAGCACGCACCGGTGAAGGCGCACACCCACACCCTGCCGCTGCGCGTCGGCACCCGCGGCTCGCCGCTCGCCCTGATCCAGACCCGCGCCTTCCTCGATGTGCTGACCCGGTTCTGCCCGGTGCTGCGCAACATGGACGTGTTCGAGGAGCACGCCATCCGCACCACCGGCGACGCGGTGCAGGACCGCCGCCTGGCGGAAATCGGCGGCAAGGGACTTTTCGCCAAGGAAATCCACGAAGCCTTGGCCGACCGGCGCATCGACTTCGCCGTGCACAGCCTGAAGGACCTGGAGACCGAACTGCCGCCCGGCATCATGCTGGCCTGCACGCTGCGGCGCGAGGATGCGCGCGACGCACTGATCCTCGGTGAAACCTGTGATGGCGCCGATCCCGCCGATCCGTTCGTCTGCCTGCCATCCGGAGCCGTCATCGGTACCTCGTCCATCCGCCGCCAGGCGCAATTGCTTCACGCCCGGCCCGATCTCGCGATCACCGCCCTGCGCGGCAATGTGCAGACCAGGCTCGACAAGGTTGCCGCCGGAGCCTGCGCAGCCTCGCTGCTCGCCTACGCCGGACTGAAGCGGCTCGGTTTGGCTGAGCGGGCTTCGGTGGTGCTGGACCCCGATGTGATGGTGCCCGCCGCCGGCCAGGGCATCGTCGGCGTCACCGTGCGCGCCGACGACACCGAACTGCACGAACTGCTTGCCGCAATCGAGGACCCCGAGGCGAAGGCCGTCGCAACCGCCGAACGTGCCATGCTGAAGCTGCTCGACGGCTCGTGCCGCACGCCGATCGGCGGCCACGCCCGTCTGCTGCCGGATGGCGAACTGCACCTGACCGGTCTGGTGGCGCGAGGCGACGGGTCCTTTCTGCTGAAGCGCAGCCTGCACGGTACGGCGAGCGACGCCGAACGGATCGGCAGCGACCTGGGCGCCAGCCTGCGCACCGACAGCCCACGCGACATCTTTGCCTGACGCCGGGCCGGGCGTGCTGATCACCCGGCCGGAACCGGGAGCCAGCGGGACCGCCAAGCGGGTATCCGCGCTCGGACTGCGACCCGTCATGGCGCCTGTCTTGGAAATCTGCTCCCTGCCCTGTCACCTGCCGCCGGCAGCGGGCCTTCAGGCCATAGTCACCGCAAGCGGCAACGCCATCCCGGCGTTGCCGCCAAGCCACCATGGCCTGCCTTTGCTCGCCGTTGGCGAGACGACGGCCTCGCGAGCCCGCACGGCTGGATTTTCCATGGTCACCAGCGCCGATGGCGATGCCCGGGCGCTGGCTGCATTGGCAGATCGAACCTGCGACTTTCGGGGTGCGCCGCTGCTGCTTGTCACCGGCCGCGGCCAGGGCGAGGCGCTGGCCACCGATCTGCGGCTCCGCGGTTTCCGGGTCATTCGCCGGGCGGTCTACGCGGCGATGCCCGTTCCAACCCTGCCGGAAACGGCGCGCCAAGCCTTGGAGGGAGGCGATGTCACCGCCGCGCTGTTCTTCTCCGCCGAGACCGCTCGCCATTTCGTGCAGCTGATCCGGCGTGCACGACTTCACGAGGCCGTCCGCACCGTGGATGCGCTGGCTATTGGCCAGCCCGCCGCCATGGCATTAAAGGTGCTGCCTTGGCGCCGCATCCGCGTCGCCGCACGGCCTACTCAGGATGCCATGCTGGCGCTGCTGCCATGACCGAACCAGAACCTCCTGCCACGCCACAGCCGGAGACCCCGGAAGAGCCTGCGCCCCCTCCGCCGCCACGTGAGGCAGCGAGGCGTGACCGGCTCGCATGGCTTTCCGGCGCTGGCTTCCTGATCCTGGCCGCGGCGCTCGCCTGGGTGTGGCTGAATCCGTACCGTGAGCCTCCCGCCGCCACGCCGGTCGATGCCCTGGCTCAGCCGCTCGCCAGCCTGGAAGCCCGCATGGCCCGGCTGGAGCAGCGCCCCGTCGCCGCCCCCACGCCGGCAGTGCAGGCCCCCGACCTCGGCCCGCTGACGGCACGAGTGGCGGCCCTGGAGCAGCGCCAGGTTCCCAATCTGGCGCCGCTTGAGGCGCGCATCGCCGCACTCGAGGCAAGGCCACCGGTCGACACCCAGTTAGCTGGCAGAATCGATGCTCTATCGGCGCGCGCCGACTCCCTGGAGACCGCACTCCGCACGATTCAGTCCGATCTGGCGCGCCGCCTCGACGCGGACGAGGCGCGCATCGCAACGGCGGAGCGCAATGCAGGCCAGATTTCCGCACTGGCCGACCGGATGGGACGCGTGGCCCGTGTGCAGGCAGCCCAGTTGGCACTGAACACCGGGCAGAAGCTTGGTGAAATGTCGGGGGCACCGCCTGCGCTCGCCCGGTTCGCCGCTACGCCACCGCCGACCGAGGCTACACTGAGGCTAGCCTTCCCGCAGGCTGCGCGCGAGGCACTCGCCGCCGCGAAGCCGCCCACTGAAGGGAAGCCGCTGCTGGCACGCCTGTGGGCCGAGACGCAGGACCTTGTCACTGTCCGCCAGGGCGACCGCGTCCTGGTCGGCGATCCGGCCGCCGGTGTGCTGGAACACGCGCGCGCCGCACTTGATGCCGGCGATCTTGCCGCGGCAGTTGCCGCGGTCTCCGCATTGACCGGAGCGCCGGCGCAGGCGATGGCCGGCTGGCTCGCCGATGCACGGGCGCTGATGGAAGCCCGGGCCGCGCTCATTGACTGGGCCGCGCACGCGTGATGCTTCGCGTCCTGCTCGTTGTGGTGATCGGCGGGGCGGTGCTTGGCCTGGCATGGGCGCTGGCCGGCCTGCCCGGACACGTCACCGCGCAGATCGGCGACACGACGTTCGAGGCTGCAACGCCGGTGGTGATGCTTGGGCTGCTCCTGCTGTTCGTTGTGCTTTACGTGGTGCTACGTCTGCTCGGCGCCGCCGTCCGCCTGCCGCGCACACTGGCGGCCCGGCGCGCGGCGCAGCGTCGGCGCACGGGCGATGTCGCCGTGACCCGCACGCTGCTGGCGCTTGCCGCCGGCGAGAAGGGCGATGCCCGGCGCGAGGCCAGTCGCGCCCGGCGCCTGCTGGGCGATACGCCGCAGACCCTGCTGCTGGCAGCCGAGGCTGGCCGGCTTGCCGGCCGCGACGATGAGGCGGAGACCGCATTTCGCACGCTGGCGGACCGCCAGGACGCCGCTTTCCTCGGGCTGCGTGGACTGCTGCGGCACGCCATCGAGCGTGAGAATTGGGCCGAGGCCGCCGCGCTCGCACGGCAAGCGGAGACGGTGCAGCCGGGTGCGGCATGGCTGCGGCACGAGCGTGCCAGGCTGGCGGTTCGGGCCGGCGACTGGTCCGAGGCGCTGGCGCTGGCCGACGCCGATGCACCAAAGGCTGCGTTGGCCGCCGCCGCGGCGGAGGCGGAATCGGATCCATCGCGCGCGTTGCGACTGGCGAGACAGGCTTGGCGGGACGACCCGTCGCTGCCGAGCGCGGCCCTGGCCTATGCGAGCCGACTGCGCACAGCGGGCCGGGAGAGCCGGGCGCTTGCCGTGATCCGGCATAGCTGGAGCGTCGCGCCGCATCCCGACCTCGCCGCGTTTGCCCTGGCGCCGATCGAGGACGTGCTGGGCCGGTTGAAGGCCGCGCAGCGCCTGACTGACGCCAATCCCGAGCATGTCGAGAGCCGCCTGCTGCTGGCGCGCGCGGCGCTGGAAGCCGGGCTGACCGGCGAGGCGCGCCGTCACGCCGATGCAGCGCACGCCACCGGCCTGAACCAGCGGCGCCTGTGGCTGCTGCTCGCGGAGATCGAGGAGGCAGAGGGCGGCGACACCGAGGCCGGCCGCCTCGCCCAGCGCGATGCGCTGCGCCATGCCGCGACCGCTGATCCGGACCCTCAGTGGCGATGCAGCGCCTGCCATACCGCGCATGCGGCCTGGCATCCGACCTGCCCGGATTGTGCCACGGTCGGAAGTCTGCGCTGGAGTACCGGGCCGGCGGCCTCGCCGATCGTTCATGTCGAGCCGGCCGCGACCCTGCTGCCGTGATTATCAATCCCGATGCGTGACGAGCGGTATCGCCGTGTTCAACGAAATCCGGCCTTCTTCAGTCCTTCGAACACATGTTATCGCGCCTCGCCCGTGCCGAATTGATCGGCGAACGTGCGGACGACGAGGAGTGGCCACAGGCGCGCGGCGATGGTGCGCTCAAGGTCTGCGTCCGACAGTCGGCCCAGTTCGGCTTAGGTGGCCGCAAGCATCGGATGCGCTCGATCGACCGCCGATCCCTCACTTCCACGACCAGTCGGCGAATCGTCATGGCGCGTCATAGGATAACCGATCCACCTGCCGCCACCCCGATCGACTTCACAACTTTCCGGGTGCCACCGTTGGTGAACCGTGGTTGACTATTGCGACGAGGATGTGCGCGAGAGCCGGAGATGGGATCGTCAACTGACGGTATACCCCTGCGGTCCTGACCCAGTCAGTGAATCATCACGGCGACCAGTCCAGCAACCGTCATGCCGACAGTCTTTAGACCGTCCGGGCGTCTGCCCTGGGCCAACGCGGGCCAAGTCCGCCGCTCCGGCGGAGGGCTCTGTCTCGGGTTAGGCACCGAAGCGGACGAGGTGTTCTGCAACCCCCAATAGATAGGGCATTCACTGCAGTCGCCTCAAAATGGTTGACAATTCGTTAAAATTGCATTAAAGATATGAACATCGGGGAGGGGCGCCGCGACACGCGTTGGAAGGCCCCTTTACATGAACAGACATCTTATCGCATGCGCCCTCGGCTTGATGCTGACAACAGTCACTCCGGCGCTGGCCAGTTCTCTCATCTACACCCCTGTCAACCCGGATTTTGGCGGTAGCCCGTTCAATGGCCCTACTCTGTTGAACCAAGCGCAGGCGCAGAACGGCTTCAAAGACCCGGCTGCCATTTCGCCGCTCACGTCCTTTAAGGTGCCGACGGCTGCTGAACTGTTCAAGACGCAGATCACCAGCGCCCTTCTGTCGCAGATTTCGACTCAAATCGGCAATCAGATACTCGGTGAGAACGCCAAGGATTCGGGACACTTCTCGGTCAACGGCCTGACCATCGATTTCGCGCGGGCCGGCGGACAGGTCAATGTCACCATCAATGATGGTTCGGGTGGCGTCAGCCAAATCTCGATCCCGGTGCCACAATTCTGATCGAGTTATAGGACAAGTCAAATGTCTACCGTCGCGCGCATGATGCTCTGCGTCAGCGCCATGGCCCTTCTTGCCGGTTGTTCTTCGATGCTCTCGGAAAATCCGACGCTGACACCGCAGACACAGACCTCCATAGCATTGAACCACCTGCCACCACCCAGCGAAAAATTGTACGCAGCCGTATTTTCATTTCAGGACGAAAGCGGCCAGCATAAGCCCAACACCTCATTTGCCGAGTACTCGCTGGCGGTGACGCAGGGCGGTGCATCGATCCTGGTGGATGCACTCACCGAAGCTGGTGACCGGCAATGGTTTACCGTCGTTGAACGCACGCGTTTGCCCGCCATGTTGCAAGAGCGTCAATTGATCCGCGCCAATCGCATTGATCACGTCGGCCCGGACGGCAAGCCGTTGCCTGGACTGCCGGCGTTGCACAATGCCGGTTTAATCATGGAAGGCGGCATCATCGGTTATGACGCCGATACGCTGACCGGCGGCCTCGGGGCACGCTATCTCGGCATCGGTGCCGATGCCAATTACCGGCGTGATACGGTGAGCGTCTACCTACGGGCGGTGAGCGTGACGACCGGCGACGTGCTCGTCTCCGTCACCACATCCAAGACCATCTATTCCGCCGGCATCCAAGGCTCGATCTACAAATTCGTGTCGTTCCAGAAGCTTTTGGAAGCGGAAGCCGGCATCACCAGCAACGAGCCGGTGCATCTTGCCATTCGCCAGGCCGTCGAAAAGGCGGTCAATGCCGTCATCGTCGAAGGTGCCGCCCATGGCTATTGGGCTTTCGCTGACCGGGCGAGCCAAGATATTATCATTCGGAACTACCTCATGGAGAAGAACGGGGTATATCCGGTTGACGCGATCTCTCAGCAGTCTTTCCTGAAGGACCGTCCAGAAGTGGTGAAAGACAAAGTCGCGGGCAAGTAGCACAATGTGCGCCTACTCCCGTTAATACCGAAAGGTCTCAAATTACAATGCGTGCCGTCACGACGACTCTCCTCGCTGCCACCTCTGCAATTGCGCTGATGGTAGCAACTCCCGCCTTCGCCGACGACAATCAGGCGTTTGTCACCCAGACCGGTGATAGCAATCTCGCCACGCAGACCCAGGCTGGTGGCCCGGCCAACGTGGCGACCATCACCCAGACTGGTGCCAGCAACGTCGGCACCCAGTTTCAGGCGATTGGCGGGTCCAATTCGGCGACCATCACCAGTGTCGGTGACTGGAACAACGCCAGCCAGACGCAGTTTGGTTCGGGCAACGTCGCGCTGACCGAGCAAGGGTCCGGCAACCTCGCGTTCACTAACCAGATCGGCTCCGGCAACAAGATCAAGCAGGGCCAGAATCTCGGCAACACAGGCATCGTGACCCAGCGCGGTGACATGAACGACGTGTGGCAGGATCAGCCGGGCGTCGGAAATACGGCATTCGCGGTGCAGAGCGGCAACTACGACTCTGTCGAGCAGCACCAGCTTGCCAACCGCGATTCTGCACAGGCGACGCAGGTCGGCAGCGGCAACAAAGCCTTCCAGGTCCAGCAGCACTGACGACGGGAGCATTACGTTTAGCCGCGTAGTGCCTCCAACCGAACGGTTCCGCGCCTCATGATAGAGGCGCGGAACGCCTTCCTCCATTGGAGGCCATTATGATCAGATCATTATACCTCGCAGGCTGTGCCATCATGATCGCAGGCTCAGTGGCAGCCCAATCACCACCCCTCTCCGCTAGTGATCGCGTCGAGCTACAGATTCTCGGCAAGCAAGCGGCGCTGGCCATCGGCAACGAGGCGGTGACCCGGCAGGTCGGCCATGGCAACGTTGCTATCGTCCAACAGGCGGGGACCGCGAACATCGCCATTCAAGACCAGATGGGCGACATCAACCTGTCGGACATCGGCCAGACCGGAGCCAAGAATTCGGCCTCGGACCAGCAAATCGGCACAGGCGTCGCAGTGCAGATACGCCAGACCGGCGGTGCCACGGTGACTGTCGTTCAGAGGCGTCAATAATGGCCCATACAGCGTTCTACACGGCGTGCGTGCTCGGTCTGCTACTGATCAGGCCGGCGCATGCGGACACCTGTAGTTGCGTTGATCAGGTCACTGGCAACACCACATCCACCACACAGTCGGGCCGCAGCATTTGCGCAACTGCGAAAGCCGCCGGCCGCTGTGCGGTCTATGCCACGCAGGGCGGTGCCGACGTGCCCGATACGACACCCCATATCGCCGGTTTTGATGAGTTGAAGATGCTGTTGACGGCGGCCGGCATCAACATCGATCCGGAGGATGCCTTGCGGACGGCACAACGGATTCCGCCGGAACGATGGAACAAGCGGCAATTCGAGACCGTCATGACAGTACTGCTATCTCTGCCTCGGTCGGGCATATCGGCCGAGCAGGTTCACGAAATCTATGATTTCCTGGGGCTGCACTCGGCTGATCTGTTGCCGTCGTTTACCGAACCGGACTGGCGTGAGCGGTCGATCGAGTTCGACGTTGGTGGGTATGCTGTGAAGGAGAGCTACGGGTGCTTGCAGATCGCCCGTGGAGCCTTCGTGGGTCTGGCCCGGCTGCCATTTGCCGGTGCTGGATCGGCGCTGGGGTCGTGCGGCGCTCTGCGCTGAGAAACCTCACGCAAGCAGTCTTCGACCCTTCACCAGTCGGCTGGCGCCACCCTTTCAGCGTCTATAACCGTTCAATAGCTGCGGCGATGGCGGAATGTATGATGGCTGGGATCGATTGCGAGCGGCAACCGACCAGCCATGGCAGCACATCATCACCCAGTCCATCCGCACGCTGCCCTCTCAGCCCGTGTAGCAACCATGCGAGAGACAATGTCAGGCAGCGCTCGCGCGGCGACCGGCGGCGACCGTCCGGTGGATTGTCATGCCGAACGTGATCACGCCATTACTCGGACCACCAAAGCCATGTTAAGCAATCGTCGTCGATTAAGCGGTCTCTCGGTAGGATCTCCAGAGTACAGAGCCTCAGCGTTTGTGTGTTCTGAGTTTGGCGACGGGCTGGAGCGGCTAAGGTCAACAGGCTATAGCGTCGATTGGCTGGAGCAGAAGGGCTGGTTAGGCAGCGTCTTCTTCGTGCGCGGGCATCCAGCCATTCTTGCGGCGATCCAGAAAGCGGCCGACCGCCATGCCGATCCTCCAGGCCGAGCCTGCCCCGACCCTGTTGCCCTGATACCGGCCCCCATGTGGGAGAAGCGGTATTGCCAAGCTCAATGAAATCCGGCCTTCGTCAGCCCTTCAAGCATATGGTCTCGCGTCTCCTGCGTGCCGAACTGGTCGGCGAATGTCCGGGCGTCGAGGAGCGGCCATAAACGCGCGGAGATTGCACGCTCCCGGTCTGCATCCTGCTGCCGGCCAAGCTCGGCATAGGTGGCCGCAAGCATCGGGTGCGTTACCATCTGATTACTGCGCCCCGGGCTGCGGGAAAGGGCACGGTCGCAAACATCGACGGCCTCCGTATAGCGGCGAAGCAGGAAATACGCCGTGCAAAGCCTTGCGGCTGCGAAGCCGTTGGCCTGATCAAGACGGAGCGCACCCTCCAGCCACGGCAATGACTCGGCGGCCTTTCCCGCCCACACCAAGATGCTTCCCCGGTAGGAATAGTTCTCGGCATCGCTCGGATTGATTTCGAGCGCGCGGTCAACCTGCGCGAGTGCGAGATCGAAGCGCTTCCTATAAAGATGGACCTGGGCGAGAACGCGGTACGCGCGCGTCGTTGCCGGATCCAGGGCCAGCGCCTTTTGCGCGAGCGCTTCCGCCCGTTCGAGTTCTTCGGTGCGGAATTCGGACCAGCCCGACACGACGGCCTCGTAATACGAGCCACCCAGTGCCGCATAGGCGTCGGCATAGTTGGGGTCGAGATCAATGGCACGCTGAAAGAGCTCGCTCGCCTCGTCGTTGTCGTCGCGCGTTTCATGCGAGAAAGCCTCACGACCGCGCAGGACGTACTCGTACGCCGCGAGGTTGCTGGTAGGCTTTGAGAGAATGCGCTCCTGCTCGAAGCGGGTAAGCTCTACCGCGGCTGCGCCGACGACACGCTTGGCGATTTTGTCCTGCACGGCGAAAATGTCATCGACCTCGGCATCGTAGGTTTCCGACCAGACGAGTCGCCCTGTCGTCGCCTCGGTCAATTCGACGCCGACCCGAACGCGATTGCCGGCGCGACGGATGCTGCCGTCGAGCAGATAACGCGCATTCAGAAGCCGTCCGATTTCAGCAGGTGCAGCAGTCGAGCCTTTGAACGGGAAACTGGCCGATTTCGAGATGACGAGCAGGTTCGAGAAACGGCCGAGCGCCGTGATGACGTCTTCGGTGATCCCGTCGCTGAAGAAATCATGTCCCGTGTCGGCCGACAGATTCTTGAACGGCAGCACTGCCACCGAGGGACGCCCGGCGAGGCGCGCCGGTGCGGCGAGGGCCGCCACTTCGACCGGCTTGGCCACGGAGCCAAGCCCAAAAAGGCCTCGTCCCAGATCTGCGTTGAGTGCCCACACCAGAAAACCGGCCGACACGACTGCAGCAGTACCTGTGGCTGCAATGAGGGGCCAGCGTCTTCTCCGTGGCCTGGGTGCTGTGGCCGCCAGCTCCACCGCATAAGCGCGAACCGGCTCGGCAATATTCTTGACGCGATGGCTGCCAAGCGGGCGGTAATGGAAATCCAGCTTATTCCTTACGTGCTCGTAGACGGTCTGCGAGATGCAAACCGTGCCTGGTTTGGCGAGCGCCTCGAGCCGGGCGGCGATATTGACGCCATCGCCAAATATATCATCGCCATCGATGATCACGTCGCCGAGGTTGACGCCGATGCGCAGCTCGAGACGGCGCTCAGGCGGGATCGGATCATTGATGGCACGCGCTGCGCCTTGCATCTCGACGGCGCAGTTCAGCGCGTCGACGACGCTCGTAAAATCCGCCAGCAGGCTGTCACCTGCGGTGCCGACTATGCGTCCGCCGCGCACCGCTATCAGCGGATCGACAGCGCGACGGAGCTGTCCAAGCGCTCGGTGCGTACCCGCCTCATCCTCGCCCATCAGCCGGCTGAATCCGACCACATCCGCGTGCAGAATGGCGGCGAGCTTCCGCTTCCGGGAAGGAGCTTCCTCCCGCCCCGGAGGCGCGACATTGAGGTCTGCCGGTATGCGAATAGGTTTGACCTTGCCGTAGACAGATCGCATTATATTCGATACCGCATTGGCTGGCCATGGAAGTCTGTAGGCTGAGTGTGCCTGGGGGGAAGACCATGTGGAACGTTTCTTTTCCTGGAATGAGGCAGGGCGCGACGCTGCTTGGCCTGGTGTTTGTGCCACTGGTCGGATCTGCTGCCTGGGGCGACGAACCGAAGCTTTCGATCAGCGGCTACGACCCGGTGGCTTATTTCACCGACGGCAAACCCGTTCAGGGCAGGGCGGATTTTGAAACGTCGTGGCATAAGTTGCGCTGGCGCTTCGCCAGCAGTGAGCATCGCGAGATGTTCAGCAAGGATCCGCAGCACTATGCGCCCCAATACGACGGCTACTGCGCGATGGGCACGTCGAACGATGCGGCGGCGCACAAGGACACCGTCGATCCCGAGGCCTGGGCCATCGTCGACAGCAAGCTCTATTTGGTACACAACCGCTTTTGGCTGGAGAATTGGCGGGAACAGGCCGCAGAGTACATAAAGCGGGCCGATGCGAGTTGGCAGATGGTCGCGGAACTGCCGGACCCGGTCATTATCGGACCACCCTGTGCTGCCACGCCGCGCACGACCTCGGTTTCATTGCGCGACGGCGGGCACTGGCTGGTCGTCGGCGGGCAGGTCGCGCGCGACGAGGCCGGGAATGTCGTCGGCAAGGGCGATATGCGGGCGCAGATCGAGCAGGTCGGAAAGAATGTTGACGCGTGCCTAAAGGCCGGCGGCGCGACCGTCAACGACATCATCTTTACAGTCAACCAAGTTACGGCGCCCGCAGAGTTCGACAAATACCCCGATCTACTCGCGCGTTATTTTGGCCCGCCTTCGCCGAAGAGCACGACGGTCAGCACGCCGCAGCTGTCCAGCCCCGACTACCTGTTGCAGGTCGAGGCCTTCGCGGCGATCAAGTAGGCACCGCCTTCATGATCGAACGTGCGACCTAACGATCGCGTCGGCCGTAATCCGGCGCGCGGGCTTCCTCCAGCGGTTCCGGCGCCGGCTGGCGGCACGGGGCAAGCGCCAGGTAGGGTTTCGGATCGACCGCCCTCCCATCAACCCGCACCTCGAAATGCACGTGCGGGCCATGCGCCCGTCCAGTCATGCCGACGCGGCCGATCACCGCGCCCTCGGCCACCGGGGCGCCGGGTGAGATACCGGGAGCGAACGCCAGCATATGGGCATAGCGCGTGATCAGGCCGTCGCTGTGGCGGATGTCGACGATGTTGCCGTAATCATAGAACCAGCCGGTATAAAGCACCGTCCCGCCCGCCGCGGCGCGGATCGGTGAGCCCAGCGGCGCCATCAGATCGATACCGGTGTGGCCGTGGCCGAAGCCGCGTGAGACCTCCCGCAGCTGTTGGGGCGGCATGAGCATGCCGCTGCAGGCAGAGTCCGCCCTCGCGGCTGCAAGTGCAGGCAAGGCGAGACACAGTCCAAGCAGGAGGGCGTCCACACGCATCCGTGTAGGCAACAGGAAGTTGAGCGATGAGTCGAGTCAGCCTCAATGGAGACCGGCATACCGCCGCGTCGGAGGGATCTTGCCGTTGGCGCCGATCATGTCGGCTCGGGTCCGATGTATCCCGCCGTTGCATTCTGGCACGCCGAGATACGGTGCGGGATCGACCGGATGTCCTGCAAGCAGCATCTCGAAATACAGGTGCATGCCGTAGGTCAGGCCGCTATGGCCGACAACGCCTAGCTTCTCGCCCGCCACGACGGTGGACTTACCCTCTGCGAGCGCAGGCGTGACCATGCCGAGATGGCTATAGATGCCGACGAAGCCGTCATGCTGCACCACCACTTCGAGCCCGCCGGGGCCTTTGCGTTGAATCCGGATGACATGCCCGGGGCCAGTCGCGCTGACCGATGCTCCAGCCGGCGCCGGCATATCGACGCCGTAGTGATAGGTTCCCGCCAGCGGCCGGTTCGGCAGAATGCGCGGCCCGAACGGCGATGAGATGCAGGCCGAACTGACCGGCGGCCGCAGGGGTGTTTCCGGCCCCGACAAAGTATTCGCGTCGGCGGCACACGGCATAAGCGACACGACGACGGCGAGGCAGCAGCGTGGCGGCATCTCTTTTCCCTGGCGAACGATTGAACAGGCGAGTGGTCACCTGATGAGACGCCAGGATCATGCCCGGTCCCAGTAAGATCGCTGTGCGTCGGCCGACACAAAACAGTGTGCGGTCACATCCGATGGACGGTAGGTTCGGCGACCTGATAGCGGCGCAGCACACCCATGTCGGGGTCGCGACCAAGCCCCGGGCCATCGGGCACAGTCACCTTGCCATCCTTGGCTATCACCAGATCGTGGAACGGGCTTGCCTCCAGGTCGATGAACAGCCGCTCGAATGGAGCCTCCGGCGCCACGGTTGCATTGACGTGCAAGGACGCGAGGAAGCCCGGGCCGAAATAGGCATTGTGCGGCACCACGCGGACGCCGAATGCCTTCGCCAGCGCGGCGATCTCCAGCATCGCGGACGGGCCGCCGATCTTGATGACGCTCGGCTGCGCCACATCGATGGCACCGGTCTCGAACTGGGCATGGAAGTCGTGCAGACCGGCCGCATTCTCTCCGGCGGCGATCGGCACGCCACCTTTGCGCCGCACGCGCGCCAGGCCGGCGTGATCGCCCGGCGGCGAGACCGGCTCCTCCAGCCACGTCAGATCGAACTCGCGCATGCGCCGCGCCATGTCGATCGCCTGCCACACCGTCCACGGGCAGTTCGTATCGACCATCAGCCGCGCGTCCGGGCCGATCGCCTGGCGCGCCGCGCGCACCTCGGGCACGGTGATCTCGTGTAGCTTGATGTCCTGATAACCGCGCGCGATCGCGCGTTCGCAGGCCGCCGCGACCATGCCAGCCTCGCCGTAGCGCAGCAGGCTGGCATAGGAGGTGAGTTGCGGCACCGGCGTCGCGCCGAACATCCGCCACAGCGGCAGGCCGGCTGCCTTGCCGGCGATGTCCCACAACGCGATGTCGAGCGCGGACAGCGCGAACACATGCGCCCCGTTGCGGCCGAAGCCGTGAAACGCCCTGGAGAGACGCTGGCGTAGGCCGCCGATGTCGCGCGCGTCCTGGCCGAGGATCGCGGGGGCGAGTTGCGTGTCCAACACCGCCATCGTGGTCGCGGCGGAGGCATGGCCGAACGCCTCGCCCCAGCCTTCAAGACCCTGGTCGGTGACGATGCGCAGCCACACCGTGTTCATCGACTGCCAGTTGAGCCCGCCCGTCGTAGCGGGCTTGCCGCCCATATCAAATGGAATGCGCGTCCAGCATGTCTCTACCGCGGTGATCTTCATCGCCGTTCTCCCATCTCGCTCCCATGCATCCTGCGTTGATCGCCGCTGCGAGGCCAGAGCATTCCAAGGGTGGCCATGACAACCCCTTGTAATCCGCATGGCAGATAGCGATATCCATTCAGTCAACAGGCGAGCGATACCCGTACGGCATCGCTCCAAACCACGCTGACAGCGTGCCCTGACCAAATCTCTTGATTTGCGGTGACTGGCTGCGATTGCCGGCGACGAAACCTGCAACCGCGTCACACGGCTCAACTTGAGCGTCTGCCTGTCCAAGAAATGAAAATCCACATCAGGTCTCGCGGTACTGCGAAGCCATAAACCTGGGTTGCCCGAACTGGCGCCGACGCCAGCTCAAGCACCGCTAGAACACGCTGACATACACAGAAGGTTCATCACCATGCGCAAATATCTCTCGATCGCCCTTACCGTCCTCGGCCTGATTGGCGCAGCGTCCTTGCTGGGTGCGTGCCACACCACCGCCGGCGTCGGTCAGGACGTTTCCGCCACCGGAAACGCGCTCACCAACAGTGCCGAGAAGCACACGCCGTAAGCGCCGCGACGCGGTCGGTCGATCATCTGAACAACCGGGAGAGCGGCTATGGCCAAAGGTCGCAGTCAAAGTAACCGTGAAGCCAAGAAGCCGAAGGGGGGAAAGAAACCCGCCCAGGGCGCTACAACCTTCCTGCGCCCACTTCCGGCGAGTCCCCAACCGACAACAAAGCAGAAGAATCAAACAACATGAACAAGGACAGACTCGTCGGCGCCGGCAAGCAAGTGGTCGGCTCCGCGAAGCAGATCATCGGCAAGCTCGTCGGTGATGCCAAGTTGCAGGTCGACGGCAAAACCGAGCAGGTCGATGGCAAGTTACAGAACCTTGCCGGAAGCGTGAAGGACACTCTGCAACGCTAGGAATATCCGACCATGCCCACACTGCTTCTGATCGTCATCATCCTGCTGCTCATCGGTGTCTTTCCGACCTGGCCGCATAGCGCCAATTGGGGCTACTTCCCCAGCGGCGGTCTCGGCCTGGTGCTGATTGTGGTGGTGGTGCTGATGCTAGTCGGTCGGATCTGACCCCTACCGAGATTCAACAACGTTCATCCAAAGGTATCATCATGCGCATCTCCTTTCGACAAACCGCCATCGCGACTACCGCCATCATCGGTCTGAGCGCCTTTGCCGCCGCAGCGGCTCCGCCCGCCGGTGATCCCACCGCCACCGCCCCGACCAGCAGTCAGTCAGCGGCGATGCACCATCCGGGCGTTCATCACAACATGGTTGGCAAGGTCGAGCAGCGGATCACCGATCTGCATGCCAAGCTGCAGATCACGCAGGCACAACAGCCGCAGTGGGACCAGTTCATCCAGGTGATGCGCGACAATGCACAGACCATGGATCAGACGTTCCAGAACCGCGTGCAATCGATGCCTGCGATGACCGCGACGGAGAACATGCAGTCCTACGCGTTGCTCGCATCGACAAATGCACAGGATGTGCAAAAGCTGGTGCCTGCCTTCCAGGCGCTGTACGACACGATGTCCGATACCCAGAAGCGGACGGCTGACCAGGTGTTCCGCGACGATGCCCATCATGGCGATCACGCACGGCATAGCTAGGAGCAATCACATGGCCAATCGGGTAAGTGCCACGCTCCGTCTTGTTGCGTTCTTCGGCTTGGCCGCCGCTATTCTGACCGGATCGCTCGCCGGTCCGGCTTATGCCGACGATCAGGACAACCGGAACAGACAGTGGAACGGGTCGCGGCAGGAGCACGCACACCAGCAGGTCCACCAACAGGAACACTGGCAGGAGCAGCATCGCTACCAGGAATACTACCGCCAACCCAATGTGTATTACAGCGCACCCCCGGTTGTTTATCAGCCGCCTGGCGCCACAATCTACTTGAGCGTTCCGTACTTCTATAATTGACACGCTCCGGTGAGCCGGCGGCAACGCCGGCCAGCCGCCACTATTTTCGCGCGCCATCCTATTCGAAGGACCGAATCCCCATGCGTTACGCAAATTATGTGACCGCTGCACTGCTCGGCCTGGCCGCAATGCCGGCCTTGGCACAGGCGCCATCCGGCTCGGATCCCACCACCGGCGCACGGCTAGGCCACGAGGTCGGCATCGGCGACTCGCTGCCGCGGTCCGACAAGGCGAGCAACATCGTGCCGGCCGACACGCGATCCAACATCGCGCCAACCCTGCCGCCGTCGTCAGCCGGTGATAATGCGGCGACACACCAGTACTTGAGAGCCGCCCGTGCCTCGCTCGTCGCCGGTCACACCGGGCAGGCGCAGCAGTCGCTGGAGATGGCGGAGACACGGGCACTGGGTCGCTCGGTTGCGCAAGACCAGACCGGCACGCCGAGCGACAGCCCGTTGGTCTCGCGGATCCGCGATGCGCGTCACGCATTGGGCGGCGGCGACAGAACGCAGGCCATCCAGCTGATAGATCTCGCATTGTCGACCTGAGACCGCGGCTTTCCTGCACCTGAAACCGCGATCCCTGTCTTCATCCCCGCGAAAGCGGGGGTGGCGACAGTCGCGCGCATCAAGGATGATCTGCGGGCCTGGCGGCTCGGACGCGGCCTGTCCGCCTGTTCGTCGGAGATGCCGGGATGTATTCGGCCGACAACCTTGCCGCACTCAGCCGCGGGCTTGGGCGCTACATCCTGGCGGTGCCGATGCGCAAGCTGAAGGATGTCGGGCGCGATGTGCTGACCCGCCCGGGCCGCTATAAACAAGGGCCGACAACCTGCAGGTGAAGGAGGTCTGGGTCGGCGATGGCGAGCGGCGCAAACGCTACATCCTCTGCCTCAATCCGCAAGAGGCGGAACGCGAACGCCAGCGCCGCGTGCAGTTGCTGCGCGAACTCGACGCCGAACTGGCCTTGCTGGACAACCGCACGGGCGATCACCCAAAGGCGGCCTGCTCGCTGATGGCCTCGCACCGCTTCGGCCGCTATCTGAGCCCGGGTTGGCGAGGTCGGCCGCAGCTGGACCCGGCCAAGATCAAGGCGGCGGCCCAAACTGCCGTCAATTCGCCGGCCCGCAGCAGTCGCGCCAGCGTCTGCGCGCCACGCCGGTTCGTTTTCACCCGTTCACCCGTTCGCCCGGCCGGCGCCGCCGCCGCGTGATCGCGCACAACGGTGGCGAACCCCTGGAACCGGGAGGCGCAGTTTCGGCTCATACTGGCGATGGTCGCGGTCACCAAGTTCACCCCGAACAGATCCGCCATCAACGCGGCCAGACGCTTCTCGGGCAGCAACTGGTAATGCAGGAGATAGACCACGAAGCATGCCCCTGCGAAGGCGGGGCCGCGGTCCGTGCGCCGTATTGAACGGGCGCGGTCACGCCGTCGGGAAAGGCGGCTCGCGTGTCCGTGCCACAAGCCGTGCATCGGCATTGATGGGCACGGTGTTCGGTGACGGTCAGCGGCTGGGGTTCGGGCAGGCCGAATACCGCCGCCTCCGCAGGGGCAGGCTCTGCCGCGCGGTGTGGCCGGTGGCCATCGCCTCGTTCACGGCAGCGCTGAACCCCGCGCAGGTCGCCGGGAAATGATCGACCGTGGCGGCAGGCGTTTCAGTCCGGCTCAGCGTCTTGCCCGGATGGCCGTTCTGCCCGCCGGACTTCTTGTCCGACCGTTCGCGAAGGCTGCTGACGCGGGCGGGCTTCTTCTTAAGGCCATCGGTGGACGGAGATTTGCCGCTGTTGCCGCTGTTCAGCCCGATTTGACGTTCCAGTTCGGCGATGCGCGCCTGTAACGTCGCGACCAGTGCCAACAACTCGGCGTTCTGTGCCAGCAACGCCACGATGACCGCTTCCGGGGATGCCGGCGCCGCTTCGTCGTGCGAATCAGAATCCGTCGACCGGGACATGGAGAGCTTGACTCCCAAGTCGCGAGCCAAGCGTCCATCCACCGGTCGGAGACCTGGGCAGTTACATGCATGGTTAGCGGCGGGGCGGCCTTCAATTGTTCCGGCGGATTAACCGCGCGGCAACCCACCGCGACCACCATGCGTTGGAATGCCGCAACGGAAGGTGTCCTGAATGTCAAGCAATGCGCCCGCGAGGGATGTCATCATCGCTGACAACGAATACATTATCCGCGACATTCTGCGATCCGTGCTGGAGGGCCAGAACTTCAACGTCTTGCAGGCCGTCGATGGTATCGAGGCTATTGATTATGCGACGCGTACCAACGCCCAGCTTGTTATCCTCGATTACAAAATGCCCAAGTTGGATGGTTTCGCCGCCTGCATGCAAATCCGTCGCCTGCCCGGCTATACTGATGTGCCGATCGTCATTCTCACGGCATTCAACGACGATCACACGCGGGGAGCTGCACAGCGCGCAGGGGCCACCATGTTCCTGGCCAAACCATTCAGGCCGGTCGATCTGTTGCAGGCCATTGCCATGCTATTGGGCTCTCGCCAAGCCGACGGCGCTTCGGCAACTGCCGTGGGCGCAATTGCCGCATTTGTCTGGGAACGCCGCCAGGATCCGCCACCGATCTATGGCGAGCCGACAGAATTGTCTGAAGGTCGCCGGATCCTGAATATCTGCCGCCGCTGACCTTACCGGTTCAAGCGGGCGTCAAACCTTCGAGCGCTCGCCGATGTCGTAGCTCCGCAAGCGCGGCCTCTGCCTCGCGCCGCACCTCCGCTGCCATTTGTCCTGCCTCCTTGGCATTGGCCGTGATTGCCGTCTGGAAGCGGGCGGCGGTCATCGACAGCCGAGAGAATCCGAGCGTGCCCGCAACTCCCGCCAATTCATGCGCCAAGTCGGCAAGTGCCTCTGGTGGTGCGAACGGCGCCGGTTCATCGAGCTTCCAAAGCAGCGCCTCGATACGCACAAACAGGCAATCAAGTAGTTCCTGGACGGCGTCCTGACCCATGCATGACTCCAGTTCCGCCATGCTGTCCAAATCGATCGTCGGTAGCGCATTGGAAGATGCATGAGCTTGGTGTGCTGTCGCCCGCTTGACGACGGCAATCAGTTCCGCCTGGGTGAAGGGCTTCGCAAGATGCTGCGACATGCCGGCGCGACGGCATTCCTCCGCATGCTGATCAAGAGCGTTCGCCGTCACTGCAACGATTGGCACCTGTGCGCGCGGTCCATCCAGTGCCCTTATGCGCCGCGTCGCCTCGAGGCCATCCATGCCGGGCATACGCATGTCCATGAGCACGACATCGAATTCCAACGTGGCGGCGAGCCGTACAGCCTCGACTCCATCGTGCGCCTCGATTGCTGTGTGTCCCGCTTTGCGCAGGTATGCCGTCGCGACCTTGCGATTCACCTCCGAGTCATCCACGACCAGTACATTCAACCGGCGATCCGGTTCGATCTCTTCGGGTTCGGCCACGGTGGCAGGCTCTTCTGCGACACCCGCCGGCAGTTGCAGCCAGAACACGCTGCCACCGCCCGGGTTGTTGCGGTGACCCATATGGCCGCCCAACCGATCGGCCAGCCGCTGCGCGATCGCCAAGCCTAGACCTGTACCCTCGATGCTCGTTCGTTCGGCGCCGAACCGCTCGTACTCCTTGAACAGGCGGTGGCGTTGAGCCTCTGGTATGCCAATGCCGGTATCAGCCACTTCAATCGTGAGGTGATCCGCATCGCCCAGCAAGCGCAGTTCGATCGAGCCCCGCGGCGTGTATTTCACGGCGTTGCTCAGCAGGTTCACCAGGATCTGCCGAAGTTGGGCGTCGTCAGTCACGAAGTGTGTCGGAGCGCCGGTTGCCGCCACGATCCGCGTCTCCAGTCCGCGTGCTCGGGCGCCGGGCTCGATAACCGCCAGGCAATCCTGAACCAGACTGCGCACATCGACCCGCCGCATATGGGGCACAGGGCCGAGCGCCTCGATCCGCGCATAGTCCAGCACAACGTTGACCACGTCGCGCATATGCTTGGCGGCACGCACAATTTCCGCCAACTGCCGTGACCGGGCGGGGCCATGTTCATCCTGCCGCGACAACTGATCCGCATAGCCGAGCACGCTATGGAGCGGCGTGCGCAGCTCATGGCTCAACATGGTGAGGAAGCGCGACTTCTCCCCGCTTTCGCGCTCGGCAGCCTCGCGTCGTCGAATCCCGAGCCATAACAAATGCGTCAACAGCGCAACTGCGGCGACAACCGTGGCTCCAGCCGCCGCGAGCCACCAGTTCGCAGGGTTCTCGTCTGCCGTCACGCCGACGCTCACCGCCAACGGCAGCGTCCCCACGTGACGGAAGACGTATCGCCGCTCAACGCGATCGATCGGGTCAAGCACTGTGACCGGTGTCAATCCCGTTCGCATAAACTCATGGAACGACGTGGTCGCATCAGCTGTACTGCCGATATACTTCGGATCAAACGGCAACCGCATCAGAATCACACCATCATCGCGCAGTAGCGTCACCGAAGAGTTTGGCCCGGGTTCCAGATTGCTGAACAGATCACGAAAATAGGCGAGCCGAACACCGGCGACGACGACACCGGCGAACTTGCCGCGGCTGTCTATCATGCCGCGGCTGATTGGGAATTCGGTAGGGCCGTCATGTGTAGGCGCGAATGGCAGGCCAATATGGAGATCGTTCGTGGAACTGTGGCGTTGCGCTGTGAAATAGTCTCGATTTGACCAATTGTTGGGTTCCGGCCGCTGAGGAGTCCTCGCGAGGACATTGCCGTCCGCATCCAACACATTAATGAAATCGATGTAGTGATCGCGTGGGGTACGCTCGAACAGAAGCGTGTCGCGCTCCTGTGCGCTCAGATCCAGGCTTGCCGGCGACTGGCGTCCGCCGATTGCTGCCTGCAGCGTGAGGTCGAGCTGCCCTACGTTGCGTGTCACATCCTGCACCACAGCCGCGGCGAGGCGGGATGCCGTTGCATCGGCCTGCCGATCCGCGGACCGATTCATGTACAGCCAGGTGCCCCCCACAATTATACCGACGCCGAGCAGGAGCAGGAGTGTTGCACCCTTTTCCGTCGCTAACCACGTCAGTACCCGGCGCATTTTGCGCGGCAAGCCCATGTTGCTGCACCTCTTCGGTTTCGGCGTTGTAGGCGGCAAATCCCTTGCCAACGGTTGACGCGGCCCGACGTTTGATTGCATGTCCGACCAATGCGATTGACCGTCTTGTGCCCGGAAAGAGAACCCTGCATCATTCATTATGGTGTGCGGACTATCGTCATTAATATCTAAGAAGTGATTACCGCGTCTGAAATGCCGGCGGCCCGCGCGCAGGGAGGGCGCGGCAGGCGCCTGACTGAGCCACCTGCCGCACTGCGGCGCATGCGTTCTCCATGGAGCACCCGCCGCGCATGATCCCGCTCACCCTGGCCTGCATTGCCTTGCTGCTTTGCCTCGGCGTCGCCGGCGCGTTCGTTGCACGCGCGCCATACGGACGGGGCATCGTCTATGGCGGCTGCATTGGCATCTCGCTGCTATCGCTAATGGCGGCCCTGCTCGCGCTCAGCGCCGAGCCATCGGTCGTGACGCTGCCGCTCGGACTGCCCTGGATCGGCGCGCATTTCCGGCTCGATCCGCTGGCAGCCTTCTTCCTGGTGGTGGTCGGGCTCGGCAGTGCCGGCGCCAGCCTCTATGCGCTCGGCTATGCCCGGCACGAACTTGCGCCGCAGCGCGTGCTGCCGTTCTATCCCGCTTTCCTGGCCGCGCTGAATCTCGTCGTGGTCGCCGACGATGCATTCAGCTTCCTGTTCGCGTGGGAGCTGATGTCACTCACCTCCTGGGCGCTGGTGATGTCGCACCATCGCGAGAGCGGCAATGCGTACGCCGGCTACGTCTACATCATCATGGCCATCTTCTCCGGACTCGCGCTGCTGCTGTGCTTCGGCCTGCTCGCCGGACCGACCGGCAGCTACGCCTTCGTCGCGATGCGCGCCGTGCATCCCACGCCCAGCACAGCGGCGCTCGCATTGGTCCTTGCGCTGATCGGCGCGGGATCGAAGGCCGGCGTGGTGCCGCTGCACGCCTGGCTGCCGCTGGCGCATCCCGCCGCGCCCAGCCATGTCTCGGCGCTGATGAGCGGCGTGATGACGAAGGTCGCCGTCTACGGCTTCGTGCGCATCGTGTTCGACCTGCTCGGCACGCCCACCTCGTGGTCGGGCATCGTCGTTTTGGCGGTGGGCGGCATCACCGCCGTGCTGGGTGTCCTGTACGCGCTGATGGAGCATGACCTGAAGCGGCTGCTCGCCTACCACACCGTGGAGAACATCGGCATCATTTTCATCGGCCTCGGCCTGGCGCTGGCATTCGGCGCCAACGGGCTGGCGACGGCCGCGGCGCTCGCGCTGACCGCGGCGCTGTTCCACGTGTTCAACCACTCGGTGTTCAAGAGCCTGTTGTTCTTCGGCGCCGGCGCCGTGCTGACCGCGACCGGCGAGCGCGACATGGACCACCTCGGGGGGCTGATCCATCGCATGCCGAAGACCGCATTCGCCTTCCTGGTAGGCTGCGTGGCGATCTCCGCACTGCCGCCGCTGAACGGGTTCGTGTCCGAGTGGCTGACCTTCCAGGCGATCCTGCTCCACCCCGATCTGCCGCAATGGGGCTTCAAGATCATGATCCCCGCGGATGGCGCGCTGCTGGCGTTGTCCGCCGCCCTCGCCGCCGCGTGCTTCGTCAAGGCATTCGGCGTGACCTTCCTCGGCCGGGCGCGCACACCTGTTGCGGCGGACGCGCGCGAGGTCGACCGCTGCTCGCTTGCCGCCATGTTCGTTTTCTCCGGGCTTTGCCTGCTTGCCGGGATCTTTCCCGGCGTGGTGATCGACGCGCTCGCGCCTGTGGTGCAGACGGTGACCGGGGCGCAAATGCCGACACAGCTTGGCGTGGCGTGGCTTTCTATCGTGCCGATCGAAAGCGCACGCAGCTCGTACAACGGTCTGTTGGTCTTTCTGTTCATCGGCGCTTCGGCATCGCTAGCCGTGCTGGCGATCCATCGCTTCGCCTCGCATGCACTGCGTCGAGGACCGGCATGGGACTGCGGTTTCCCTGACCCGAGCCCGGCGACGCAATACACCAGCGGAAGCTTCGCCCAACCGATCCGACGGGTTTTCGGCGCGGTGGTGTTCCGCACGCATGAAACGGTGACCATGCCACCGCCCGGTGACATCGGTCCGGCCCGGATCGAGAAGCACATCAGCGACGTAATCTGGGACGTGTTCTACGCCCCGGTCGCCAGCGGCGTCTGGTACATAGCCGAAGTGCTCAACCACCTGCAGTTTCTTACGATCCGTCGATATCTTGGCTTCGTGTTCGCTGCCCTGGTGATCCTGCTGCTGGCGCTGGTGCTATGGCAGTGATCCAGGGACTGGTTGTGCAGGGCGTGCAGATGGTGCTCGTGCTGCTACTGGCGCCGCTGCTCACCGGCCTGGTGCGCAAGGTGAAGGCACGCTTGCAGCGCCGCCGCGGACCGTCGCTGATCCAGCCCTATCGCGATCTCAAGCGGTTGCTCGGCAAGGAAGTGGTACTGGCCGAGAACGCATCATGGCTGTTCCGCGTCGCGCCATACGTGATCTTCGCCGTCACCTGGGTGGCCGCCGCGCTCGTGCCGACCTTCGCCACCGGGTTGCTGTTCAGCTGGTCGGGCGACCTGATCGCGATCACCGCATTGCTCGGCAGCGCCCGCTTCGCGCAGGCACTCGCCGCGATGGACATCGGCACCAGCTTCGGCGGCATCGGCGCCTCGCGCGAGGTGATGATCGCCTCGCTCGCCGAACCGGCGATGCTGATGATCGTGCTCTCGGTCGCCCTGATCGCGGGCTCGACGCAGCTCTCCACGATCGCCGACTACATGGCGTTCTCCGCGGTTGGGCTGCGCGTGTCGCTGGCGCTTGGCCTGGTCGCGCTCGTCATCGTGGCGCTTGCCGAGAACGCGCGCATCCCGGTCGACAATCCGGCTACGCATCTGGAACTCACCATGGTGCATGAGGCGATGGTGCTGGAGTATTCCGGCCGGCATCTGGCGATGATCGAACTCGCCGCGTCGCTGAAGCTGGTGCTGTATGTCTCGGTGATCGGTTGCATCTTCGTCCCGGTCGGCCTTGCCTACAGCTATGCGATCGGGCTCGCCCTGTACCTGGTCAAACTCGGCGTAGCCGGCGTGATGCTCGGCGTCTTCGAGATGTCGATCGCCAAGATGCGCGTGTTCCGCGTGCCCAATTTCCTTGGCATCGCACTGATGTTGGGTCTGCTCGGCGTGCTGCTGCGGTTCGTGTCGGAAGGCATGTGATGCACGGTTTTGCATTCGACGTCTCGCACATGCTGGCCGGCGGTCTGGTGCTGGTCAGCTTCATGATGCTGTACCAAGACCGGCTCTATGCCCTGATCAACGTGCTTGCCGTGCATGCCTTGATCCTGGCGCTGTCGGTTGCCTGGCAGGCCTACATCCAAGATGCGCCGCACCTTTACATCACCGCGGCCATCGCGCTGGTGTTCAAGGCGATGGTGGTTCCTTGGGCATTGCGGCGGATGGTGTTTCGCCTGGGCATCCACCGCGAGATCGAGACGGTGGTGAGCATCGGGCTCACCATGTTGGCCGGCATCGGGCTCGTGGCCTTGTCGCTGATGGTGATGCTGCCGGTGACCGCGCACGCCGATCCGGTGGCGCGTGAGGACATCGCCATGGCGTTGTCGGTCGTGCTGATCGGGCTGCTGATGATGGTGACGCGACGCAACGCGGTGAGCCAGGTGGCGGGGTTCCTGTCGCTGGAGAACGGGGTGAACCTGGCAGCCACCGGGGCGCAGGGCATGCCGCTGGTGGTGGAGATCAGTGTCGCGTTCTCGATTTTGATCGCGTTCATCGTGATCGGCATTTTCCTGTTCCGCATTCGCGAACGCTTCGACACCGTCGATTTGGAAGCGCTCGATCAATTCCGGGGGGAGCGGCAATGAGGACCGCATTCAAGCCGGCCGCCGAATCGTCGCCGCCCGCTTACTCATCGTCATGGCCGGGCTTGACCCGGCCATCCGTGTGCGCAAGTGCGTGGATAGATGGCCGGGTCAAGCCCGGCCATGAAAGGCTACACCGTTTTTGTCATCGGCGAGGCATCGCCGCTCTGCGGGGCGCGTCGCACAAGAGCGGGACCGGCCAACTACCATGAGCGAACTCGCAATACTGCTTGTGCCGCTCGCCGCCGCGGCCGTGTTGGCGGCGATCTCGGACTACCGGCTCTCGGCGCGGATCAATGTCGCCGCCAGCCTGCTGTCGTTCCTTTGCGCGCTGTTCCTGCTCGTCGATCGCCCCGCGCCTGGCCAGTACCTGCTGATCGACGATCTGAACGTCGTCTTCATCCTTCTGAACACGTTCGTCGGCTTCACCACCAGTGCCTTCAGCGCCAGCTATATCGGCCATGAGCTGGACACCGGCCGCCTCACGCCGGGCTACCTGCGGTTCTACCATGTCATGTTCCAGCTGATGCTGTTCGGCATGAACCTCGCCCTGATCGCCAACAACATCGGCCTGATGTGGGTGGCGGTGGAACTCGCGACCCTGACCACCGTCGTGATGGTCGGCATCTACCGTACCCACGAGGCGATCGAGGCTGCCTGGAAATACTTCATCCTCGGCAGCGTCGGCATCGCTCTCGCGCTGTTCGGCACCATCCTGGTCTATCTCGCCGCACGCCCGGTGATCGGCGAAGGCATCGATGCAATGGTCTGGACCGTGCTGATCACCCGCGCGCACGACTTCGATCCCGCCCTGCTCAACATCGCCTTCATCTTCCTGCTGCTCGGCTACGGCACCAAGGTGGGTCTCGCGCCGATGCACGCCTGGCTGCCGGATGCGCACGCCGAGGGCCCGACGCCGATATCGGCGGTGCTGTCGGGGCTGTTGTTGAATGTCGCACTGTACGCGCTGCTGCGCTTCAAGATGCTGCTGGCGGCAAATCCAGGCGCCATCGCGCCCGGCCCGCTGATGATCGCGCTCGGGCTGATCTCGCTGATCTTCGCCGCCTTCATGCTGTATCGCCGGCGCGACATCAAACGCATGTTCGCCTATTCCTCGATCGAGCACATGGGCATCACCGTGTTTGCCTTCGGCATGGCGGGACCATTGGGCAATTTCGCCGGCCTGCTGCAGATGACCATGCACAGCCTGACCAAATCGGCGATCTTTTTCTCGGTGGGCCACGTCGCGCAGGTGAAGGGAACGCAGCGCATCGCCGAAATGGGCGGGCTGACGGCGACGCATCCGGTGCTCGGCTGGGGCTTGATTGCGGGCGTGGCAGCGATCGCTGGACTGCCGCCGTTCGGCGTGTTCACCAGCGAGTTCCTGGTCGTGACGTCCACCTTTGCACGCGAGCCATTGCTGGCAATCCTGTTTGTGTTTGGATTGCTGATTTCGTTCGGCGCACTGTTCCTGCGTGTCACCTCGGTGGCGTTCGGCGAGCCGATCGGTCCCACCGGTCCGGTGAAGGCATCCTACGTGCCGATGTTTGCGCATCTCTTGCTGGTGCTGATCGCCGGCATCTACCTGCCCGGTCCGCTGGTCGCGTGGTTCCAACACGTCGCCGCGCTGTTGGGCTGACCATGGAAGCGCTGAGCGCAATTCTCACCAGTGGCCGCATGATCGCGCGGCACAGCCCATTTCCGTGCTTCGTCATCGACGCGGCCACGTGGCAGCATGCCGCCGACCGCCTTGCCGCCGGTGACTGGTCGTTGCTTGGGCTGTGGGGCGAGGTCGGGCGCGCGCATATGGCAATCCTTCACACGGGAGAGCCGCCGGTCACCGTGCTGAGCCTCGATTGCCAGGATGGTCGCTATCCGTCAGTCGGTGCCGTGCACGCGCCGGCGATCCGACTGGAACGGACCATGCGCGACCTGTTCGGCCTCGATCCCGTCGGCCTGCCTGATACGCGCCCCTGGCTCGCTCATGGTGCGAATCCGGCTGCCTATCCGTTCCTGCCTGTGGAAGGTGAAAGCCTGCATCAAATCCCCGTCGGCCCAGTGCACGCGGGCATCATCGAGCCGGGCCACTTCCGCTTCACCGCCGATGGAGAAACGGTGGTGCGGCTCGAGCAGCGCCTCGGCTACGTGCACAAGGGCATCGAACACCTGATGCACGGTGCGACGCTCGATCACGCCGCACGCCTTGCCGGCCGCACGTCCGGGGACAGCACCGTCGCCTACGCCCTGGCGTTCTCGCGCGCCGTGGAAGCTGCACTCGGCATCGAGCCGCCGCCGCGCGCAATTTGGATTCGCGGCGTGATGGCGGAGCTTGAACGGATCGCCAATCATCTCGGCGACTTCGGCGCGATCTGCAACGATGCCTCGTTCAGCATAATGCTGGCGCATTGCAGCATCCTGCGCGAGCGCGTGCTGCGTTGCGCAGCCGCATGCTTTGGCCATCGCCTGATGATGGACCGCATCGTACCCGGCGGCGTCGCGGCCGATCTGCCAGCCGATGGTTCCACCCAAATCCGAGTACTGGTCGAAGAGATACGGGCGCGCTTTCCGTCGTTGGTTAATCTCTATGACGCGACCGCTTCGTTGCAGGATCGCACGGTGGGCACTGGCGTACTATCGGCTGAACTGGCGCGACGTTTCGGTGCAGGCGGGCATGTCGGCCGTGCCTCCGGTCGCAATTTCGACGCCCGCCGGTCGATCGGCTATCCGCCCTACGACCAGCTCCAATTCGACGTCCCCTTGCGGGAGGAAGGCGACGTGAATGCCCGCATCTGGATCCGCATCAAGGAGATCGACCAAAGCCTAACGCTGATCGAACAGATGCTTGAACGCATGCCGGAGGGCGACCTGCGCGTCGCTTTCAAACCGACCGGCCCCTCGGAAGGTATGGCGCTGGTCGAAGCGTTCCGTGGCGACGTCCTGGTGTGGTTGCGCATCGGTGCGGCAGGGCGCATCGATCGCTGCCATTTGCGCGACGCGTCATGGTTCCAGTGGCCACTGCTGGAGGCGGCAATCGAGGGCAACATCGTCGCCGATTTTCCGCTCTGCAACAAATCGTTCAACTGCTCCTACGCGGGGCACGACCTGTGACAGTGAAGACCTTGCTGCAAGGTCTGCGTCGTCCGGTCACCGAGGCGGCGCCGGCGCTCGACGATTTGGAACTCTCCGCGCTGGCCTCGAAGCTTGATCAAGCGGCGCAGCGCCGGCTCGGCCGCAGCCTGTCGATCCGCGAAGTGGACGCGGGTTCGTGCAACGGCTGCGAACTGGAGATCCACGCGCTGAACAACGCGTTCTACGATCTGGAGCGCTTCGGCCTGCGGTTCGTAGCATCGCCGCGCCATGCCGACGTACTGATGGTGACCGGACCGGTGACGAAGAACATGCGCGAGGCGCTGGAGCACACCTGGCGTGCGACGCCAGATCCGAAATGGGTTGTCGCGGTGGGCGATTGCGCCGCCGGCACCGGCGTGTTCGCCGGCAGCCCCGCCTGCGTAGGAGCCGTGTCGGCGGTCGTGCCCGTCGATCTGGTGGTCCGCGGCTGTCCGCCGACGCCGACGCAGTTGCTCCAGGGACTGCTGAGCCTGTTCAGCGCTCGCTGAACAGCACGCCGCCCTTCGCCTTGTTGTCGCGCGAGGTCTCGACGATCTCCACGAGAACCGCATCGGCCGTCACACCGAAGTTCTTCACCACCGCGTCGGTGACGTCCTTGATCAGCGCGCGCTTCTGGTCCTTCGAGCGGCCCTCGATGGCATGGATATAGACCTCCGGCATTGCTTGGCTCCCTCTCCCGGCATTATGCGATCCGGCACCGTATGGCGACTCGCCGTGGTTGACAAACCGGCAGCGCCGCCGCCTAGGATCGCACCGAAAGTTGCGGGGGAATGATCATGGGCGGGCTTCACATCGGCCGGCGCGGCGTCATCACGGCCGCCCTGGCAGCGCCTGTCATTCTGCGCCGAAGCGCGCGCGCCGCCGCCACAATCCAGATGATCAGCCATCGCTATCCGGCGCTCGAGTACTACGCCGAGAAGATGCGCACAGCGCTGCCCGGCACACAAGTGAACACCCAGCTCATGCCGTTCGACAAGGCGCTGGAGCTCTGCACTATCGCGTTTTCGTCCAAGGCCGACACGCCGGACATCGTCTATGCCAACGACTCGACATTCCTGACCTTCGCCAAGAACGGTTGGCTGCGCCCACTCGACGACCTATGGGCGAAGCACAAGGACGAGTTCAACCTCGGCGACATACCCGACTCCGTGCTGAATACCTTTCGCCGCGACGGCCGCCTTTACCTGATGCCGTTCACGCTCAACACGATGCTGTTCTTTTACCGCAAGGACCTGTTCGAGGCGGCCGGCAAGTCGCCCCCCACGACGATCGCTGAGTACAGGGACCTGGCGAAATCGTTCAACAGCCCGATGCGTGCCGGCACGATCAGTTGCGCCAAGCCGGTGGATGCCGGACTGAACGAGGCGCACTGGTACATCAACACGATCGGCGACGGCTGGTTCGACAAGGACTGGAAACCGATCTTCAACGACGCACGCGGTGTGCAGGCGATCGAGACAATGAAGGAGATTGTGCGTTACGCGCAGCAGGGCTTCGCCGCGGCGGCAAACGACGAATGCACAATCGCCTTGCAGCAGGACACGGCCGCGATGGGGCTGCAATGGGCGACGCGCGCCAAGGCGATGGATGATCCGCAGAAATCCCGCGTCGTCGGCAAGATCGACTGGGCGCCGCCGCCACAAGGCCGAGCCCGCCTCGGCTCCGATGGCTATTGCATCTCGGCGTTCAGCAAGCAGGATCCGGACACGATGTTCCGCATCATGGCGACGGCCATCGGACAGGAGAACATGCGCGGCGCCGCGGGACTGGCTTTGCCGCCGCGCTATGCGTTGCTGAAGGACCCCGAACTCACCAAGGCCAACCGCTTCTATCCGGCATCGCTCGCCGCGGTCGAAACCGGTCTCGCATTCCCTGCGCTGCCCGAATTCTATTCGGTCGGCGAGTTCATCACCCGGCGCGTGCTGCAGGCCGTCACCGGTGAGATGCCGGTCAAGGACGCACTTGACGCCGCGGCCGGGGAGA
>DATMND010000439.1:0-8357 GCA_035569235.1 Acetobacteraceae bacterium | reverse complement strand
TGGGCGAGGTCTCGGCGGTCGCCGAGCAGACTGCGACGCTGGCCGCCGGTGGTCAGACCGCGCTGTCAAGGATGGAAGAAACGATTGGTCGGGTCTTCGAGGCTACCGCTTCGATCAACCGCACGCTCGGCGTCTTGAACGAGAAGGCGAACACCATCAACAAGGTGGTGACCACCATCACCAAAGTCGCCGACCAGACCAACCTGCTGTCGCTGAATGCTGCGATCGAGGCCGAAAAGGCCGGCGAACATGGCCGCGGCTTCGCTGTTGTCGCCACCGAGATCCGCCGACTCGCCGACCAAACCGCGGTTGCGACCTACGACATCGAGCAGATGGTCAAGGATATGCAGTCGGCGGCCGCCGCCGGCGTCATGGGCATGGACAAGTTTTCCGAGGAAGTCCGCCACGGAATGCTGGACATTCAGCAAGTCGCCGGCCAGTTGACGCAGATCATCCAGCAGGTCCAGGGCCTCGTGCCCCAGTTCGAGTTGGTGAACGAAGGGATGCAGGCTCAGGCGACCGGTGCCGGCCAGATCAGCGAGGCGCTGTCGCAACTCAGCCAGGCAGCGCGGCAGACCGTGGAGTCGCTGGGCCAGTCGAGTGAGGCGATCGACGATCTGAATCAGGTGTCGACCGGCTTGCGCAGCAGTGTCTCCAGCTTCCGGTTGCACGCCTAGTGAGGCGGGGCAAAGGACCGGAACACCTCACGTGCTATTCCTTCTGTTCCGCCTCGGGTCCGACCGTTACGCGATCGAGGCGGCACAGGTCAGCGAAGTGCTGCCGCTGATCACGATAAAGACGCTGCCGCAAGCGCCCCCGGGAGTCGCGGGCGTAATCAATCTCCGCGGCGCACCGGTCCCGGTGATCGATCTCAGCGCCCTGGCGCTGGGTCGGTCGGCGTCGCCCTGGCTCAGTACTCGGATCGTTGTCGTCCGCTTTTATGCTCCAGATGGTGTCGCGCGCTCGCTCGGCCTGATCGCAGAACAGGCAACCGAAATGATGCGTTGCGAGCCATCTGCGTTCGTGGCGGCAGGCATCGCCACCCCCGCCGCCCTCTGGCTCGGACCGGTGGCGCCGGACAGGCGCGGCTTAATCCAGCAGATCGACGTCACACAGATCCTGTCTCCGTCGATACGCGACCTGCTGTTTCGCGAGCTTGAGGATGCTGGCTGATGCTGGTCGAAATCGCCGAACTGCTCGCGCAATCGATCGGGCTTGATGTCGCCTCGGTCGGTATCTCGGTCGTCGGTCAGGCGGTGCGGGTGCGTCAAGCGGCAACCGGGCTGCACGATCTGCCGGAGTATTGCCAGCGTCTGCGTGGCTCGGAGAACGAATTGAAAGCGCTGGTCGATGCAGTGGTCGTGTCAGAAACCTGGTTTTTCCGGGACCCAGCCGCCTTCACGGCCATGACCCGCCTGGTGCTGGGCGAACGACTGGCGGCAGGTCCGGACCGACTGCTGCGGCTGCTCAGCCTGCCGTGCTCGACCGGTGAAGAGCCCTATTCGATGGCCATGGCGCTGCTGGACGCCGGGGTCCCCGCCGCGAACTTCCATATCGATGCCATCGACGTCAGCGCCGCCAACATCGCCGCTGCCACGATCGCCGTTTACGGTCAAAATGCTTTCCGTACCAACGACCTTGGCTTCCGCGACCGGCATTTCGAAACGTTGCCGGGCGATCCGCATCGCTTGGCGGAACAGGTGCGGCAACAGGTGAATTTTGCCGTCGGCAACATGCTCGACCCGACGTTACTGGTCGGCGCCGCACTCTATGACGTCGTGTTCTGCCGCAACCTTCTGATCTACTTCGGCCGCGCGACACAGGAGTTGGCGCTGCGAAAGCTGGCACGGCTGCTGATGCCAAACGGTCTGCTGTTTGTGGGCCCCGCCGAAGCGGGCCTGCCACGGCCGCCGAACTTCATCTGGGCGAAGCTGCCAACGGCTTTTGCGTTCCGCCTCGCCGATTCCGCCGCGATCGTAGTCGATCCGACCGTCCACGGTTCTCTCTTGGTGGAACGTGCGCGGGCGCCGCCCGTCCCTCACTTTCCGAAAGTGCGCCCGACGGCGCCGCTAATTCAAGCCGCGTCGCCACAAGACCTGGACGTGGCGCAGCTCCTCGCCGATCAGGGACGGCTCGCAGATGCCGCGGAATGCTGCGATGCATATCTGCGTGCGCACGGACCGTCGGCGCACGGTTATTTTCTGCTGGGCCTGATCCGCGACGCATCCGGGAACTCCGCAGACGCCATCGCAGCTTACCGCAAGTCTCTCTACGTCGACCCGGCGCACCACGATGCGCTGGTCCATCTTGCGCTGCTGCTCGAACGTGCTGATGACACCGCCGGCGCAAGGTTGATCCAACATCGCATCCGCCGCCTCGAACATCGCAGTCTGACTTAGTATGTCCACAGGACTTGACGCCTGCTGGAGAACGATCGGGGTTGAAGGCGATCGCTCGTGCCTGGAGTTGCAGCGCCACGTGCATTGCCGCAATTGTCCGACGTTCGCCGCAGCGGCCGTTACTCTCCTCGATCGTGCGGCACCGCCGGGCTATCTCGCGGATTGGGCCGCGCATCTTGCACGTGCTGAAAGCCAGGCCGAGGCCGATCCAGCCGTTGGACACAACGGGGTGTCCTCCGTCGTCTTCCGCGTCGAGACAGAATGGCTGGCACTGCCGACCTCGGTGTTGCAGGAGGTTACCGAGCTACGTGCGATCCATACCTTGCCTCACCGTCGCGGTGGGCCGGTGTTTGGCATCATCAATGTGCGCGGGGAACTGTTGATCTGTGTGTCGCTCGCGAAACTGCTGTGCCTGGAGCAGGCGCCTCCTGTACCGCGCTCACCCGTCCGGAGCGCGATGGGCGCCACCATCGGGCGCCTGTTGGTGATCGGCCGCGGTGAGAACCGCGTCGCCTTTCCGGTCGGTGCGGTGCACGGCGTCCATCGCTATGACGTGCGTGATCTGCGCACGCCGCCGGCCACGGTCGCGAGATCAGCATCACCCTATACAGTCGCCATACTGCCATGGAATGGACATTCCGTGGCCTGCCTCGACGCGGACAAGTTACTCTCCGCACTGGATCGCGCTGTCGCATGACCGTGCAGGATTTCAGCCAGCTCTCCATGATCGACCTGTTCCGGGTCGAGGCGGAAAACCAGACGCAGACATTGACAGCCGGCCTGCTGTTGCTGGAGCGCAATCCCCATGCCTCCGATCAGCTCGAGGCGTGCATGAGAGCCGCCCATTCGCTGAAAGGCGCTGCTCGCATCATCGATCTTGAGCCTGGTGTCGTGCTGGGTCATGCCATGGAAGAGTGCTTTGTCGCGGCTCAAGATGGCCGCATCACCTTGCACCAGAGGCAAATCGACATCCTGCTGCATGGCGTCGATCTGCTCTTGGCGCTCGCTCGCAAGTCGGAGGCCGCGGCGGCGCTGCCTCAGCCAGAGATTGCGGCCTTCCTGGTGGCGCTGGAGAACGTTGTGGCGGCGCCCGACGCAACCGCGCGGCTGGCGCCGCTGCTGGCCGTCGGGAGCACCGCCGAGTGCCAGGCTCTTCCTGACGACCCGGCGCACGACACCGCGCAACCCACGCCGGACCGCATGCTGCGTGTTACCGCCGGGACGCTCAACCGCCTCGTCGGTCTCGCCGGTGAACAATTGATGGAGGCTCGGCGGCTCAAGCCATTCGCCGCCGAACTCCACGGCTTGAAGCGACTACATCGTGACGTTGCCAAGGCGCTCGACCAGTGTCGCGATGCCCTGCCGCCACAGCTGAGCGACGAGCCGGCCGGGGCGGCGATACAATTGACACAGCAGCGTATCGCTCGCTGCCAGGAGGCGCTGTCGCAACACCTTGAGAAACTGGACGCTCTCGACCGCCGCGGCACTAGCCTGGCGGGCCGGATATATGATGAGGCACTGGCCTGCCGCATGCGGCCATTCGAGGACGGTGTTCGACACTACCCGCGGCTGGTACGCGATCTCGGCCGCTCGCTCGGCAAGCAGGTGCGGCTGGAGCTTATCGGCGCAAGTACCAGTGTGGATCGCGACATCCTGGACCGACTAGACGCGCCACTCGGCCACATGCTGCGCAACGCCATCGATCACGGCATCGAGACACCGGAGGCACGAACCACAGCCAACAAGCCAGCCGAAGGCGTCATCCGGCTTGAAGCGCGCCACGTCGCCGGGCTGCTGCAGATAGTCGTTGCCGATGACGGTGGCGGCATCGATCTCAACGGCCTGCGCATGGAGCTGGTGCGGCAAAATCTCGCCACAGAGAACGTCGCGAAGCATCTAAGTGATGCAGAAACGGCGCAGTTCCTGTTCCTGCCCGGCTTTTCAATGAAGGCTGCCCTAACTGCCGTATCAGGCCGCGGTGTAGGGCTGGACGTCGTTCAGACGATGGTGAAGGAGGTGCGCGGGATCGTACGCGTGACGTCGCAGCTCGGACACTTCACGCGGTTCCAGCTTGAACTCCCGCTGACACTCTCGGTCATCCGCACGGTGCTGGTCCAGATTGATAACGAACCGTACGCATTTCCCCTCGCCGGCATTATGCGTACGGTGAAGCTGGAATCTTCGTGCATTGAAACTGCCGAAGGTCTGCCGCATTTCACGTTCGAGGGACAGCAGATTGGCTTGGTAGCCGCACACCGGCTCCTCGAAGCCGGCGAGTCGGGCCCGTCGGGGGACGAGATCGCCGTCGTGGTGGTTGGTGACCTAAGCAATGCCTACGGCCTCGTCGTCGATCGCTTCCTGGGAGAGCGAGAGCTGGTGGTAGTGCCGCTGGATCCCCGATTGGGCAAGGTCGCCTGCATCAGTGCGGCGGCACTGATGGAAGATGGCTCGCCAGTCTTGATCCTTGATGTCGAGGACATGCTCCACGCGGCCGAGAAGTTGGCCGCGGCCGGACGGCTTGGCAGGCTGCGCGAAACCGCCGCGAAGTCGTTGCGAACGCGCCGCAAGCGGGTGCTCGTGGTGGACGATTCACTGACAGTCCGCGAACTCGAAAGGAAGTTGCTGGCCCATCACGGCTATGATGTCGAGACTGCGGTGGACGGAATGGATGGCTGGAACGCGGTCCGAGCCGGCCGGTTCGACCTGGTCATCACCGACGTCGACATGCCACGCATGGACGGTATCGAACTGGTAGGGCTGATCAAGAAAGATCCCGTGCTCCGTGCCCGGCCCGTGATGATCGTATCCTACAAGGACCGCGAGGTGGACCGGGTGCGCGGATTGGATGCCGGCGCCGACTATTACCTGGTCAAGAGCAACTTCCAGGACGTGGCCCTGGTTCAGGCCGTCGTTGACCTGATTGGGGACCCGGAATCATGACACAGGCAAGCTGCGCGCTGACCAAGGGTGAATGCCTGGGCACGGCCGCGCGGTCATGAGGATCGGAATCGTCAACGATATGCCGCTTGCGCTGGAGGCGCTCCGGCGGGCCGTGACAACTGATGGCAGGCACGAGATCGCCTGGCTGGCGCATAATGGCACCGAAGCCGTCGAGCGGTGCCGGCATGACCTCCCCAATCTCGTGCTGATGGATCTGCTGATGCCCGGGATGAACGGCGTCGAGGCGACGCGCCGCATCATGACAGAGACGCCGTGCCCAATCTTGGTCGTCACCGCCAGCGTCGCGGCGCAGGTACCACGCGTGTTTGAGGCGATGGGCCACGGCGCGCTTGACGCGGTGGACCTTCCCGCACTCGGCCTGGGCGATCCGCGCGAGAGTGCCGCGCCGCTGCTGCACAAGATCACCGTCATCGGCAAACTGATCAATGACGGTCACGCGGCAACGAGGGGTGCGACGCACGCCGCCAGGACGACGCGGCCGTGGCTCGTGGCAATCGGCGCCTCCGCCGGGGGCCCCGCGGCGGTCGCTACGGTGTTGCGTGGCCTGCCCGCTGATTTCCCCGCCGCGGTCGTCGTGGTGCAGCACGTGGATGAACAGTTCATCCCAGGAATGGCGAAGTGGCTGGGCGAGCACTCGGCTCTGCCAGTTCTGCCCGCGCGGGAGAACGATGCGCTGATGCCGGGGACGGTGCTGCTGGCAGCGACAGTCGATCACCTGATCCTGAAATCTTCAGATCGACTCGGCTACACGCGCGAGCCGCAAGATTATGTCTATCGCCCATCGGTAGACGTGTTCTTCCGCAGCGTCGGTGAGTTGTGGCGCGGGGACGCGGTCGGCGTCTTGCTGACCGGCATGGGGCGAGATGGCGCGCAGGGATTGCACGCATTGCGTACCCGGGGTCACTACACAATCGCACAAGATCGTGCGACCAGCGCGGTCTTCGGCATGCCGAAGGCAGCCGTCGCGATCGGCGCGGCAGTCGATATTCTACCACTGTCACTCATCGCGCTGCGCCTGATCGAAGCGGTCGCACACCAACATGAGGCAAATGCAGATCACTGGTCACCCCGGCCATGAGTGATCGCGCGCGACAGCCCTTCAGCGCCGCCGAGCCGCCCGTCTTCAGTGACAACGTTGTGGTCTTGCTGGTCGATGACCAGATAATGGTTGGGGAGGCAGTGCGCCGCGCGCTAAGCGACGAGCCCAACATCGTATTTCACTACTGTGCTCGGCCGGCCGAGGCGGTCGCGGTCGCCAAAGAAGTAAAGCCCACGGTCATTCTGCAGGACCTGGTCATGCCGGGCATCGATGGCCTGGAGCTCGTGCGTCGGTATCGGCAGGATCCGGCGACGGTCCGTATTCCGATCATCGTGCTGTCGACCAAGGACGAACCCGCTGTCAAGAGCGCAGCGTTCGCAGCCGGAGCAAATGACTATTTGGTCAAGCTGCCCGACAATATCGAACTGGTTGCGCGCCTTCGCTACCACTCAGACGCGTACGTGAGTCGGGTTCAGCGTGACGCTGCAGATTGCGCCTTGCGCGAGAGCCAACGCGCTTTGATCGAGGCAAATCTCGAACTGCAGCGACTTACCAGAGTCGATGGGCTGACCGGCCTGGCGAACCGGCGCTACTTCGACGAGTTCTTTACAGCGGAGTGGAAGCGCGCGGTGCGAACACAAACCCCACTGTCGGTGCTGATGATCGATATCGACTGCTTCAAGCGCTACAACGACACCTATGGCCATCTCGCCGGCGACCAGGTGCTGCGCCAGGTTGCGGAGACTATTCAAAGGAATTGCGGCCGGTCTACCGATCTTGGCGCTCGGTATGGCGGAGAGGAGTTTATAATGGTTCTTTGCAACACTCCCATCACCGGTATACGAGCAGTCGGCGAGACGCTGCGCCAGGACATCGCCGACTTGAAACTGCGGCACATGGCGTCCGTCGTAGCTGACCACGTTACGGTTAGTATCGGCGGCGCCTCAATAATCCCACGGCTGAGCCAGTCCGAAGCCCTTCTGATTGATGCCGCAGACAGGGCGCTTTACCGTGCTAAGGACGGCGGCCGCAACCGGCTCGTGGTGGATGGCGACCCGATGGCAGTAGTCAGGTGAGCGTCCTTTTGGAGCGCAACAATGGTGCCGTTGCATGGATCGGTGATGCTGCGCGCTATGTGGCCCAGCAAGGTGGCACCCCGCCCCGTAGCGACGCATCACGAAGTATCCAGCGTTACTGATGATTCGGTAATCCGCCATCCCCCGTACTTAGGGGTGTCCGCGCCTGTAGGACGCATCTAATCTGACGCTTTCCGCGCAGCGTTGGCCGCATCCAGTTCGGCCAGTTCGCGGTAAATGACCGCGCTTTGTTCCAGTGCGCTCAGACTGCGCCAGATAGCGGCCGGATAGCCTGAAGCAGCCCAGGCGGCAGCCATTTGAAACCTATCGATGGGAACGAGATCACCGGCAACTGACCCTGCCGTGGGGTTGCGTAACAACGGGATAAGAGCCGGGCTGACATCGTTAATGCGCCCGGGTCGGCGCCGATCCTCGACAGTCTCCGCCTGACGCGCGGGCGCGACGCGAGCACCAATAACATGGGTATCTTTAATGTCAGACATGAGGAAATCGCCCTTCGTGGCGTTACGCCTCACCATATCGTGATCGGGCTTCGAAGGCCAGCTCTATTTATATATGGAATAAATCCGGTATCGCCCAGAAGGAGCCGTGCGCAACAGCGACCAGCACGACGCAAGGAACCCGTGTGCCGAATGTGGCCCACAGACGTCTGATGGTAGTTCGCCGTACCGACCCGTCAGCACGATATCGACTAGTGGCTCTGCACAGCGGTTTTGACCGGTTGGCCTGGGTTGGGGCGTAGCTGAGGCAGAGAACTGGGATCGATCAGCAGTTCGATGCTGCGGGCGACGCCTCTTTGGCGTCGGATCAGACCTTGGCGTTCGAGCGTGATCAGCATCTGATTGACTGAGGGTGGGGTGA
>DATMND010000438.1:0-4721 GCA_035569235.1 Acetobacteraceae bacterium | reverse complement strand
ATCGATCCCCGCCCCTTCCAGGCCGCGCTCGATCAGGCGACCGCGCAGCGTGCCGAGGACGCCGCGCAGCTTCAGAGCGCGCAACTCGATCTGCAGCGGTTTCAGCAGCTGGCGAAGAGCCAGTTCGCGCCGGTGCAGCAGGTGGATGATCAGCAGGCGGCCGTCAACAAGCTGGTCGCGACCATCCAGGCGGACACGGCGGCGATGGAGACCGCGCAGATCAACCTCGGCTACTGCACGATCCGCGCGCCGATCGACGGCCGCGTCAGCTTCCACCAGACCGATGTCGGCAACATTATCCAGTCGGCGAGCCAGACCGGCATCGTTTCGATCACGCAGGACAATCCGATCTCGGTGGTCTTCACGTTGCCCGAGGCGCAGCTTCCGCGCATTCAGCAGGCGATGGCGCGGGGCGCTCTGCCGGTTGCGGCCTACGATGGCGACGACAAGACAAAGCTGGCCGATGGGCAGTTGCTGACGCCGAACAACTCAATTGATACGACCACCGGCACGATCCAGCTTAAGGCCACGTTCCCGAACGACAATGACGCGCTGTGGCCGGGCGAGTTCGTAAACGCGCGGCTGCGCGTGGGCACGATGCAGCAGGCGGTGACGGTGCCGGTGGCGGCGATCCAGCACGGGCCGAACGGGCTGTTCATCTACACGGTGAAGCCTGACAACACGGTGCAGGAGCAGGACATCGAGGTCGCCTACCAGACCGACGACACCGCCGTGGTGTCAAAGGGCCTGCAAGGCGGCGAGAACATCGTGCTGAGCGGGCAGTCACGGCTCGCACCCGGCACGCGCGTCGCGATGAACACGGGCAGCGCCGCGCCCGGCGGCAAGAGCTAGCGTTCGCTGCATGAGCATCTCAACACCATTCATCCGCCGACCGATCGCGACCTCGCTGCTGACCGCGGCGATATTGCTGGCGGGCCTTGTCGCGTTTCCGCTGCTGCCGGTAGCACCGCTGCCGAATGTCGAATTCCCGACGCTCGTGGTAACGGCGAACTATCCCGGCGCCAGTCCCGAGACGATGGCCTCCACCGTCGCGACCCCGCTCGAGACGCAGTTCGGCGAGATGCTGCCCGGCCTCGCGCAGATGACCTCGACCAGTGTGCTGGGCAGCACGCAGATCACGCTGCAGTTTGACCTCAGCGCCGATCTCAAGAACGAAGAGACCCTGGTGCTGGAGGCGATGAACGCCGCGCAAGGCTCGCTGCCAAAGGCGATTCCGAACCCGCCGACATTCCGCGAAACGAACCCTTCGGACGCGCCAATCCTGATCCTGTCGATGCAATCGGACCAGGCGCCGATCACCGAGGTGGACGACTACGCGGAGAATCTGGTCGCGCAGCAGCTTTCGCAGCTCAAAGGCGTGGGCCAGGTGCTGGTCGGCGGGCAGCAGACGCCAGCGATCCGCGTGCAGGTCGACCCGGCGAAGCTCGCGTCGATGGGCATGACCCTGGAAGACGTGCGCACCGTGCTGACCAACGCCACGGTCGACGATCCGAAGGGCAGCGTCAACGGACCGCAGCAGTCCTACACGATCTACGCCAACGACCAGCTCACCAAGGCGGCGCCTTACAACAACATAATCATCGGCTACCGCAACGGCGCGGCGATCCGCATCGGCGATATCGGCAGCGCGGTGGACGGGCCGCAGAACGACGAGCTGGCAGCCTGGACGAACGGCAAGCGAGCCATCCTGCTGCTCGTGTTCAAGCAGGCCAACGCCAATGTCATCACGACGGCCGACAGCGTGAAGGCCAAGCTGCCGTCGCTCGAGACCAACATGCCGCCGAACGTGCACCTTTCTGTGGTGTCGGACCGCACGCTGACGATCCGCGCCTCGGTTGGCGACGTCGAGTTCACCCTGATGCTGGCGGTCGCGCTGGTGGTGATGGTGATCTTCCTGTTCCTGCGCAACCTTTGGGCGACCATCATCCCGTCCATCACGATACCGGTGTCGCTGGCCGGCACGCTCGGGGCGATGTACCTGTGCGGCTTCAGCCTCGACAATCTGTCGCTGATGGGACTGACCATCGCGGTCGGCTTCGTCGTGGACGATGCGATCGTGATGCTGGAGAACATCTTCCGCCACATCGAGGCCGGCATGAAACCGTTCGACGCCGCCATCAAGGGCGCCGGCGAAATCGGCTTCACCATCGTCTCGATCAGTTTTTCGCTGATTGCCGTGTTCATCCCGCTGCTGATGATGGGCGGCATCGTCGGCCGGCTATTCCGCGAGTTCGCAATCTGCGTGTCGATGACCATCGTCATCTCGGCCATCGTCTCACTGACGCTGACGCCGATGATGGCGTCGCGCTTCCTGTCGTCCGAGGCGCACGCGCACGGGCGGATCTACAACGCCATCGAGGGCGCGTTCGACGCGGTCCTGCGCTTCTACGAACGCACGCTCGATGTCGCGCTGCGCTTCCGCTTCATCACGCTGCTGGTGTTCCTAGCGACGGTGAGCGTGAGCGTGCTGCTCTACGTCATGATCCCCAAGGGGTTCTTCCCCGACCAGGATACCGGCATCATGATCGGCACGACTGTCGCGGCGGACGACATCTCGTACCAGGCGATGGCCACCTTGCAGCAGCAGGTGAACAACATCGTCCAGGAGGACCCGGCAGTCGCCTCGGTGGTGGCGTCGGTCGGCGCCGGCGTGGCCGGTCAGACCGCCAACAACGGCCGCATGTACATCACGTTGAAGCCCTGGGATGAGCGCAAGGAGAACGCGTTCCAGGCGATCGCGCGCATCGACCAGAAGATGCAGGCGGTGCCGGGCATTCGGCTGTTCCTGCAGGTGGTGCAGGACGTGCGTGTCGGCGGCCGCGTCTCCCGGACGCAGTATCAATACACGCTGCAGGATGCCACCGCTGCAGAGCTGAACACCTGGGCGCCGAAGATTCTGGACAAGCTGCGCGGTCTGCCGCAACTCGCGGATGTCACGTCGGATCAGGAGAACGCCGGCACCACCGAAACGCTGACCTATGACCGCGACCAGGCGGCGCGGTTCGGCGTGCAGCCGGCAGCGATCGACGCCATCCTGTACGATGCGTTCGGTCAGCGCGAGGTCGCGCAGTACTTCACCGGCAACAAGGCGTACTACGTGATCCTGGAGGCGCTGCCCGATCAGCAGGGCCAGCTCAGCACGCTGCAGAAGCTCTATGTCACATCGTCCTCTAGCCAGGCGGTGCCGCTGTCTACTCTGGTGCACGAGACGTCGGTTCCGGTGCAGCCGGTCGGGCTGAACCATCAGAGCCAGTTCCCAGCGGTGACGATCTCGTTCAATCTGAAGGGCGACGCCTCGCTGGGCGATGCGGTGTCCGCGATCGAGCGCACCGAAGCGCAGATGAATGTGCCGGTGACGGTGGAAGGCTCGTTTCAGGGGACGGCGCGGGCGTTCCAGAGCTCGCTCAGCACCGAGCCCTACCTGATCGCCGCGGCTCTGGTCACCGTCTACATCATCCTCGGCATCCTGTACGAGAGCTACATACTGCCGCTGACGATCCTCTCGACCCTGCCATCGGCCGGCGTGGGGGCACTGCTGATCCTGCTCGTCTCCGGCTACCAGCTCACCGTGATCGCGCTGATCGGGATCATCCTGCTGATCGGCATCGTGAAGAAGAACGGCATCATGATGGTGGACTTCGCCATCAATGCCGAGCGGCGCGAAGGCCTGGCGCCGATAGCCGCGATCCGCCAGGCCTGCCTGCTGCGCTTCCGGCCGATCCTGATGACCACGATGGCGGCGCTGCTGAGCGGCGTGCCGCTGATGGTGGAAAGCGGCGCCGGATCGGAGCTGCGCAAGCCGCTGGGCTTCGCCATGGTCGGCGGTCTGCTGCTGAGCCAGGTGCTCACGCTCTACACGACACCGGTGATCTATCTCTATCTCGACCGCCTGCAACAATGGCTGGCGCCGAGCCGCGCGCCCAACGTGCCCAGGCTGGCAGCGATCATGGCAGGCTCGAGCGCCGAGGGTGCGGACTGAGCGGACGGTGTTCCTCGCACAATCCCCTTCCCGCAATTCCTTCCAAGCGGCTAGGGTGCGCACAATGCTCACCGACCTGCCGAACCTGCTGACGTTCTCGCGCATCGCTGCGATCCCGTTGCTGGTCGCACTGGTCGCACTGCGCCATCCAGTGGCCGACCTCGCCGCCTGCGTGCTGTTCAGCGTCGCGGCGGTGACCGACTATTTCGACGGCAAGGTCGCCCGCAACCGCCGGCAGCAATCCGACCTTGGCCGCATGCTCGACCCGATCGCCGACAAGCTGCTGGTGGGCGCGGCGCTTATGATGCTGGCTGGCCAGGCGCGACTGTCCCCGTGGGGCCTCTACCCAGCGATCGTCATCATGCTGCGCGAGATCCTGGTGAGCGGGCTGCGCGAATACCTCGCCGAAATCCGCATCGGTCTGCCGGTCACGCGGCTGGCCAAGTGGAAGACCGGATTCCAGATGGGCGCCCTGGGTACCCTGCTGGCAGGCGATTCCACCGCCCGGCTGCTGCATCTGTCGTTCCTGCCGATCGGCATCATCGGCGAGGCGATGCTGTGGATTGCCGCGGCACTGACCCTGTGGACCGGATGGGACTACCTGACCGCCGGCCTCCGCCACGCCTATGGCCCACGCTCCGGCGGCCTGCCCAAGCGGCAAATGCCCTCTTCGTGAAGGCTTCCGCGTGAAGGTAATCGGCATCGTCGGCTGGTCCGGCAG
>DATMND010000437.1:0-5930 GCA_035569235.1 Acetobacteraceae bacterium | reverse complement strand
GACCGATACCAGCGAATACGACCTGCTGCAGCAGTCGCTCGATCAGTTCCAGTTCGCCGATCAGCTTGGCTATGACTATGCCTGGGTGGTCGAGCACCACTTCCTCGAGGAGTACTCCCACTCGCCGGCGCCCGAGGTGTTCCTCGGCGCGGCGAGCCAACGTACCAAGAACATCCGCCTCGGTCACGGCGTGATCCAGCTCACCACCAACCAGCCGCACCGCGTGGCCGAGAAGGTGGCCACGCTCGACCTGCTGTCCGGCGGCCGCGTCGACCTCGGCATGGGCGAGGCCGCCGGGCCGGCGGAGCTGCATCCGTTCGGCATCCGCGTGCGCGACAAGCGCGACCGCTGGGAGGATGCCGTGCGCGCCATCATCCCGATGTTCACGCGCGACAACTGGGAATACCACGGCCAGTACTACGACTTCCCCGCGCGCAACGTGATCCCCAAGCCGTTGCAGAAACCGCATCCGCCGCTCTGGGTAGCCTGCTCCAACATCCGCACCATCGGCGACGCCGGCCGGTGGGGCATGGGCGCGCTCGGCTTCAGCTTCGTGTCGCCGGACGCCGCGCGCGCGTGGGTGCATCGCTACTACAACAACCTGCTGCACCGTCCGAACCGGCTGAGCGAGTATCAGGCCAATCCGAACATCGCCATCGTCAACGGCTTCATGTGCGCGCCCACCGACGAGGAAGCCATCGAGGCGGCGTCCGGTTGGACCTTCTTTATATTCGCGTTGAGCTACTACGGCCGTAAGGGCATCGATGCGCCCGGCACCGGGAACCTGTGGCGCGAGTACCAGGACTGGCGGCAGACCGACAAGGCGAAGCAGGCGCTGCGCAACGGTCTGATCGGCTCGCCCGAAACCATCCGCCGTCGGCTGCGCCAGTTCGAGGAGGCGCATGTCGATCAGGTGATCCTGCTCAATCAGGCCGGCCGCACCAGTCATCAGGCGATCTGCGACAGCCTGGAGCTGTTCGCGCGCGAGGTCATGCCGGAGTTTCATGCGCGCCAGCCGGCGCAGGACGCATGGAAGGCGGACGTACAGGCTGGCCGCATCGTGTTGGAGGAACTGGAGACCGAAGCCTACGATCTCTACGCCCATCAGAACGAGGACATCGTCCGACTCACGCCCGAGCAGCTCAAGCAGCGCATGGCGGAGAAGGAGAAGGCCGCGCAGGGCGCCTGATGCCGGTGCCGCAATTGATCCGTTGGCTGGCGATCCTGCCGTTGCTCGCCGGCCCGCAGGCTCACGCGGCCGACCTGCCAGGCCCGTGGGTGGAGCTGACAAGCGATGGCGGGCTGGATGTCCGCGCCGTCACCATGCCGGGCGGGGTGTGTCCGAAGGTGATGGCGGACGGCGCAATGCTGCCGGCCGCACCGCGCGGCACGCCGGACCAACCCAATGGTCCGTACCCGGTGCAGGTCTGTATCGTCCACGCCGCCACTACGGCGCGCAGCCTGACCGTGGACGGCGTGCCCGTCCCGACACTGTCAAGTACGATCCGGCGGATCGTGGTGATCGGCGATACCGGCTGCCGCCTCAAGGGCGACGACGTGCAGGATTGCAACGATCCGGTGAAGTGGCCGTTCGCCACGATCTCACGCCTGGCCGCGGCGCGTCACCCGGACCTTGTGATCCACGTCGGTGACTACCACTACCGCGAGTCAGCCTGTCCGGCAGACCGGGCTGGCTGCGCCGGCAGTCCTTACGGCGACAACTGGGCGGTCTGGCAGAAGGATTTCTTCTCGCCCGCAGCACCATTGCTGGCCGCGGCGCCATGGGTCCTCGTGCGCGGCAACCACGAGCTGTGCAACCGTGGTGGCCACGGCTGGTTCCGGCTGCTCGATCCGCATCCGGACGCGGTGGAATGCACCGCGACAACGCCGCCCTACGCACTGCATCTCTATCCGCTGAACCTGCTGATATTCGACGGCGCCGATGCGGACGACGACACTGCCGACCCGGGCAAGGTCGCGCTGTATCGCGGCCAGTTGCAGTCGCTGCTGGCAGAGGTGCCGGCGCATGCCTGGTTGCTGACCCACCGGCCGGTCTGGGCAGTGGCGGAAGGCGAAGGCACGCCGCAGGGCGCGACGCTGAACGGCACGGAGCAGGCGGCGATCCGTGATCTGGTCCCGCCGGAACTGGATATGGTGCTGTCGGGGCACGTCCATGACTTCACCAGCTACGAGTTCGGACCGGGACGTCCGGCGCAGCTTGTTGTCGGCGAGGGCGGCCACACCCACGCCGCCATCGTGCAACCGATCAGCCCAGGCATCACGATCGACGGGATGAAGCTCCGCCGTACCTTTGCGATTCCCGACTATGGCTATGTGGTGCTGCATCGCGTGGACCAGGGGTGGACCGGCACCGTCTATTCGGTGACTGATCAGGTGCTGGCGCGGTGCCGGCTGCGCGGGCGCGAGGTGTCGTGCCATCCAGCCGCGCGCTGATGGCTGATCCCACGCGCGAGGCCGCGTTCGACCTTTTGGCGTCCGTGCTGGAACGCCGCCGTCCGCTCGAGGAAGCGCTCGATGCTCTCCCCGACCTTGAGCCAAGGGACCGCGCCGCGGCACACCGGCTTGCCGCCGCGGTGCTGCGCCGGTCAGGAACGCTCGATGCGGTGCTGGAGCCGTTCCTGCGCAAGGCCCCGCCGGATCCGGTGCGTAACGTCCTGCGTCTCGGCGCGGCCGGGCTGCTGCTGCTCGAAACGCCAAGCCACGCGGCGGTGGCCACGGCGGTTGCCCTGGCGCGCGCTCGCGGGCTGGCTCCATTCGCCGGCCTGGTGAATGCCGTGCTGCGGCGAGTCGCCGATGCGGGCCCCGTGGCACTTTCGGATCTGGATGGTCCGCGCCTAGATACGCCGGCTTGGCTGTGGGCGTCCTGGGGCGACGATGCGCGCGCGATCGCCGTCGCTCACCAGCAGGAGGCGCCGCTCGACCTGACGCTGCGACCTGGCGCCTCAGCGCCGCCGGGTGGCGAGACGCTGCCGACCGGTTCGGTCCGGTTCACGGCAGGAACGCGGGTGACCGATATCCAAGGCTTTGACCGTGGCGAGTTCTGGGTGCAGGACGCCGCCGCGGCCTTGCCGGCCAGACTTCTCGCCACCCAGACAGGCGAACGGGTTGCCGATCTGTGCGCGGCGCCCGGAGGCAAGACGGCACAGCTTGTCGCTGCCGGAGCTTCGGTCGTCGCGGTGGAGCGAAATCCGACGCGACTGGCGCGGCTCAGTGAGAATCTGCGGCACTGGGGCATGGAGGCCGAGACGGTGCAGGCCGATGCCGTTTCGTGGACACCGCCAGAACCATTCGAAGCTGTGCTGCTGGACGCGCCGTGCAGCGCCACCGGAACAATCCGCCGCCACCCTGACGTCCCGCACCTGAAGCGGCCAAGCGACGTCCGTGCGCTGACGGAGACGCAGGATAGACTGCTGACAGCGGCCGCAGCGATGCTCCGCCCGGGTGGGCGGCTGGTTTACGCGGTCTGCTCATTGCAGCCGGAGGAAGGGGTGCCGCGCATCAAGGCCGCAGTCGCACGCGGCGGCCTGCGGCACGACCCGTTCGCGACGGCGGAGCTGGCGGCTCTTCCGGAGGCACTGACCGCAGACGGTTTCCTGCGGACAAACCCGGGCATGTGGCCGGAGCGCGGAGGCATGGACGGGTTCTTTGCCGCGCGCCTGCTCAGGGTCTGAAATGGGTTGCGGTCGCAGCCTTGTGTTTCGATAGGCACGCGGCCTACATCGGCCACATGTCATCATCGCGAACCGGCCGAGTCACGATCGCCCCGAGCCTGCTGTCCGCCGACTTCAGCCGCCTGCGCGATGAAGTGAGCGCGGTCGAGACGGCCGGCGCGGACTGGCTGCATCTCGATGTGATGGACGGCCATTTCGTGCCCAACATCAGCTTCGGCCCGCTGATCCTGAAAAGCTTGCGTCCGCACACACGTCTGCCGTTCGATGTGCACCTGATGATCGCGCCGGTCGATCCGTATGTCGCGGCATTTGCCGACGCCGGCGCCGATCATATCCTGGTCCACCCGGAGGCCGGACCGCATCTCCACCGCACGCTGCAGCTTATCCGCTCGTTGGGCAAACACGCCGGCGTCGTTTTGAATCCGGGCACACCAGCGGATGCCGTTGCGTGGGTGCTGGACCTCGCTGACATCATCCTGGTGATGACGGTGAACCCCGGATTCGGCGGCCAGGAATTTCTCGCGTCGATGTTGCCGAAGATCGCGGCGCTGCGTCGGATGATCGATGCGTCTGGCCGATCGATCGCATTGTCGGTGGACGGCGGCATAACGCCAGAGACCGCGCCGCGCGCCATCGCGGCCGGTGCCGACACACTGGTCGCCGGCACATCGGTGTTCACCGTGCCCGACTACGTCGCCGCCGTCGCGGCACTACGTGGTGACGGACGCAAGACGTGAACGCGAGCAGTCCGCGCCGTTGGCTGCGCGATGCCCGCCGTGCGTTTGCGCGCCTGCCCAGCCTGCGCATGGGCCGTGTCCCGGATGCACCCGCACTGCCGGTGCGCGATCCGTGGCCAGGCGACGCGGGGCGCGGCGCCAGGCTGCTGCGCGGCGAACTGGAGATCGGCGGCGGCGTCCGTTCGCTGCATCCAGGCAGCTGGGGCAATGCATCCGGCTCATCCGTGCTGGACTCGGCGGCCCATGGCTTCACCTGGCTCAGGGATCTGCGCGCGCTGGGGACTGACGCGGCACGGTTGCGCGCCCGCGCCCTGGTCGCCGAGTGGATCGCCGCATCGCAGGGCGAGGAGCTCGCCTACCGGCCTGATGTCGCTGGAGCGCGCATCACCGCCTGGCTCGGCCATTACGATTTTTTCGCCGCCACCGCCGATGATGCATTCCGCCAGCGGCTGATGACCAGGCTGGTGGCCGATGCGCGCTGGCTGTCAGCGGCACTCCCGGCCGAGGAACTTGACGCGCGCGCGCTGACCGCGCTGAAGGGCCTCATTGCCGCCGCTGTGGCGCTGCCGGAGCACGCCGTCTTTCTGGCGCGTGCCCTGCGTTTCCTCCCCCAGGAGATCATGCGCCAGGTGCTGCCCGATGGGTGCCACGCCGAACGCAGCCCCGCCGCACAGCTGGCCGCATTGCAGGACCTCACCGAGATCCGCGCATTGCTGCATGCCGCGCAGGTGCAGTCTCCGATGGCGCTGACCAGTGCGATCGAGCGGATGGCGCTGGCCTTGCGTCTGCTGCGCCACGGCGACGGCGGGTTGGCGCTGTTCAACGGCAGCAAGGAGGAAAGCGGCACCCTGGTGGATATCGTGCTGACCCAGGCCGGACGCGCCGGCCGGGCGCCTTTGGCGTTGACTGACGGAGGCTTTCAACGCCTCCAGGCCGGACGCAGCATGGTCATCGTCGACTGTGGCGTGCCGCCGCCTGCGGGACTGGATCGCTATGCGCATGCGGGAACGCTCTCGATGGAACTGTCCGTAGGGCGCGACCGGATGATCGTGAACTGCGGCGCCTTCCCCGCGGGCAATTCGGAGTGGCGCGATGCCAGCCGCACGACCGCGGCACACTCGACGCTGGTGATTGCCGATGTCAGTTCGTCCGAACTGCGGCCGGACGGCCTGGGCCGGCGGCCGGCCGTGGTTGAGGCGCAACGGCAGGAGGCGAATGGCGCGCACTGGCTGGAGGCCAGCCACGACGGCTGGAAGAAGCTGTTTGGCGCGGTGCACCGGCGCCGGCTTTATCTGGCGGAAAGCGGCGAGGACGTGCGCGGCGAGGATGCCGTAGAGGCGCCCACGCCACAGCCCTTCATGCTGCGCTTTCACCTGCACCCGGATGTGAGCGCCAGCCTGCAGCAGGATGGCGAGGCCGTGCTGCTGCGCCTTCGCACTGGCGGCGGGTGGCGGCTGCGCGCCGATGGCGCCCGCATGAGCCTGGAAGAGAGCATCTACCT
>DATMND010000436.1:0-4108 GCA_035569235.1 Acetobacteraceae bacterium | reverse complement strand
TGAACGGTGTGGAGATCGGTGGCACACGCAGCCAGGGGCCCGGACGCTACACGCACAAGATCGTGCGCATGGGGCTCGCCCTGGTACCGCAGGGTGACGCGCTGTTTCACGGCCTCTCCGTCGCCGACCATCTCGACAGCGGCGCCTACACCAAGCGCGCCTGGCGCGAACGCAAGCAGCGGCGCGAAAATGTGCTGGCGATCTTCCCGCCGCTGCAGAAACTGCTGAATCAGCCCGTGGGGAAGCTCTCCGGCGGCGAGCGGCGCATGGTCAGCCTCGGGCGCGGGCTGATGGACGACGCCAAGCTGCTGCTGATTGATGAGCCGTCCCTCGGCCTCGCGCCGAAGATCAGCAAGGGATTGTTGCAGGCACTGATGCAGATCGACCTCAAGGACGGCGCCATGGTGATCGCCGAGCAGAACCTTTCCCTCCTAGAGGGCAGGGTTTCCCGGCTGATCGCCCTGCATGCCGGCAAGCTCAAGGGCGGCGCCGTCACACCCGACCTGCCGACGAGCGAATTCATCCACCACGGCGGTCACTCTCATCCGCAGCATTGACGCCGCCGCCAGGAGACGCCCGCCGCATGGACCCCTACTACTTGTTGCTGACCGCGGTGAGTCTCGCGTCGATCTACGGGTTGCTGGCGATCGGCATCTCGATCATATGGTCGAGCCTCGGCATGATCAACCTGGCCCAGGGCTTTACCTTCACGGTCGCCGGCTACGGTGCATGGTTGGCCGCGCAGAACATCAGCACGAACGGTTTCGTCGTGGTGGCGGCCGGCGTAATGACCGGGGCGCTGGCGGGGGCGCTGACCGGCCTGCTGGCGTTTATCCCGCTCTACGACAAGCCGAACTTCCCGCTGCGCAGCCTGATCGCCACCCTCGCCATCAGCCTGATGGGCGGGCAAGCCCTGCTTTGGCTGTTCACGCCACGGGTCAAAGCGCTGCCGAAGATCTTCGGCGTCGGCAGCATTCATATCGGTCCGGCAACTGCCAGCTACGACAAGATCGGCGCGATCGTCTGTTCGGCGATTCTGCTGCTGCTGACGCTGGGCTGGATGAAAGGCAGCCGGCGGGGCCTGGAAATTCGCGCCATGATGCAGAACCCCGAGGGCGCGGCGCTGGTCGGCGTCGGGCTCCGCTCCACCGCCATGGCCGTCATGATGGTGACCGGGGCGATGGCGGGGCTGGCCTCGGTGCTACTCTCGCAAACCTATTTCATCAGCCCCTTCGCCGGCACGACGCCCTTGGTCAAGGGCATGGTCGTGGCGCTCGCCGGCGGCCTCGGCAGCGTCGCCGGCGCACTGATCGCGGCCGTACTGATCGGCTTCGTCGAGGCATTCACGGCGGTGCAATTGGGCGGGCAATATGTATTGATGACTCAGTTCCTCTTCATCATCGCCGTGCTGCTCGTGCGCCCGCGGGGGATCGCCGGAATGATCGAGCATTCCCGGGAATAGCGGTGGCGGCACAAAGCGATAGTCAGGAACCGACGGCGCCGGCCGTGCCCTTGGCGGTGGGCACCCGACGCTGGCTGCCGGTCCTGCGCGGCCATGGTGGCGCAAGCTGGCGCCGCTGGCGCTACCCGTTCACCCGACGCACGCCGCTGCTGATCGAGACCGACTTCAATCCGGTCACGCTTAACGCCGAGCGCCGGATCCTTAATCCGGCGCCGATCCTGTGGGTGATCGGCCTGGCTGTGCTCGCCATTGCCCCGCCGCAGATCGGCAACAATTCGTTCGTCCTCTCCGCCACCAGCTTTGCCATGTATGCCGCGATCAACGTCATCTGGATGCTGACGATCGGCACGGCCGGGATCTTCTCGCTGGCCAGCCTCGCAACTGTCGGCGTGGGCGCCTACGGCAGCTCGTACCTATCGGTCTATTTCGGATTCCCGTGGTGGGCGATGTGGCTCACCGGACCGCTGTTTGGGCTCGTGTTCGGTGTCATCATTGCCATTCCTGCGATTCGACTTGAAGGCTTCTACTATGCATTGTTGACCGTCGGCATCACGGAGTTGTGCCGCGCCTTTGTCACCCAGGACCAAACACTCGGCTCGGCCAACGGCTTGCTGGGGGCAGACAGCTTCGTTCCCAGCAGCATGTCCGATCGCGGCGGTCTCGTCCTCGGCTATTACCTCGCATTATTGCTGCTGCTCGGCGCGTTGGTTCTGTATCGCGTGGTCAACGGCCAGCGCCTTGGCCGCCTGCTGCGCGCAGCGCCCGAGAAGCATGAGGCCTTTGCCGAAGCTCTCGGCATCGACTATCGCACCACGCGCATCCAGGTATTCCTGATCTCATCGGCGGCATTGGGGGGCGTCGGCGCCTTCTACGCGACCCTGCTTCACGGCGCCACGCCTTCGCTGTTCACCATGGACCAGCTGCTGCTATTGCTGGCGATGGTCGTTGTCGGCGGCATCGGCACCGCCGAAGGCGCGGTCGTCGGCACCCTGATCGTCGTGCTGTTCGACAAGGTATTCATCGGCCTCGGCCCGATCCGATTGATCCTGATTGCCGGCATCATGCTTGGCACGGTGCTATTCCTGCGCGGTGGCCTGTTCGGCATTCCCGCTCAGTATCTGGCGTGGCGCGGCAAGCGGCGAAGCGAACGGCGGGGCCGGCACTCCAGCAAGGGAGGAGAAGTGATGCCCGAAGAGGCGATCGAGATCACCGATAAGCAGGCGATCTTTATTCGGCGGTTCGACGCACGGTTGCGGGCCGAGCTCAAGAAGTTGATCACCGAGGACTTGATCAAGGAACATCGCGCCACCTTCGGCCAGCGGCGCAGCGACGCACTGGAACGCGTGCTGACCTATTTCCGCAGCGTCGCGGTCACCGACAAGTATGCCATCCTTGCGGTCAAGCCCTTCGCGGAATACCGCATCGTAGCGCTCTCCGGCCGGCGGGGCGTGCCGCCACGCACCGTCGACGACCAAGTGTTCACCAGCGAGCACGACGCGCTGCATGGCGTCTTTCTCAAGCGGGTGCAGGATCTTACGGATTCGTGAGAGCAGCCGAGGAACGCAGGCGATGGCCTATATCCGCATTTCCGCCTACACCGATAAGCTCTCGGTCAAACCCGGCGATACGCTGCGCGTGATGGCCAGCACGGATGGCGCATCCAGTGTGCGCGCGCAACTTGTGCGATTGATCCACGGCGACGAGCACCCGGACGGCCCCGGTTTCGTCGAACGACCGGTCGCCTCGTCGATAGATCGCGAATGGCCGGCATGCAAGCGGTACATCCAGAAGGGCAATTTTCTGCACGTCGCCGATCCGCAAGGTAGACTTGCCCCGACGGGACCATTCACGCTCCACGCCTACATCTTCCCTACTCTGCCGGGGGCGGGCCGACAGGTTCTCCTCGGGCGGTGGTCGGTTGACGCCACCAGCGGATTCGCGCTTGGCATCAATCCTTCCGGACGCCTCGAATTCTGGGTCGGCGACGGCGCCCGCGCCGATGCGGTTGCGGCGGAGGTAAAGCTTATTCCGCGCCTCTGGTATTTCGTCGCGGCGTGCTACGATCCGGCTAGTGGTCTCGCGACCATCTATCAGGAAGCGGTAATCAATCGCTACAACAGCCTGCTCTCCAAGGTCGTTCCGTACGATTACCAGTCGCACCTGAGTGAGACGCTGCGCGTGCGCCCCGCGATGCCGGAGGAAATCGGGTTTGTCATTGGCGCCGCCACCGAACGGAACGAGACACGCGGCAGGTTCTTCAGCCAATGCTACAATGGGAAGATCGATCGCTGCGGCGTCCAGGGCGTGGCGCTCGATCGCCCGGCGCTCGATGCGGTCCGCCGCGGGGCCCGGCCCGATCCCGCGGGCGCGCTCGCCGACTGGGACACGTCCGCGGGCTACTCCGAGCACGGGATCGGCGACACGGTGGTGGATATCGGTCCCCATCAGCTGCACGCCGAGGGCTATAATCGACCGGTGCGTGGCCTGACGGGTTGGAACTGGTCGGGCCGCAACGACAGCTTTCGGCTTTCGCCCCGAGAATACGGCGGCATCGAGCTGCACGCCGACGCGCTCATCGATTGCGATTGGGAGCCGACGCTGACGCTGACCATTCCGGATCAACTCAAGAGCGGCGTCTACGCCATC
>DATMND010000435.1:0-3940 GCA_035569235.1 Acetobacteraceae bacterium | reverse complement strand
CGATCGAAGCGGGCCCGATGATTCGCAAGTACGAGATGCGCAACACCGCCTGGATCAAGGCGTACGAGGACCAGAACGTCGATATCGGGCTGGCCTGCGGGATGCGCGGGCGCGCACAGATCGGCAAGGGCATGTGGGCGGCGCCCGATCGGATGGCGGAGATGCTGGCCCAGAAGATCGGCCACCCGAACGCGGGGGCGAACACCGCGTGGGTCCCCTCCCCCACCGCGGCGACGTTGCATGCGCTGCACTACCACGAGGTGGACGTCGCCCAGCGGCAGGAGGAACTGGCGAACCGGGCGCGCGCGCCGCTTGCCGATCTGCTGACGATCCCGATCGCCGATCGACCGAATTGGTCGCCCGACGATGTGCAGCAGGAGCTGGACAACAATTGCCAGGGGATACTCGGTTATGTCGTGCGGTGGATCGACCAGGGTGTCGGCTGTTCGAAGGTGCCCGACATCCACGATGTTGGCCTGATGGAGGACCGCGCCACGCTGCGCATTTCCAGCCAGCATGTCGCCAACTGGCTGCATCACGGCATCGCCGCGGAGGCGCAGGTGATGAAGACGCTGAAGCGCATGGCCGCAGTGGTGGACCGGCAGAACGACGGCGATCCGAACTACCGCCCGATGGCGCCCGGCTTCGACGGGCCGGCGTTCAAGGCGGCCTGCGATCTGGTGTTCAAGGGCTGCGCGCAGCCGAACGGCTACACCGAATTCATCCTGCACGCGCGCCGGCGGGAGGCGAAGGCGGGGTGATTGTCGCAGCCGCACGCGGTATACCGGCGCCGCTGTCTGATGACTGCATTCGACCCAAAGGCGTCATTGAGCCAGCACCCGGTGGGGGCGCAAGCGGCCATTTGGTCAAGCACTCGTCGGCCCCCCTTCGATAACGCGAAAAGCCGCTTGACTACCTGCAACCGGCACGTTGTAGGCAACCACCGGTTGAGTGAGGCCCTTGAGGGCCAGCGCGCCAACCTGTTCGGTTACGACGCTTCCCCTTAGCGCGGCATTGATGCGTTGACTGAGGAGGATTTGACCATCCCTGGCCTCTGCACAAAGCCGGGCAGCAACATTGCACACCGTGCCGATCGCGGTGTAGCCGGAGCGCTCGGAGAACCCGATCTGGCCTAGCGTCGCGTAGCCCTGCGCGATGCCCACGCCAAAACCTAAATCCCGACCACGCTCTCGCCAGTCGGCAATCAGCGTCGCGGCCGCCCCGCGCATCGCCATCGCCATGTTGACCGCGCGCGCGGCAGGGTCCGGGACCGGAACTGGGTCGTTGAAGAACACCATGATCCCGTCGCCCGAGAACTGGTCGAGTGTCCCCTCGAACTGGGCGACAAGGGGGCCCAGTGTGCCATGGTAGTCGCGGAGGAAATCCAGCACTTCCTCGGGCTCGGCGGTCTCGGTAAAGGCGGTGTAGCCGCGTAGATCGCAGAACACGACGACGATCTCGCGGCGATGGCTTTCGAGGATTTTCTCGTTGCCCTGCGACACGATCAACTCTGCCAGCTGCGGTGCGAGGAACCGCTTCAGTCGCCCAACCCGCCCTAGCTCCTCGACCTGTTCGGCGACGCGCGTTTCGAGTCCGCGGTTCAGCTCCGCTACTTGCTCGGTGCGTTGACGCAATACGTCCAGCAGCCGCGCGTTCTCGATCGCGATTACCGCCTGCGCCGCGAAATTTTCTAGCAGCGCGATCTCTTTGTCGTTGAACGGGCGGACTTCCGGGCGGTTCGCGCTGATCGAGCCGATTAGACCGCCGTCCTTGCGCAGAGGCACGAGCAGATGGGTCCGCACCTCGGTGTAGCGCGCCAATGCATGCAAGATCGCGCGATCAGGACCTATGTGGATCGCTCTGATGTCCTCGATCTGACGGAAACGCTCCCCGTCTATCAGCCTCTGTGTAAAGGAATTGAGGGGCAACGGACGCCGCATCAACGACGCGAGCTGTTCCGGGAAACCATGTGTCGCCACCGTATGAAAATGGCCGTCTTTGTAGAGCATCAGGTTCCCGACTGTCGCACCGCAAAGGCTGTGCGCCTTGTCGAGAATTGCGTCGAACACCGGCGCAAGATCGCCGGGCGACGAGTTGATGACCTGTAGCACCTCGGCAGTGGCTGTCTGCTGCTCCAACGCCTCACGTTGTTCGGCAATAAGCCGTGCATTCTCCATCGCGATCACCGCCTGGGCGGCGAAGTTTTGCAGCAGCGCAATCTGCTTGTCAGAGAAGGGCCGCACTTCCTGGCGGAAAATGTTGATTGCGCCCAGCAAGGCTCCGTCTTTGCGAAGCGCGACCAAAAGAACGGCACGTGCGCCGCCCAGATCGGCCAGAGCCTTGGGCCCCGGAGCCCCCAATCGGTAGGTCTTGTCATCGGTGATGTCCGCGACGTGCACGGTATCCTCACCGTTGACGAGCCGATAAAGCCCCATTCCTGGCCCGGGCCGTATTGGCTCGCGCAGGAAGTCCGCCAGGGCTGGGGTCGCCCCCCGCGACGCCGCAGTGTGAATGGACGCGCCGTCATATGTGGAAAGGATGCCGAACGCGGACTCACAAAGACGGATCGCCTTTTCAAGCATCGCGTCGAACACCGGCTTGAGGTCACCGAGAGATGAGTTGATCACCTGCAACACCTCGGCGGTCGCGGTTTGCTGCTCTAGCGCTTCCCGCTGCTCGTTGATCAGCCGCGCGTTCTCCATCGCGATCACGGCCTGCGCCGCGAAGTTCTCCAGAAGAGCGATCTCTTTGTCGGAGAAAGCGCATACCTCGTTGCGGTAGACCGAAACGTATCCAAGCATGGCTTCGTCTTTGCGGAGCGGCACATGGAGGATGGTTCGCGCGCCGCCCAAGTCGGCGACCGCACGGGAATCGGGATGGCCGTTCCGGTATCCCTCGCCAGCCATCACATCCAAGAGTTGTTGAGGGCGCTTTGTTTCGGCGAGTCGTGCAATCACCGGGCTGGCTGCCAATCTCGGGTCCCTTGACGCCATGTATTCGGCCAAAGCGGGCGGGAAGCCGCGCGTCGCCACGACATTCGCGTACTTGCCATCCCAGGCGGTCAACGCGCCAAATACCGCGCTGCAGAGACGCATTGTTCTTTCCAGCATCGCGTCGAACACGGGACCCAGTTCACCAGGCGATGCGTTGATCACCTGCAATACTTCCGCCGTCGCGGTCTGCTGTTCCAGCGCCTCGCGCTGCTCGGTCAGCAGCCGCGCGTTCTCCATCGCGATGACTGCTTGGGCTGCAAAGTTTTGCAGCAGGGCGATTTGCTTGTCGGAGAAAGCACCGGCCTCCTGGCGATAGATCGTAACCATTCCGACTGCAACACCGTCCTTGAGAAGAGGTACGGCGAGGACAGCGCGGATGCCGCCAAGGTCCACAAGTGCTCGTGCGTAGGGGAACCCCGCACGATAAGCTTCGCCAGCAGTCACATCTGCATTCTGCACCGGGCCTTTGGTTTCGATGATGCGCGCCGGCACAGTTCCAGGCTGAATCTCGTCCATTGGGTATTTGTCATTGTATTCCTGGAACGCTGCGGTCACGCCTCGCACAGCCGAGGTCATCGAATGGTCACCGTCGAACGTAAAGATGCCACCGATCGTTCCTCCGCACAGATGCATCGCCTTTTCCAGCATCGTATCGAACACCGGCGCAAGATCGCCGGGCGACGAGTTGATGACCGCCAGCACCTCCGCAGTCGCGGTCTGCTGTTCCAGCGTCTCGCGCGTGGCAATGATCAGCCGCGCGTTCTCCATCGCGATGACCGCCTGAGCAGCGAAGTTTTGTAGCAGCGCGATCTGCTTGTCCGAGAATGTGCCGATTACCGACCGGCCGATAGCAAATGCGCCGACGGTGACGCCTTCCTTCACTATCGCCACCCAGATCGCGCTTCGCACACCGGCCTCAACAGCACCCTTCGCGTGCGGATCGCCGG